>NZ_JBFAPP010000004.1:0-436707 GCF_040676775.1 Micromonospora sp. NPDC049523 | reverse complement strand
GTCTTACGAACAAACGAAGTCTTGGTAACAGCGGTGAAAGTCGTCTTCACGATGGTTCACCTTCCAATCGGGGGTACCAAGCACGCGCACACACGGGGGGAAGCGGCGCTGCACTCGGGAAGAAGTACGAGGCCACAGCCGGCACGAGGCGAGAACACAACCCCGGCGCTGCTCCGGTCGTACGCGATGTATAACCACCCCCGGCCCGCCAACATTCCGCCAACGAGCCCCCGACGAGAGTTGATCAAGCCCAAAAACCTCGCACACCCGACACCCAACCCACCCGGAAACCCTGATGTAGAGAAAGAGGGGCTATCCGCGAACGAATAACCCCTCATTCACTGAAAGAGGCCGGTGTCCGGTTATGGGGTGGGTGGGGTCTCGGGGGTGCGTTGGCGTTGGGCGGTGGCGAGCAGGGCGCGGGCGGGTGCGCCGAGTCGGCGGTCGGTCGGGGCCGCGATCGACGTACGGAAGACCGGTGCGTGCTGCCGGATGGGAACCAGGCGCAGGTCGGAGTCGGTGCTGATGCGGGCCGCCGGCATGATCGCCACGGCCAACCGGTACTGCACGAAGTCGAGGACACTGCCCAGGTCACCCACCTCGTAGCGGACGGTCCGGCGTACCTCGGCGGCGGCGAACGCCCGGTCGGTGGCGATCCGGTTCCCCCAGTCGGGCGGGGTGTCGACGAACGTCTCGTCGGCCAGTTCGACGAGTTCGACGTCGGTACGGTCGGCGAGCGGATGTTCGGGCGGGCAGACCAGCGGCATGGTCTCGGCCTCCAGCGGGACCAGGGTCAGCCCGGCGGCCGAACCGGCGGGCAGTGCCAGGTACGCCAGGTCGAGTCGACCGCTGCGCAGGTCGGCGGCGTGTGCGGCGCTGGCCCCGACCCGTAGTTCGACGTCGACGCCGGGATGTTCGGCGCGGAACGCGGCGAGGAGTCGGGCCACGCTGACCGTCGAGGCTCGCTGGGCCTGCATCATCCCGAGCCGTACGGTCCCGCGCAGGCCGCCTCGGAGCTGGTCGACCACCTCGCGGGCGCCGGCCGCGGCGGCGAGGGTACGCCGGGCCTCCGGCAGCAGCAGCCGGCCGGCGTCGGTCAACTGGACCCGGTGGGTGGTCCGTTCGAACAGCGGTACGCCGAGTTCCCGCTCCAGGTTGCGTACCGCGGCGGAGACGGCGGACTGGACCACCCGGAGCCGCTCGGCGGCCCTGGTGAAGCTGCCCTCCTCGGCCACAGCGGTGAAGGTGGCGAGGTGGCGGAGTTCCATCCCCCGTGTTTATCACGGATCAAGATGATGGATAGAAGTTTTCTTCGTGGCTGGCGATGGCTTTTCGGATCACCATCGGAGCTGACCAGGAACGGCTCCAGACAGGTGCATCCGAACATGTCCACCATCAGCTTGAACCTATTCGCCCGACCGAGCACCCGGCCATCGGCGCGGGCGCACGGCCGAGGCTTCTGGGCAGTCGCGCTCGCCTTCCTGGCGGTGATGGCGCTCGGCACCCTGCCGTCCCCGCTGTACCCGCTCTACCAGCAACAGGACAACTTCTCCACGTTCACCGTCACCCTGATCTACGCGGCCTACGCCGCCGGGATCGTGATCACCGTCTTCACCGTCGGACACATCTCCGACTGGCACGGACGTCGCCGGATGCTGGCCCCCGCGGTCGCGGTCAGCGCGCTCAGCGCCAGTGTCTTCCTGTTCTGGCCCGAACTGCCCGGCCTCTTCGTCGCCCGGGTGCTCAGCGGCCTCTCGGTCGGCGTGGTGACCGCCACCGCAACGGCCTGGCTGGCGGAACTGCACCGGGCACACCGGCCGGAGGCCTCGCCCCGGCGGGCGCAACTGGTCGCCTCCACCGCCAACCTCGGCGGCCTCGGCCTCGGTTCACTGCTCGCCGGCCTGCTCGCCCAGTACGCCCCCCAGCCGCTGCGGCTGCCGTACGCGGTGCTGCTGATCGTGCTGGCGCTGGCGCTGGTCGGCGTACTGCTCTCGCCGGACAGCCGGGAGCTGCCGAACCCCCGCCCCCGTTACCGTACGCAGCGGATCTCGGTGCCGGCCGCCGACCGGAGCCGGTTCTACGCCGCGCTGGCCGGCGCGTTCATCGCCTTCAGCGGACTCGGGCTGCTCGCCGGACTCTCCGGCACGTTCCTCGCCGGCACCCTGCACCACCCCTCCCGCGCACTCGCCGGTACGGCGATCTTCCTGGTCTTCGCCGCCGGTGTGGTGGTCCAGCTGACCACCCCGAGCTGGTCGATCCGGCGCAGCCTGGCCACCGGGATGGTCGGCCTGCTGACCGGCATCGGGCTGCTCGTGCTCGCCGCCTGGCTGCCGACACCCAGCCTGGCCGTCTTCCTGGTCGGCGGGGTGCTGACCGGAGCCGGGGCCGGGGCGATGTTCAAGGGCACCCTCGGCACCGTGGTCGCGATCGCCAGCCCGGAGAGCCGGGCGGAGGCGCTGGCCGGGCTCTTCCTCGCCGGCTACCTTGCCCTGTCCGTACCGGTGATCGGAATCGGGATCGCGTTGCAGCAGGTCAGTGCGCGGGTGGCACTGCTCGGCTTCGCCGTACTCGTTGCGGTCGGGGCCCTGGCGGTCGCCCGCCGGCTGCTGGCCGACCCGACCCCGGCCACGGCGGCGCCCACGACGGCCGCCCGGCCGATGGCCACCGCCGGGCGGTGACACCGCTCAGGGCTTCCCGGGGCGGCGCAGCACCAGCAGGTCGAGCCGGTCGACCACGGGTGCGTCGGCCGGTCCGGCCGCACGGGCCGCCGCCCGCAGCCGGTCGAGACCGGTCTCGTACTCCGCGTCGGTGATCAGTTGCAGCGGCGTGTGCGCCGCCCGGCGTAGCTCGGTCACGGCCGAGGCCAGCGACGCGGCGCTCACCTGCGGCACCTGTTCGAGCGCGACGAACTCGAAACCGGCCGCGCCGAAGGCCGAGCAGACGCCCGCCACGCTCGGATAGCTGTCCAGGATCCGGACCGCCTCGGTGAAGTAACGGAACAGGCTGATCTGCTCGTGCCGCCCGGCGAAGGCCGAACGGATCAGCAGCGGCGCACCGGGGCGAAGCACCCGACGCAACTCCACCGCGGCGGCGGTCAGGTCCGGTACGTGGTGGATGACCGTCGACATCCAGCCGCCGTCGACGTACGCGTCGCCCAGTGGTACGGAGGCGGCGTCCCCGGCCAGCGGATCGGGGTGCACACAACGGGCCCGCATCTCGGCCGACGGCTCCACCGCGATCACGTCCAGCCCGTACCACCCGGCGAACGTACGGGCCCAGGTGCCGGTGCCGGCGCCCAGGTCCAGCAGCCGCATTCCGGGCCGGGGCCGCAGGTGCCGGGCGACGGCGGGCCGCCAGTGCGCCACCGCGTCGGAGTCCAGGTGCCGGGTTTTCGCGAACGCGTCGGCCTGCGCGGCGGCGTACTCCATCCGAGCCATCGGTTTCCCCTTCCGGGACCGGTCGTCTTCCAGGCTGGTCCGCCGGCTACGGATAGTTGCTGACCTCGATCAGGTTGCCGTCCGGGTCACGCAGGTAGATGCTGCTCATCTCCCCCATCGCCCCGGTGCGCGACACCGGTCCCAGTTCCACCGGCACCCCTTCGCGGGCCAGGTGGGCGAGCACGTCCGCCAGCGGGGTGGCGGCGACGAAGCAGAGGTCGGCGCTGCCGGGCGTGGCGTGCGCGGCGCGCGGGGTCAGCTCCGCACCGAGCTGGTGCAGGTTGATTTTGCTGGTGCCGAAGGCCAGGGCACGCCGGCCGGCACCGAAGCTCACCGGACGCATGCCCAGGGCCCGCCGGTAGAAGTCGACCGTACGGTCGAGGTCGGCCACCGTCAGCACCAGATGGTCGAGTACGTCGATCTGGACCGCCGCGGCGGGCCGCTCCCCGACCCAGTCCCCGTTGTCGTCGAACAGGTGCTGGCAGGACTGCCAGGCGGCGGGCGACATCCGGGACCGGACCCGGTCGAACAGCCGCCACAGCGCGCCGCCGTGCTCGGTGGCCAGGGCCGGGTTGTGAGTCAGTACGTCGAGTTCGTTCGCGACGGTGATCTCCACGAAGGCGCGCAGTTCCGCCTCGGTCGGCTGGTCCACGTGACCGGTGAACCGGTCGGTGAACGGCACCGGGCCGGGTTCGCCGAGGCGGGGATAGACCGCGCGGCGATCAGCGGCTCCGTACCGGTAGACCAGGGCCTCGGCGTCCTGGCCGATCACCTCCGCCAGGGTGGCCCGGTCGGACGGTGCCAGCAGCGCGTTGTCGAATCCGTCGGTGCCGTAGCTGGCGTGGCAGAGCCCGGCCAGTTGTACGTCGGGCGACGCACCCCAGGCGACGAGCCGGTCCGCGACGCGGCACAGGTGGTCGTAGAGTGTCCCGCCCGGGTGGGCGATCTCCTCCGTGCCCCGCGTCCGCAGGAATTCTTCCGCCGAGAGTCGCGCGTCCCCGTCCACCTGCTCAGTTATAGACCGCGGTGGTCCCCGGTGGTTGCCTCCGACGGCGGATGTGTCGCATCTGACGGACCGGCCGGACGCCTTACCGCTGCGTCACCACGCCCCGGTGGACCCGTCGGTGAGCTCGCGCAGGATGTCGATGTGACCGGCATGGCGGGCGGTCTCGTCGATCATGTGGACGTAGATCCAGCGCAGCGACACCTGACCGAGCTGGTCGTGGGTGCCGGTGTCGTCGAGGTCGTAGCCGGCGGCGGTCGCGCGGGACCGGGCGCACTCCCGGCTGTAGTCCTCCAGCAGTTCCGCCATGGTGGTGTGCTCGACCGACCAGCCACCGTCGGAGTCACCGGCCGGGGTCGGCTGGCCGGCCAGGTGGTGCTGGAACCAGTTCCGTTCCACCACCGACATGTGCCGGAGCACCCCGGCGAGCGTGGTCTCGGACGGTACGAGGCGGCGTTTGGCGTCCGCGTCCGGCACCTCGTGCAGCTTGGTCACGATGATCCGGCGATAGAAGTCGAGGAATTCTTCCAGTACCCGACGCTCGTCGGCGGTGACGACGAGTTCCGGGCCGAACGGCGGGGTGAGCGGCATCGTCTCCATGCCCCACGCTAACCGCGCCGACCTGCCCCCGGCTGTCCCCGGAGTGTCAGGAAGGGCTCCTTCCTCTACAGAAGACGATAAAAAAGGAGGAGCCCTTCCGTCGCGGTCAGGCGACCGAGGCGAGGTAGGTGGCGGTCTTGGCCGGGTCCATCAGCCAGTCGGCGAAGTCGGCCGGGTCGGAGAAGCCGTTGGCGAACCGGCGGGCCACCGTCGGGTTGGTCGCCGCGGTGCCGAGGATCTGCTGTACGTGCTCGGGCAGCGGCGTCAGCATCGCGTTGGTCCAGTCGGTCACCGGCGCACCGGTCCGGTCCCAGAAGCCGGCGAAGGTACGTTCCATCCAGGCCCGGTCGAACGGCTGGTCGCCGTGCCGGACGATCGCCTCCAGGTACGCCGCCGCGCACTTCGCCGCGGTGTTGCTGCCCTGGCCGGTGATCGGGTCGTTGGAGATGACCACGTCGGCCATACCCAGCACCAGCCCACCGGAGGGCAGCTCGGCGACCGGGTGCCGGACGGTCGGGGTGTACCGGCCGGAGAGGGTGGCGCGGGCGTCGGTGAGTTCGACCTCGGCACAGCGGTCGTACACCCAGGGGGTGTAGCGACGGGCCAGCTCGATGGTCAGCTTGAGCTGCTCGGCCGGGTCGAGGCGCTCCTGCCACAGGTCCAGCGGGCCGTCCGGCACCGCCTCCCAGAACAGGATGTCGCAGGGTCCGCTGCGGGTCAGAGCGGGAATCACGAACAGTTCCCCCAACCCGGGTACGGCGTTGAAGCCGACGCTCGGCGCCGGGTACCGGGGATCGGGCGCCAGCCCGTGCACGTACGACACCGCCAGCCCGCGCTGCGGGGCCGCGTACGTCGAACGGGCGGTGTCCCGGTCGAAGACGCCGACGAGTTCACCCTTGCCGGCGGCGACCACGGTCAGGTCGTACCGGCCGATCCGGGTGAGCCCGTCCAGGTCGGCGGTGGTGACCCCCTGGTAGTGCACGATCCCGCCACGCTCCTCGAACAGCTCCAGCCAGGCCGCCATCTTCAGTCGCTGGTCGGTGCTCTGCCCCGGCTCGTCGAGCGGGGCGACGATGCTCAGCGCCCGGGTGCCGGGAGGTGCGGAGAGCGAGACGTGCAGGCCGGCGATCCGGGGTGCCCTGTCCTCCCAGAGGTTCAGCCCGTACGCGCGCTCGGTCTGCAGGGCCTGGTGGAACATCGCCTGGGTGCTCGTCACCCAACCCTCGCGGATCTCCTCCGGGGTGCGCGCCGACATCACGGTCACCTGGTAGCCCTCGGCGAGCAGGCTGAGACCGAGTTGCAGGCCGGACTGTCCGGCGCCGACGATCAGGATTTTCCGCATCGTTTCTCCCGAGGGGTGGTAGGGCTATCGGTGGGCGGACGCGCGGGCAGGCGCGGGGGCGGCGAACCGTCCGGTCGGGGTGCCGCCGGTACGCCGGATGGTGTGGTCCACGACGGCGAGCAGGGCACGGGCGACCGAGCCGGTGTCCCGGGCGTCGCAGGTGATCACCGGTACGTCCGGGCCGAGCGCGAGCGCCCGGCGTACGTCGGCCAACTGGTGGGTGAGCCGGCCGTCGAAGAGGTTGACGCAGACCACGAACGGCAGGCTGCTGTCCTGTTCGAAGTAGTTGACCGCCGCGAACGACACGTCCAGCCGACGGGTGTCGACCAGCACCATGGCACCGACCGCGCCCCGGCACAGGTCGTCCCACATCGGCCAGAACCGCGCCTGGCCGGGCGTACCGAAGAGGTAGAGGACCAGGTCCTCGGCGACGGTCCGGCGGCCGAAGTCCATCGCCACCGTGGTCGTGGTCTTGTCGATGCCCGGGTCGAGCCGGTCGACCGGCTCGCTCGCCGCGGTCATCCACGCCTCGGTGTTGACCGGCGGGATCTCGGAGATCGACCCGACCAGGGTGGTCTTGCCCACCCCGAATCCACCCGCGATGACGATCTTCGCGGAGGTCGGCACGGGACGCTCAGGCGAGCTGTAGGAGGCCATCGCGGAGTCTTTCCAGAAGCCGGGAGTCGAACGGGGACGAGTAGGTCTCCGGGTGGACCTGCAACCGGTTGGTGGTGGCGAGGTCGTCGATGACCACACGGGTCACCCCCAGCGGCATCCCGGAGTACGCGGAGAGTTCGGCGACCGAGGTGGTCCGCCGGGCCCGGTCGTAGAGGGACCTGGTCTCCGGCGGCAGCCCGGCGGCGAACCGCGGGTCGTAGTACGACACCGAGATAAGGGTGTGCACGAAGAGACGCTGCCGGGTCCGGGTACGGCCGCCGGTCAGCACGTAGGGTCGCACCTTCCAATGTGCGGTAGCCACGGTGGCGTCAGCTCCCTCGTGAGTGCGCGGTCGGGATCGTGCGGTGGTACGGGGTGGTCAGCCGGCGCCCTGGCTCGCGGTACGCCGTTGCAGGTCGCTGCGCATCTGCGGGCTGAGCAGGTGACCGACCGCACCGACGAACTTCGTCATCTGGTACGCCACCACCCGCAGGTCACAGCCGCTGGTGGCGGCGACAGCGAGCCCGGCCGAATCGCCCACCCGCATGAACAGCAGGTGCCCGCCGGGCAGGCGGACGGTGAGGTACTCGGAGAGCCCGAGGTCGAGCAGGGCGGCGCTGCGGTCGGCCATGCTCAGCAGTCCTGAGGTCAGCGCGGCGAGTTGGTCGCCGAGGTCCCGGGGCACCGCCTCCGAGGCGACGAGTTGCAGCCCGTCCAGGCTGACCAGCAGGGCGTGCGTCACCCCAGACGTCTCGGCCGCGAACCGGCCGATCAGCCACGCGAAGTCCTGTGGGGAGTGGACTGCGGCCGGCGGGCGGGAGAGGTCGTTACGCGGGCTGGTCATCACGGTGTCCTTCGGAACGGTTGCCGGGGTGCGGTTCTCGGCCGTCGCGGAATCCGGCGGCGAAGTCGATCGTCTCGTCCGGCCAGGCGAGCTGGTCGGAGCCGACCGCCGGCCCGCCCGGTGCGATCGGGCGGGGCGGCGGCACGTCCCCGCGCAGGCTGGCCGGTTCCCGCCGGGGCAGGTTGGTACGGGCCGGACCGGCCGCCGGCACGCCGGCACCGTTGCGCTGACCCGCCGGCCCATGACCGTTGCGCTGGGCCGACGGGTCACTGCCGTTGCGCGGACCGGCCGGGTTGCCACCGTTGCGCCCCCCGGACAGCTCGCTGGAGTTGCGCCCCCCGGACAGTTCGCTGCCGTTGCGCGGAGGCGGCGGGAGCTGGCCGGAAAGCGGCGGGGGCGGGAGCTGGCCGGGAGACGGTGGTGGGAGTGGGCGGGGTGGTGGGGTGTGGGGCGGGGGCTCGGGTGCGGACGGGATCTCGCAGAGCAGTCCGGCGGGGAGCAGCACGGTCGCGGTCGTACCGCCGCCGGGTCGGGCGGTCAGCCGTACGCCGATCCGGTGCGCGGCGGCGAGCCGCTGCACCACCAGCAGGCCGAGCCGGGTGGCGCTGGCCTCGGCCACGGTCACCGGTACGGCGCTGGCCAGCATGTTGTTGACGTCCACGAGCTGCGCGGGGGCGAAACCCAGTCCGGTGTCCTCGACCCGCAGCAGCACGCTGCCCACCTCGGTCAGGTGGGCCGAGACGGTCACCGGCGCGGCCGGCGGGGAGAACCGGGTCGCGTTGTCGAGCACCTCGGTGAGCACCCGGATCACGTCGTCGGCCGCGAAGTCGACCACGGCGAGATGGGCGATCACGCCGAGGCGTACCCGGGGGTAGTGCTCGATCGCCGAGGTTCCCGCGCGTACCACGTCCAGCAGCGAGGTGATCTGACGGCCTGCGTCGTCGACCGTACGACCGGCGAGCACCAGTAGGTTCTCCGCCTGCCGCCGGATCCGGGTGTTGGCGTGGTCGATCCGGTAGAACTGGGCCAACCGGCCCGGGTCCTGCTCCTCCGCCTCGACCGCCGCGAGCTGCCCGCCGGTCTGGTACGCGGCGGACAGGATCCGCAGCGCGAACTGTTCACACAGCGCCGGCCAGGCCCGCGCGGCGCCAGCGTCCGGACCGGGCGGCACGGGAACGGGTACGGGCGTGGAGGCGTCGTACGTCGCGGCCGGGTCGGGCGTGAACCTGTCGTCCACGGACGGGTCCAACCAGCGAGCGACCCGGCGTCGTAGTCCACCCGGCCGGTTCATCGGCAAGCCTTTGAGCAGCACATATCCTGTTCTTCCGGATCAGTGACGAACTCACCACGGGCACACCATTTATTTATGGTTCGAGGGTTTTGCGTCATAGCTCGCTGTAGCTAATCAGCCCCGTTCGGGAACGGCAATAGGGGTTCGCGCTCCACACGCGGTGCATACCCCTAGGGAGCAGGCATCGACAATCGGCCATACGACGCGCCGAGTTTGTCCGGTCTGCCGGTCTTCGAGCCCCGGAGCGGCGACACTACCGGGATGGGAGCTTTCCGCATCGACGGCGTTACGGCGCTGGTCACCGGTGGGTCGTCCGGCATCGGCGCGGCTGCGGCGCGGCAACTCGCCGGCGCCGGCGCCACGGTCTTCCTCGCCGGCCGCGACGCCACCCGGCTCACCGAACTCGCCGACCGGATCGGCGGTACGGCGATCATCGGCGACCTCACCGAACCGGCCGGGGCGGCCGACCTGGCCGAGCGGGTGCTGACCGAGGCGGGACGGGTCGACGTGCTGGTCAACAACGCCGGGCAGGGCTGGGCCGGGCCGCTGACCGGGATGACCGAGCCGGAGATCGCGCGGATGGTCGCACTCAACCTGACCGCGCCGATCCTGCTCACCCGGGCCGTACTGCCCGGCATGCTGGCGCGGGGACGGGGACACCTCGGTTTCGTCGGCTCGATCGCCGGCCGGCTCGGCGTACGCGAGGAGGCCGTCTACTCGGGGACCAAGGCCGGGCTGAGCGTCTTCGCCGACAGCCTGCGCCACGAGACGGCCGGACACGGGATCGTGGTCACCGAACTCGTGCCGGCCGTCGTGGACACCGCCTTCTTCGTACGCCGAGGTCGCCCCTACGACCGCCGGTCGCCCCGGCCGGTGCCGGCCGAACGGGCCTCGGCCGCCCTGCTCACCGCCATGTTCGCCGGCCGGCCCGAGGCGTACCTGCCCAACTGGCTACGCCTGCCCGTGGCCATCCGCTCCACCCTGCCCCACACCTACCGGACCCTCTCCAGACGCTGGGGCTGAGCCCCGTCAGCTCGTGGACCGCAGCGCGCGGATGGACTGGGTGAGGGAGTTCATGGTGGCCAGTACGGCGGTCGGCTCGTAGCCGCAGTGGGCCATGCAGTTGGCGCAACGGGAGTCCTTGCCCCGGCCGTAGCTCTCCCAGTCGGTAGTCTCGATCAACTCCTTGTACGTCTTGGTGTAGCCGTCGTTCATCAGGTAACACGGGCGCTGCCACCCGAACAGCGAGTACGACGGGATCGCCCACGCGGTGCACGGGAAGTCGACCTTCCCCTCCAGGAAGTCCAGGAACAGCGGCGAGTGGTTCAGCCGCCACTTGCGCCGCCGGCCGTCCCCGAACGCCTTGCTGAACATCGACCGAGTCTCCTGCACCCCGAGGAAGTGCTCCTGGTCCGGCGCCTTGTCGTAGGCGTACGCCGGAGAGAGCATCATCTGGTCGACGGCGAGATCGTCGTTGAGGTAGTCGAGCACCTCGATCACCGTCTGCGGGGTGTCGGTGGAGAAGAACGTGGTGTTGCTGGTGACCCGGAAACCACGTCGCTTGGCCTCCTTGATCGCCGCCACCGCCTCGTCGAAGACGCCGTCCTTGCAGACCGAGGCGTCGTGCCGTTCCTTCAGCCCGTCGATGTGCACGGCGAACGAGAAGTACCGCGACGGCCGGAACTTGTCCAACTTCTTGGTCAGCAGCGCCGCGTTGGTGCAGAGGATGACGTACTTGCGGCGTTTGACCAACTCGTTGACGATCACTTCGATCTGCGGGTGCATGAGCGGCTCGCCACCGGCGATCGAAACCATCGGCGCACCGGACTCCATCACCGCGCCGACCGCCTGCTCCACCGGCATCCGGCGTTTCAACACGTCGGCCGGATGCTGGATCTTCCCGCAACCGGCGCAGGCGAGGTTACAGGCGAACAGCGGCTCCAACTCCACCAACAGCGGGAAGTACTGCTTACGACGCAGCTTCTGCCCGACCAGGTAGCGGCCGACCCGGATGCTCTGACGCAACGGCATACTCATCGCGGACGTTTCTCCTTCGGCAGGGTGAAGTGCACATCTTCGGTACTGGTCGTGCGTTCCCGGACGGCCTGCGCGCCCAGCCCGACGAGCGCCGCCACGGTCTGGTCGACCAGGTGCGGCGGGGCTGACGCCCCGGCGGTGACACCGACGGTGCGGACACCGGCGAGCCAACGCAGGTCCACCGAGCCGACGTCGTCGACCAGGTGGGCGGGGGTACCGGCCCGGCTGGCCACCTCGACCAGCCGGAGCGAATTCGACGAGTTCGCCGAGCCGACCACCAGCACCAGGTCCGCCTCGTCGGCGATCGCCCGGAGCGCGACCTGGCGGTTGGTGGTGGCGTAGCAGATGTCGTCCGAGGAGGGCCCGGTCAGCGCCGGGAAGCGGCGGCGCAGCACGTCCAGCACCCCGCTGACCTCGTCCACCGCCAGGGTGGTCTGCACCAGGTAGGAGACCTGGCCGGGGTCTGGGACCTCGACCCGTTCCGCCTCCCGGGGGCTCTGCACCAGGGTGATCGCGCCGGGCACCTCGCCGAGCGTGCCCTCGGTCTCCTCGTGTCCGGCGTGGCCGATCAGCAGCACCGTACGGCCCTGCCCGGTGAACCGGCGGGCCTCGCTGTGCACCTTCGTCACCAGTGGACAGGTCGCGTCGATCACCGGCAGCCCACGGGCGGCGGCGGTCTCGCGTACCTCGGTCGATACACCGTGCGCGGAGAAGACCGTGACCGCGCCGTCCGGCACCTCGGTCAACTCGTCCACGAAGACCGCACCGCGCCGGCTCAGGTCGTCGATGACGTGCGTGTTGTGCACGATCTGCTTGCGCACGTACACCGGTGCGCCGTGCCGGTCCAGGGCCTGCTCGACCACGGCGATGGCCCGTTCCACCCCGGCGCAGAACGACCGGGGCGCGGCCAACACCACCTCGCGTACGGAGGTCGCCGCCGCCCACTCGGTCAACACCGGCCCGACCAGGGTCAACGTACGCAGCGCAGTGGCGATCCGGCCCAGGGTCGCGGCCCGGAGCAGCGGCTCCGACGCCACGTCGGCGATCACCCGTACGCAGGCGGTCGGCCGGCCCGGTGGGCCCGCCAGCAGCGCCGACGACTCGGTGTCCACGGCCAGCGCCCCGGTGGCCGCCAGCCGCGCCCGGTCGGCGCCGTCGACCAGCCGGTCACTGCTCACCACCGGTCCCAGGTGCACGGTGAGCCCCTGCCGGCGCAGCGCCGCGGCGATCATCGGCGCGGACGGGCAGGGCAGCGTCTCCTCCCCGGTCCGGCTGTCCCGGCGTACCTCGGTGGCCACGACCACGTCACCCGGCCGCAGCGCCGGGTCGAGGCCACCGGCGATGCCGGCGACCGCGAGCGCCGAGGTTTCGCCGTAACCGGCGGCGGCGCGGGTGGCCCGGAGCAACCCCCGACCGGTACGCCGCAGCGGCACACCCGACGGCAGGGCGCGGCGCAGCGCGTGCGCCTCCATCCGCATCGGGGCGAAGAGCACCCAGTCGCCGGCCCGGTCGGTTCGTTCGCCGAGGCCGTTCACCCGCGCCCCCGCACGGGATCCGCGGCGGCGGTGACCGCGGCGTCGGCCCCGTTGGCCAGCGTGACCGCCCCGGTGGCAGCAGCGCCCGCGCCGCTGTGGGCGGCCAGGATGCGGCCGAGGGCGCTGATCGGGAAGACCAGCCGGTACAGGTGGTAGTTGATGTAGAAGTCACCGGGGAAGCCGGTGCCGGTGTACTGCGGCTCGTCCCAGCCACCGTCGGCACGCTGCGTCGCGATCAGCCAGTCGACGCCACGCCGGGCCGGCTCGCTGTCGCCGGCCCCGGTCGCGTGCAGGGCCAGCAGCGCCCAGGCGGTCTGCGACGCGGTCGAGTCACCCCGACCCCGCCAGGACCGGTCCCGGTACGACCGCATGTCCTCACCCCAGCCGCCGTCCGGGTTCTGTGTCCGGTGCAGCCAGCCGACCGCGCGTACGATCACCGGGTCGTCGACCGGCAGGCCCGCCGCGACCAGTGCGGGTACCACCGCGCCGGTGCCGTACACGTGGTTGGCGCCCCAGCGGCCGAACCAGGAGCCGTCGCGTTCCTGGGCCCGCAGCAGCCAGGCGACCCCGCGCCGGACCGCTGCCGTGTCGGACGGCCCACGGGCGCAGAGCGCCTCCACCACGTGCGCGGTGACGTCGGCGGTCGGCGGGTCGATCACCTCACCGAAGTCGCAGAACGGCAGCTCGCGGGCGATCGTACGGGTGTTGTCGGCGTCGAACGCACCCCAGCCGCCGTCACGGCACTGCATCCCGCGCAGCCACTGCTCGCCCCGTTCCAGGGCTTCCGCCGTACGCGGGTCGCCGTCGCTTCGCCGCAACGCAAGCAGCACCTCGGCGGTGTCGTCGGTGTCCGGGTAACCGTCGTTGTCGAACTCGAACGCCCAACCGCTCGGCGGCAGGTCCGGCCGGCGTACCGCCCAGTCGCCGCCGACCCGGATCTCCTCGTCGAGCAGCCAACGGTTGGCCCGGACCAGGGCCGGATGGTCGCCGGGCAGCCCGGCGTCGGCGAGCGCGGTCACCGCGAGCGCGGTGTCCCAGACCGGTGACTGGCACGCCTCCAGCCGGCGCACCTCGCCCTCCGGGGACGCCTCCCGCACGGTGAACCGGTCCAGCCCGGCCAACCCCGTGCGCAGCACCGGGTGGTCGAGCGGGTAACCGAGCAGGTGCAGCGCGATCAGCGAGTAGACCCACGGTGGCTGGATGCCGCCCCAGGACCCGTCGGCCTCCTGCCGGGCCACGATCCACTCCGCCGCCCGGCGCAGCGCGTTTCGGCGTACGGCACGGACCGGGCGGCGCTCGTACCCGCGCAGCACCCCGTCGAGGCGCTGGAACCAGCCGGTACGCGTACGCAGCGAGGTGACCGGTGCCGTACGGACACCCGTACGCAGTTCGTCCAGGGCAAAGCCGAGTGAACGTACCGGGCGCAGGGCCCGGACGATCGACAGCGGCACGATGGTCTGCCGGGCCCAGCAGGCGAAGTCGTAGACGTTCAGCGGCACCCAGGACGGCAGCAGCACCACCTCCGGTGGGACCGCCGGGATCTTTTCCCAGGACCATTCGCCGAACAGGGCCAGCCAGATCCGGGTGAAGACCCGGCTGCGTTCGATGCCGCCGTGGGCGAGCACGAACTCGCGCGCCAGGCGCAGGTGGTGGTCGTCGGCCCGGTCGCCGGCCAGCCGCAGCGCCGCGTACGCCTCGATGGTGGTGGACAGGTCGCCCGGACCGCCGTGGAAGTTGGCCCAGCTTCCCTCGGGTTGCTGCTGGCTACGGATCCACCGGGCGGTGGCCTCGGTCTCCTCCTCGGTACGGATGCCGAGGAACTGCCGCATCAGCAGGTCCTCGGCCTCCATCGTCACGTTGGTGGCCAGTTCGCCCTGCCACCAGCCGCCCGGTTCCTGGCCGGCGAGCAGGTGTTCGCGGGCCCGGCCGAGCGCGTCGGCCAGCCGCTGCGTACGGTGACCGCCGGCCAGGTCCACCGGTAGGCCCGGCGTGGCGTCGGCGGTCGCACCGATGCCGGGGACCACGGCCGAGTCGACCGCTTCCGCCACGGCCAGGTCGACGGCCTGCTCGACGCCGAGTTCCACCGCACCGTCGACGGCCCCGTCGA
This sequence comes from Micromonospora sp. NPDC049523, assembly GCF_040676775.1. NCBI lineage: Bacteria > Bacillati > Actinomycetota > Actinomycetes > Micromonosporales > Micromonosporaceae > Micromonospora > Micromonospora sp. NPDC049523. The sequence continues at coordinate 421,854 of NZ_JBFAPP010000004.1, read as the reverse complement.
CACCGGACTCGGAGCGGGCGCCGGCCATCAGTGGTCCCGACCGGTCATGAACCGGGCGATCTCCACCAGTTCCCGGTGGACGTCCGCGACCTTGTTCGCGTCCGGTCCGCCGGCCGCGCCGAGTTCGGTCAGCCGGTCCAGTTCGGCCAGCGCCTCGGTGAGCAGCCGGTCCGCTTCCTTCTCGGTCCAGTCCCGGGCGCCGGTCTCCTCGATCAGGGTGGCGGCCAGCGTCAGGTCGGTGCTGGACAGTTCACCCGGGGTGGCGTACAGCTCGCGGAGCTGGTCGCTGGCCGTACCGCCGGCGGTGAGCGCGCGGACGACCGGCACCGACTTCTTCCGTGCCACCAGGTCGGACAGGACCGGCTTGCCGGTGACCGCCGGTTCGCCCCAGATGCCGAGCAGGTCGTCGACGAGCTGGAAGGCGAGACCGAGCCGGTCGCCGTAGAGGGCCAGGCCCAGGGTGAGGGCGGGCGGGCCGCCGCAGAGGACCGCGCCCATGGTCGCGGAACAGGACAGCAGCGCCGCGGTCTTGTCCCTGGCCATGGTCAGGCACTCGTCCAGGGTCACCGTGTCCCGGTGTTCGAACGCCACGTCGGCGGCCTGGCCGGCGATGAGCCGGCGCACCGCCGCGTTCAGGTACCGCAGCCCCCAGGTGCCGCCGTGTCCCGGCATCGCCGACAGCACGTCCCCGGCGAGGCTGAGCAGCGCGTCGCCGGCCAGGATCGCCGGGCCGATGCCGAACGCGGCCCAGGCGGTCGGCCGGTGTCGCCGCTCCGCGTCCCCGTCGATCACGTCGTCGTGCAGCAGGGAGAAGTTGTGCACCAGCTCCACCGCCACCGCGCCGGGCAGCGCGTCCTCGGCGGTCTTGCCGGCGGCCCGTGCGGAGAGCAGCACCAGGGCCGGTCGCAGCCCCTTGCCGCCGCCCCGGGTGGTCGGCTGCCCCTCGGCGTCCCAGTAGCCGAGCTGGTAGCCGGCGGTCAGCCGGGTGCGTTCGTCGATCCGGTCGAGCGCCGCCCGGATCTCGGGCTGCACGAGCGTGTCCACCTCGGCCAGGAAGCCAGGCAAGGTCATGGTCATCTCAGCGCCTCCGTCGTACTCGTCTTCGACCCGAGATGGGCGAGCACAACGTCGGCGGCCTGCCGGCCGCTGCGTACCGCGCCCTCCATCGTGTCCGGCCATCCGGTGTCGGTCCACGCCCCCGCCAGCACCATCCCGGGCAGCCGGGTACCCGCTGCCGGCCGGTCCCGGCGGGTGCCGGGTCCCTGCCGGAAGGTCGCCCGGGGCTCGCGGGTCACGAACACGTCCCGTACCGGGGTCCGTCGCGCCGCCGGGAAGAGGTCCGCCAGCGCGGCTAGCTGGCTACGCCCCAGTTCCGCCGACGGTGTCCGCAGCACGGTTTCCGCCGCCGAGATCGAGGTGACCAGGTACTGGCCACGGGCACCGGGCGGGGTGCGGTCGAAGACCCACTGCACCGGGTTGTCCAACGCGGCGGCGAACTCCAGGTCGGTGACCCGTTCCTGGTAGCGCACGTGCACGTTGACGATCGGCGCGGCGCCCAACCCGGCCCAGCGCTCCCGGTCGGGGGCCGCCTGGGGCGGTACCAGCCGGGCCGCCTGCGGGTGCGGGACGGCCAGCACCACCGCTTCGGCGTCGAGGCGTACCCCGTCGGCACTGACCTGGAACCCACCCCGGTCGGGGACGATCTCGCGGACCTTGACCCCGGTCCGGACGGTGCCGCCGACCCGGCGCAGCAGCGCCCGGGCCGGTTCACCGTGCAGTTCGGACAGCGGCACCGTGGGTCGGCCGATGTCACCGGCGTCGGCGCGGTCGAGCAGCCCGGTCCGGAACACCCGCGCGGCCAGCGCGAGCGACGCCAGGTGCGGCGGCGCGTTCAGCGCCGCGACGCAGATCAGCTCCCACAACCGGCGTACGGTCGGCGCGTCCTGGCCGTGCCGGGTCAGCCAGTCGCCGAAGCTGACGTCGTCGTTGGCCGGGTCGTCCGGGTCGACGGTACGCAGCGCGGCGGCGCCCCGGATCGCGGCGATCCGCTGCCCCATCCGCAGCGGCCGGTAGTTGACCAGGGCCGGCAGCAGGTGCGCCGGTGCCGGCAGTCGCCGGGTACGGGTGAGCAGGTGCGGCGGTACGCCGACCCGCAGGATCGGCACCGCGAACACGTCCTGTACGTGCGCGTCGCCGGCCGTACCGAGCCGGTCGAGCAGTTGCCGGTATTCGTGGTAGCAGCGGAGGAAGACGTGCTGGCCGGTGTCGACCACGAGGTCGCCCCGGCGGAACGAGTAGGTGGCCCCGCCCAGCTCCGGCCGGGCTTCGAGCAGGGTGACCCGCGCCCCGGCGTCGATCAGGCGCAGTGCGGCGGTGATGCCGGCCAGGCCGCCACCGATGACGCAGACCTGTTCGCCGTTCACGCGCTGCTCCGGGTCATCGCCCGTGCCGCCACGTACGCCTTCTGCCAGCCGGGCAGGGAGACCCGGCGCCGGGTGACCGCGAGCGGGTCGGCGACGATCCGGGCCAGCAGCCGGTGGTAGATGCCCGCCATCGCCGCGACGCAGGCGGCGCTGCGCCGGTCCAGCAGCGGCAGCAGCCGCAGCCCGGTCCGGTAGTAGCGTTCGGCCCGCTGCGCCTGCCAGCGTACGAGTTCGGCGAGCCGGTCCGGCGGGTCGGCGAGACCGCCGTCGACGCCGGGTGTCAGCGTGCAGCCGAACCGGTCCAGGTCCTCGCGCGGCAGGTAGACCCGGCCGTTTCCGCGGTCCTCGACGATGTCCCGGAGGATGTTGGTCAGTTGCAGCGCGATGCCGAGCGTGTCGGCCAGTTCGCTGGCGACGCTGCGAGGCACGGTCGGGCGGACGTCGAAGACACCGAGCGAGAGCCGGCCGACCGAGCCCGCTACCTGCCGGCAGTAGCCGACCAGGTCGTCGAAGGTGTCGTACACGGTGTCCTGCACGTCGGCCAGGCAGCCGTCGACGATCTCGTCGAGCGCGGGCAGCGGGATCGGCAGCCGGTCACCCGCGTCGGCGAGGGCGAGCAGCACCGGATCGCCGCCGGCCTCCGGCAACTGGTGCAACGCGGCCCGTACCTGGTCCAGTCGGGCCACCTTGGCCGCCGGAGGCAGGTCGCCGTCGCCGATGTCGTCGATCCGCCGGGCGACGGCGTAGACGGCGCAGAGCGCGCCGCGCCGCTCGGGCCGCAGCAGGCGGATGCCGTACGAGAAGTTGCGGGCCTCGGTCCGGGTGATCCGCTCGCACTCCCGGTAGGCCAGGTCCAGTGGGGAGCCGGCGATGCGGCCGGGGGCGGTCATCCGGGCCTCGCGATCAGCGTCTTGAGCCACTGCCCGGCGGTGCCCGCCCGGGTGGGACGGGGTACCCGGCTCAGCGGGTCGTGGTCGGCTCGGGCCAGCGCGGCAAGTGCCGCCCGCCCACCGGCCAGGTAGCCGGCGACCGCCAGCCGGGCCCAGCCGTGCAATTCGCCGACCAGCGGCGCGCCCTCGTCCAGGGCGGCGGTGGCGCGTGCGGCCTGCAACCGGATCACCGCCCGCAGCCCGTCGCCGGCGTACGGCGCGGCCAGGTCGTCCGGCGCTACGCCGTACCGGTCGAGGTCCACTCGGGGCAGGTAGATCCGGTCCCGGCCGTAGTCCTCCGCCACGTCCTGGAGGTGCTCGATCACCTGTAGGGCGGTGCAGATGCGATCGGACAGTGCGATCCGCCGGGGCGACTGTGCCCCGAAGACGTGCAGGACCAGTTCGCCGACCGGGTCGGCCGACAGGTGGCAGTAGTCGACCAGTTCGTCGTACGTGTCGTAGCGGTGCACGACCTGGTCGCGCTGGTTGGCGGCGATGAGCCGGCGCAGCGGTCCGATCGGCAGCCGCCGGTCGGCCACCGTCGGGGCGAGTGCCACCAGTACCGGGTGGGTGGGCGGCTGACCGGCGTACATGGCCAGGAGTTCGTCTTCGAACCGATGCAGTGCCGCCGACCGGGCAGCCGGCGTGTCGTACGGCCCGACCGGTGTGTCGTACGGCCCGGTGGCGACGGAGCCGGTTGCCGGGTCGCGGGCGGGCGGGCTGTTCGGGTCCTGCGGCGGGACGCTGATCGGGTCGCGGGCGGGCGGACTGCCGGGGTCGCGGGCGGGCGGACTGTTCGGGTCTTGCGGCGGCGGGCTGCCGGGGTCGCGGGCGGGCTCGCTGATCGGGTCACGGGCGGGTTCCCGGCCCTGTGCCGGTACGGGCTCGTCGCCGAGGTCGTCCACGTAGCGGGCGTACCCGTACAGCGCCAGCAGGTGCCGGCGGATGGCGCCGGGCAGGATCCGCAGGGCAACCGGGAAGTTCTCACCGGACAGCGCGGTGTCCGGGATCCGCCGCAGCGCGGACGGATCCCCGGGCGGCCGGGCGGCTGGATCCCCGGGCGGCTGGCTGGAGACGTTGCCGGTCAATTCGAGCACATGCAGCCTCTCGCGCAGAGTCCACCTGTCGACGCGAGCCGGCCGGGACCGCCGCACCAGATGTTAGTAACCCATCACTCGCGCTAAGTAGTCGTGACTGAGCGTACCCAACTTCAACCGGTTGGACGGTGAGGCCGGCGAAGTCTGTTTCAGGTTCCGATCGAGCCGGGCTACTTCGACCGGGTGGTGCTGGCCAGCGAAATCCCGACGATCATGAGGATCACGGCGATGATTTCGATCACCAGCCGGGGGCCGTCGGTGGAGAGCGTCTCGTGGAACGCAGTTACTCCGATGACTACTCCACCGAACGGGTCGAGCAACGTGATAGCGGTCAGTGGCGCGGCGATCGGCCCGCTCTGGTACGCGTTCTGGTTCAGGATCAGCGCGCCCGCGCCGACCACGATCAGCGCGTACAGGTGCCAGTCGGCCAGCAACATCCACGGCTTACTGGTGAGGTCCTCGCTGATCGTCTTGAGCAGCGCCGCGGCGACCGCGTACAGCAGCCCGGTGGCGATGCCGAGCAGGGTGCCCCGGTGCGCTTCCCGGGCGCGCCACGCGCCGAGCAGGCAGATCGCGATCAGCCCACCGGCACCCACGCCCACGCCCAGCCAGGCCATGGTCGACGGCTGTTCCACCCCGGCGCGCGGGTTCGCCGTGACCAGGAAGGTGGCCAGGCCGACGATCGCGATTCCCGCGAGGATGAGGTCCTTGCGGTGCGGCTTGCGTTTCTCCAGCGCCGCCTCCAGCGGGATCGCCATGAACAGGCCGGTCATCAGCAGCGGCTCGACCAGGGCCAGCGGACCGAAGCGCAGGGCGACCGCCTGCACGCCGGTGCCGATGGCGTCCGGGATGCCGCCGAAGAGCCAGAGTGGCCGGTGCAGCAGCCGGATCAGCAGCCGGGGGTCGCCGGCCCTGGTCGGCTTCTCCTGCTTGGCGGCGTGCTGTTCGAGGGCCGAACTGAAGGCGAAGAACAGCGCCGAGACGAGGCCGAGCACGATCGCGAGAAGCGGCACGGGATCAGCCCGCTCGGCGTCGGCCCGACATCACCGGCGCCGTCCCGGTGGAGTCGGCTGCTGGGCGTGGTGGTGTGCGTACCAGTTCAGCGCGGCGACCGCGAGGCAGACCAGCACGCCGGCCCGCCGGGCGCGGCGACCACGCCCACCTCGGGTACGCGACGACGGCCGGGGCAACGGGTTCGGCAACGCCTCCACGCCCCGCGCCACGTCCGCCACCACCCGCGCCGGGTCGGATTCGAACAGCTCCAGGCCGGCGTCGCGTTGCTGCTGGCCGCGTACGCCGTCGGTCAGCTCCACCAGGGCCGGTCCCAGGTCCTCGGCCCGACGCACCCAGCTCACCATGCCGGCCTGCGCCATGGTGACGGCGTTGGCCCGACCGTGACCGGGGATCGGCCGGTAGGTGGCGACCGGCAGTCCGCTGGCCATCGCCTCCAGCGCGGTCAGCCCACCGGCGTTCTCGACCAGTACGTCGGCAGCCTGCAGCAGCGCGGGCATGTCGTCGACCCAGCCGAAGACGTGGGCCACCCGCTGGCGGCGTAGTCGCCGGTAGAGCGCCTCGTTGTGCCCGCAGACGACCACCGGGGTGGCCACGCCGGTACGGGCGATCTCGGCGGCGGTGGTCGCCACCTCGCCGACCCCCCAGGAGCCGGCGACCAGCAGGGCGAGCCGTCCCTGCGCCGGCAGACCGAAGTGCTCCCGGGCGTGTCGCCGGGCCTGCGCCGTACCGGGGCCGAAGCCGGCCGAGACGAGCCGACCGACCACCCGTACCTCGGTCGCGCCGAGCGCGCGGGCCTGGGCCCGGCTGGTCGGGTGCGCGGCGCAGTAGACGTCCACACCGGGCGAGACCCAGAGCGGGTTGACCGCGAAGTCGGTCAGGTACGTGATCACCGGTACGCCGAGCTGGCCCTTGCGGCGCAGCGGTCCGAGCAGTTGGGTGGCGATCGGGTACGTCGAAACCACCGCCCTGGTGTCCGGTCCGACCAGTTCACGCACCTGCGCCCGGACCGGGCGGAGCAGTGCCCTGGTGATCGGGCCGGCGCCGGTGAAGTTGCAGCCGATCGCGAACAGCGACCCGTAGATCCACGGGAACCTGCTCAGCATGCCGTGGTAGGTGCCCCGGAGGAGCTTGCCGAGCCCGTACGGGAAGATGTCCGCCAGATCCCGGCAATCCACCTCAAATCCCCGACCACGGAGCCGGTCTGCCAGTTCACGGCTCGCGCCCTCGTGCCCGGCGCCCGCGCTGGCCGAGATGATCACCACCCGTGCTGGCCGCTCCGGCAGGGCGTGCCGACGCTCGGACGGAACCCCCGCCGACGCGTACGGGTCCCACGTCGCCGGCCTCGGCGCGCCGCCGTTCGGCCTGGCCGCCGGGCGCGCCCCGCGCCACCCGCGAATCAATCGCATCCGGCCATCTACCCAAACCGGGTGCGAAGAATCCTCGCCAATCCGCATTCGGCCGGATATCTGCCCCGCTCCCCCGTCGCCGGCCCGTCGCAGCGACCGGCGATCATGAGGGGATGGCACATCTCGGACTGGTTACCCTCGTCGTACGCGACTATGACGAGGCCATCGCCTTCTACGTCGACCAGGTCGGGTTCCGGCTGGTCGAGGACACCCCACGCGGTGACGGCACCCGCTGGGTGGTGGTCGCCCCGCCCGGATCGACCGAAACCGCGCTGCTGCTGGCCCGGGCCGCCGGACCGGAGCAGGCCACCCGGATCGGCGACCAGACCGGCGGACGGGTGGCCCTGTTCCTGCACACCGACGACTTCGAGCGGGACCACGGGCGGATGGCCGCGGCGGGTGTACGGTTCGCCGAGCCGCCCCGGCACGAGCCGTACGGTTCGGTTGCCGTCTTCGAGGACCTGTACGGCAACCGCTGGGACCTGATCCAGCCGCGGACCTAGCCGGCGCGGGTCAGCGCTCGGCCTCCCCGACCAGGTCGGCGCTCGGCCGCCGGGGCCGGCGGGTCTCCCCGTCGAGTTCCGCCGCCTCCTCCGGAGTGGGTGCCGAGCCGCCGAGGTGCGCCGGCTGCCACCAGGTGTCTTCCGGCCCGGCGGGCTGGTCCGGGTACTCGCGCTGGGCCCGGTCGATCAGGGTGGTGAGCTGCCGGCGCAGTTCGGCCATCAGCGCGCCGGAGGTGCCGAAGTCCGCGGGCGCCAGCGGCTCGCCGATCAGGATGGTGATCGGGGTGTGCCGCCGGGTCAGGTTCTTCGGACGGCCCTTCGTCCAGAGCCGCTGGGTGCCCCAGAGCGCGACCGGCAGCACCGGCACCCCGGCGGTGTCGGCCATCCGGGCCACCCCGCTCTTGGTGCCCTTGAGCGTGAACGAGCGGCTGATCGTCGCCTCCGGGAAGACACCGACCACCTCGCCCGCGCGCAGCGCGCTGACCGCGGTCGCGTACGAGCCGGCGCCGTTGTTCCGGTCGACCGGGATGTGCCGCATGCCGCGCATCAGCGGGCCGGCGTACCGGTTGGTGAAGACCTCCTGCTTGGCCATGAAGCGCACCAGCCGGCGGGACGGCTGGGCGCCCAGTCCGCAGAAGATGAAGTCGAGGTAGCTGACGTGGTTGCTGGCCATCACGGCGCCACCGGAGCGGGGCACGTGCTGCCCGCCCTCCACTCGCAGCCGCAGGTCGAGCGCGCGGAAGAGCGTCTTGGCGGTCGCGATCACGGGCGGGTACACGAGTTCTGGCATCGTCAAACGTTACCCGGACCACACCACGACGTAACTCACGCCCCATCCGTGTCGTCCGTGGCGTCGCCGGTCGGGTCGTCGAGGAACGCCCTGACCAGGGCGGCGACCCGCTGTGGCTGGTTGGCGACCATGGCGTGCGTCGCCCCGGCCAGCGCGACCACCCGCAGCCTCGGGTTGGCACCGGCAGCCTCGGCGACCCCCGCGGAGGTCCCCCGCCGGTACGCGTCGTACAGCTCGCCGAACGGCTCCTGCGCTGGCATGTCGGCCGTGGCGAGCACCAGCAGCAGCGGACAGGGCGCCGCCCGCAGCGCCGGGACCAGGTCGAACGACGCCATGGCCAGGCGCATCTGTTCGACCGTCTCCGGACCGGGACGGGCACCCGACCGGGCCATCCCGGCGCTCATCTCGGCGAAGACGGCGTGCAGCCGGGCCAGTTCGCCCGCCGCATGCTCGGGCGCGAGCCCGACCAGCTGTTCCGGACGGGTCGGCGGCGGTACGCCGTCCAGGCTCACCACGGCCGGACACTCCGGATGCCGCCGCGCCCACTCGGTGGCGATCATCCCGCCGAGCGACCAACCGACCATCGCGGGCGGGTCCAGGCCCAGGTCGGCCACGACCGCGTCGAGGTCGGTGAGGACCGCGTCCATGGTCCACGACCCGTCACCGGACCCGCCGTGCCCGCGCAGGTCCACCGCCACCGCCCGGTACGCCGGCCGCAGCCCCTCGGCCAGCGCGTCCATCGCGGACAGGGTGCCGCCGGCGCCGTGCAGCAGCAGAACCGGTGCGCCTGCCCCACCGAAGTCACGTATCGCGAGCAGCACTCCCGCGCCCGCCACCGTCAGATCACGCACGCTCGGCCTCCCCGTCGGATCGCGCCGGCTCGCCCTGCTGGTCGGATCGCGCGGGCTCGCCCTGCCCGTCGAGTTGGAGCAGTCGGTCCCGGACCGACGAGGGCACCACCCCGCCGTCCGGGTGGCGGGTCAACCGCCCCCGGTTCACCAGGTCGTGTACGCCCTGCCGGGTGATGCCGAGCATCGCGCCGGCCACCGCGTACGAGATGGCGGTGGCGGTGGGGTGACCGACCCGGCGGCTCACCGCCCGACCCAGCGGGGTGCGCCACCAGTCCAGCGGCGGGTCGAACGGTCCGTCGTCCGGGTAGAGGGTCGACACCACCCGCATGATCACGCCGACCGCCTCCCGGTCGTCCCCGGCGACGATCCGGTCCGCCCAGGTCACCGCCCGGATCCGGACCACGGTACGGATTGCCTCCACGCTGTCGTCCCCGTCGAGCAGGATCTCCAGCGGGTCGAGCAGTCGGATGTCGAGCAGCCGTACGAGCTGCTCGGCGAGCTGTTTCCGATCCGTGGGCACCACGGACGCCTCCCTTCTTGACACCACCCGTCAAGCACTTGACACCTACTGTCAAGCACTTGACGCCGCCTGTCAAGCTCACGTCGGGAGCGCCCTAGGTTGTGCGGCAAGCTAGGTAGGTCTGCTACCTTGTGCCGCGTGGATCAGGAGCGACGTGGGCAGTGGTTGCGCGGGGTGCTCGACCTCTGCGTACTGGCACTGCTCGCCAGACGCGAGTCGTACGGCTACGAACTGGCCCAGTCGCTGAACGCGGCCGGGGTCGGGCCGATCCAGGGCGGCACGCTCTACCCGGTGCTGCTGCGGTTGCAGCGCACCGGGCTGGTCAGTGCCCAGTGGCGGGAGGGTACGACCGGCCCGGCCCGCAAGTACTACCGGATCACGGTCGCGGGCGGCGAGACGCTGCGCCAGACCACCGCCGACTGGGCCACGTTCAGCGGCGGGGTGGGCGCGATTCTGCGGGAGGTGAGCACGCGGTGAACCACGGACAATCGGTGAACCACGAGGGATGGCTGGCCGCGCTGGCCGGCGAACTGCGCCGGCACGGCGTCGACCGGGACCTGGCCGGACACGTGGTCGCCGAGGCGGCCACCCACCTGCGCGACAGCGGTGAGGCGCCGCTGCGGGTGTTCGGCCCGCCGGAGACGTACGCGGCGGCGGTGGCGGACAGCGTCGGCGCGGCCGAACCTCGGGTGTACCGGGGCGCACCCGGTCCGGTACGGCTGGAGGCACGCGGCATCACCAAGCGCTACCGCCGGCACCGGGTGCTGACCGGAGTCGACCTGACCGTACGGGCGGGCGAGATCGCGGCGGTGGTCGGTGCGAACGGCTCCGGCAAGAGCACCTTCCTGCGCATCTGCGCCGGCCTGGCCAGCCCCGACCGGGGCCAGGTACGCGTGCACGGGACCGTCGGCTACTGCCCGCAGTCCGGCGGTACCAGCGACTTCCTCGTACCCGAAGAGCATTTTGTGCTGGTGGGCGCGGGCCGTGGGCTGCACCGCGACACCGCGCGGTCGGCTGGTCGGCGGCAGGCCGCCGGGCTGGACTGGGATCCGACCGGGCCGACCCAGGCCCGGCACCTCTCCGGCGGCACCCGGCAGAAGCTCAACCTGGTGCTGGCCGGTCTCGGTGACCCGGACGTGCTGCTGCTGGACGAGCCCTACCAGGGCTTCGACCGGGGCACCTACCTCGACTTCTGGCACCAGCTCTGGGACTGGCGCGCGGCCGGCAAGGCGATCGTGGTGGTCACCCACCTGCTCAACCAACTCGACCGGGTCGACACCGTGCTCGACCTGAGCCCGGTCCGGCAGCCGGTCGGATGAGCGGTCCGAGTCGGATGAGCGGCGGGACGAGCGAGCGGAATCGGCCGAGCGGCGGGGGAAGAAAATGACCAAGTTGTTGACGATCGCCGAGATGGCGCTGCGGGAGATGCTGCGTCGGCGCTCGGTCCTGGTGATCCTGCTGGTGCTGCCGCTGCTGTTCTACCTGAGCCGGCGGGGCGACCACCTGGGCCAGTCGATCCGCTTCGTCTGCCTCGGACTGGGCTGGGCGCTGAGCACCGCCGCCCTGTTCGCCGGCAGCGCGGCCCGCGAGATCGAACCCCGGCTGCGGCTCTCCGGCTACCGGGCGTACCACCTGCACCTGGGCCGGCTGCTCGCGCTCTGGGTCGTCGGCCTGCTGCTCTCGGTGCCGTACTTCCTGCTCGTCCGGTTCGACCAGCACGACGTACGGTACGGCGCGATCGCCCTGATCATGCTGCTCACGGTGGCCACCGCGGCACCGTTTGGGCTGGTGCTGAGCGCGGTGCTGCCGCGCGAGTTGGAGGGCACCCTGGTCCTGCTGATCGTGTTCGGGTTGCAGATGATGCTCGACCCGGCCGGCACCGCCGCCCGGCTCCTGCCGTTCTGGGCCAGCCGGGAGATCGGCACGTACGCGGTCGACCACACCGACGGCGGTTACCTGACCCGCGGCCTGGTGCACGGCGTCGTCTTCGCGGTGGCGCTCACCGCCCTGGTCGCGCTCGCCTCCGGGATCCGGCTACGGCAGCGGTCGCACCTGAAGTTCAGCCCGATCCGCTGAGCGGCACAACCGATACAGTTGCGGGCGTGATCCCGCTCGACGCCACCGCCGCCGCGTACCGGTGCTGGATCACGCCCGCGCTGCCGCTCTACGGCAACGACCACGAACGCGCCGACTTCGCTCCCTGACGGGTTCGCCGATCCGAACACCGTCCGGTCCCTTCCCCCGCTCCGGGAGCGCTTCCGCCATGCCCGAAAACTCCGGCACCACGCCACACCCAGATTCCGACACCGCGCCGGGTTCCCTACCGGCACCAACCGCCGACACGTCCGCGCTGGCCGTGCTGCGGGCGCCGCAGACCGCGCGGGTGCTGGCGGCCAGCCTGCTCGGCCGGATCCCGCTCGGCGCCGCACCGCTGGCCCTGCTGATCTTCGCCCGCGAGACGGTGACGCTGACCGTGGCCGGGCTGCTGGTCGGCGCGTACACCGCGGGCATGGCGGTCGGCCAGCCGATGCTCGCCCGGGTCGCCGACCGGTGGCGCCAACCGCCGGTGCTGTGGCTGGCCATGGTCGTCTCCACGCTCGGTTTCGCGCTCACCGCCGCGCACGTCAACCTGCCGGTCACCGTGTTCGCCGCCGCGCTGGCCGGTGCGGGTGCGCCGCCGTTCGAGTCGTGTCTGCGGGTGCTCTGGCGCGACCTGCTCCCGGCCCACCAGGTGCAGACCGCGTACACGCTGGACATCGCGGTCCAGGAGGCGATCTTCGTACTCGGCCCGGTGGTCACGCTAGCCGCGGTGGGTCTGGTCGGCCCGACCGGTGGCCTGGCCGCCGCCGCGCTGTTCCAGGCCGCCGGCACCGCCTGGTTCGCCACCACCGGCGCGGTCCGCCGCTGGCGGGGCGAGCGGGCCGTACGCCACTGGGCGGGTCCGCTGCGCGCCGCCCGGCTGCGGCTGATCCTCGGCGCGCTGGTGCTGGTCGGCACCGGGGTGGGCAGCGTGACGGTGGCCGCGACCGGCTACGCCGAGGCGTCCGGGGCGCGCTCCTGGGCCGGTTGGCTGCTCGCCGCCCAGGCCACCGGGGCGCTCGTCGGCGGCCTGCTCTACGTACGCTTCGGCGGCCTGCGCCGGCACGCCACCCTGCCTCGGGCGACGGCGGTCTTCGCCGCCGGCTACCTGCCCCTGCTGCTCACCCCGGCCCCGCCCGCGATGCTGGTGCTGATGGCGGTCAGCGGGCTCGCGCTGCCACCGCTGCTCACCGTCGCGTTCGTGGCGATCGACCGGGTGGCCCCGGCGGGCACGGTCGCCGAGGCGTTCGCCTGGGCGGCCACCGCCTTCTCCGTGGGTAGCGCCGGTGGGGCGGCGGTCAACGGCGCCCTGCTGGACGCGAGCGGGCGGGTCACCGTCGGTTTCGTGCTCGCCCCGGTCGCCGCCGCCCTGGGCAGCGGCCTGCTCCTGCTCCGCGGCCGCCGGCCCGGACCTGCGGAGTTCACCTCCTCCGGGTGATGTGCCCGCCCCGCGTACGGGGCGATGCTTCTTCGTACGAGGAGGAGTACGCGTATGGGCGAGGTGACAACGAGCTTCTTCCACGGTCTCGGCGAACGCGCGCCCGACCTGCTGCCGAAGCGGGCCCACGGCACGCTCCGCTTCGACCTGCGCAACGGTACGGAGACCGAACACTGGTTCGTCGCCATGCACCACGGCAACATCTCGGTGTCGCCGGACCGGCGGGACGCGGACTGTGTCGTGCACGTCGACGGGGAGTTGTTCGACCGCTTCACCACCGGCCAGGCCAACGTCATCTCGGCGATGATCCGTACCGAGTGTGTGCTCGACGGTGACATCCCACTGCTGATGATGTTCCGCCGGTTCTTTCCCGCCGCACCGGGCGCGGTCGATCCTCGGCGGATGGTCCGGGAACGGGACACCCGGTGACCGAGCCGGTCAGCATCCTCGACGGCGCCACCTTCGTGGTGAGCAGCCGCAACGGCGACATCGACCCGTCGCCGAGCTTCCCCACAGGTCTGTTCGCGCTGGACACCCGGTTCATCGCGCGCTGGGAGCTGACCATCAACGGGGAGCGCCTGCACTCGCTCTCCGTCGACGACCTGCGGTACTTCCAGACCAGCTTCTTCCTCGCCCCGGGTGAGCCGACGCACTACATCGACGCCAAGGCGTCGGTGATCCGGCAACGTACGGTGGGCGGCGGGTTCGAGGAGCGGTTGACCGTACTGAACCACGAGGAGGAAGCGGTCGACTTCACCGTACGGATGGAGATCGGCAGCGACTTCGCGGACCTGTTCGAGATCAAGAACCTGCTGCCGAAGCGCGGTGTGATCACCACCCGGGTGCAGCACGACACACTGCGGCTGAGTTACCGGCGGGACGCCTTCTACCGCGAGACGCTCATCTCGGCCAGCCACGAGGCCGAGATCGACGAGCAGGGCATGACGTTCCGGATCCGGATCGAGCCGCACGGCAAGTGGACCACCGTACTGCGGGTGGTCACGCTCTTCCCGAGCGCGGACGAGTCGGCGGCAGCGGAACTGCCGACCTCCGAACGGGGGCGGGGACGCCCCGACGTGCAGCGCCGCCTCGACGAGTGGATGGCCCGCGCGCCGCACCTGGCCTGTGACTGCGAACCGCTGAACGACTCGTACGAACGCAGCATCACCGACCTGGCCGCGCTGCGTTACACCGGCCTGCTGCGCAAGGAGAAGCTGCCCGCCGCCGGCCTGCCCTGGTTCATGACCCTGTTCGGCCGGGACAGCATCCTCACCTGCCTGCAGACCCTGCCGTTCATCCCGGAGATCGCCCCGTCCACCCTGCGTACCCTGGCCGACCTGCAGGGGACCAGGTTGGACAACCTGCGCGACGAGGAGCCCGGCAAGATCCTGCACGAGATCCGGTACGGCGAGTCGGCCGCGTTCGAGGAGCAGCCGCACTCGCCGTACTACGGTGCGGCCGACTCGACCCCGCTGTTCGTGATCCTGCTGGACGAGTACGAACGCTGGAGCGGTGACACGGCACTCGTACGCGAACTGGCCGACGAGGCGCGGCTGGCGCTGTCCTGGATCGACAGCTACGGCGACCTGGTCGGCAACGGTTACATCTGGTACGAGCGGCGCAACACCCGCAACGGGTTGGAGAACCAGTGCTGGAAGGACTCCTGGGACGCCATCTGCTTCCGGGACGGCAGCCTGCCCAGCTTCCCCCGGGCAACCTGCGAGATCCAGGGGTACGCGTACGACGCGAAGATCCGTGGCGCCCGGATGGCCCGGAAGTTCTGGGACGACCCGCAGCTCGCCGACCGGCTGGAGCAGGAGGCGGCCGACCTGAAGATGCGCTTCAACCGCGACTTCTGGGTGGAGGACGGGGAGTACTACGCGCTCGCGCTCGACGGTGCCGGACGGCAGGTCGACGGGCTCGCCTCGAACATGGGGCATCTGCTCTGGAGCGGGATCGTCGACGAGGACAAGGCCCCGATGGTGGCGCGACACCTGCTCGGTCCGGCGATGTTCTCCGGCTGGGGTGTGCGTACGCTCGCCGAGGGCAACGGCCGGTACAACCCGCTCGGCTACCACGTCGGCACGGTCTGGCCGTTCGACAACTCGATCATCGCCGCCGGCCTGGCGAAGTACGGCTTCACCGAGGAGTCGGCCCGGATCGCGGAGAGCATCATCGACGCGGCCAAGTACTTCCAGGGCCGGCTGCCGGAGGCGTTTGCCGGTTACGACCGGGACCTCACCACGTACCCGGTGCAGTACCCGACCGCGTGCAGCCCACAGGCCTGGTCGGCCGGTGCGCCACTGCTGCTGCTGCGTACGATGCTCGGGCTCGAACCGCAGGAGGACGGGCTGACCGTCCGGCCCGCGGTGCCGGCCAGCCTGGGGCGGATCGAACTGCTCGGCATACCGGGCCGGTGGGGGCGGATCGACGCGTTCGGGCGCGGTCGGTTGCGTACCGCGGCCCAGCCGTCGGCCGACGAGGAACGGCCCGACGGCGCGGCGTAACTGCCGGAAATACGACTGTCCCATGGGTGGGGACGCGATAGCGGTTACCGTCACGGCAACCTGCCAGTTTCCGTTTGACCCACGTCAGACACGTCAATGGGATCGGGATGAGGGCCATGGAGGACGCGCGCGACACCATTCGCCGGCCACGAGGCAGCACTCTCCTGACCCCCAGGGACGTACGAAGAAAGAGATTCAACCCGACCGGGCTCGGCCGACGCGGATACGCGCCGGGCGAGGTACGCGAGTTCCTCGACCTGGTCGAGGTCGACCTGGCGGTGCTGTACCAGGAACTGGCGAGTGCACGAGAGGAGGCCGCGATGATGAAGACCGCGTTGCGGGACTGGCAGCGCCAGCACAGCGTCTGCTACGTACGGGGCGGAGAGGAAACCGACGATTTCTATCGCCGCCCCCTGGATCGCAACGGTGACTGACGCACCCGCGGTCCACGTACCCTCCCGCCCCGACTGGTCCTGTCGCGCCTGTGGGCAGGAGTGGCCCTGCATCGTCCGCAAGCGACAGTTGAAGTACCTCTACCAGGGCAATCCGATAGGGCTCGAAAACCAGCTCCACCTGTTGCTGCGACAGGCCCGGGAGGAGTTGCCGGCGCTGACCGAGGAAGATCTCGCCGAGCGGTTCGTGCACTGGTGCGAGCGACCGCTGAGCGCCAGCCGGAACCCCGACCGAAGCTGGAGTTGACGGCCGGGTTCCCGGTTCGGATGGAGCTAACGGCCGCCGTCCGGCAACGCCTGCATCAGCGGCTGGTTCGACCGTTCGCTTTCCAGGTCGACGACCTCCTGCTCGTGGTGGATGTCGACCCGGCCGCGACCGAAAGCGTCGATCTTGCCCCACCGGCCGGGGATGTCGAGCAACTCCAACCGGCCCATCCCGCGCGGCAGGGCCGGGTCGACCACCAGGTGCTCGTCGTGCGGTTCGAGACCCAGCATCACCCGGAGCAGCAGCATCGGCGTACCGGTCGACCACGCCTGCGGGCTGCACGCGGTCGGGTACTGCACCGGGTACTTGGTCAGCACCCGGTCGTAGCCGGCGAACGCCTCCGGCAGCCGGCCCCGGAAGTACTGCGAGGCGTCGATGATCGCCTCGGCGATCCGGCCGGCCTCCTCGTCGAAGCCGTACCGGCGCAGTCCCCAGGCGATGAACGAGTTGTCGAACGGCCAGACCGTGCCGACGTGGTAACCGACGGGGTTGTACCGGCCCTCCCCCTCGGCCAGGGTACGCACTCCCCAGCCGGAGAAGAGCCGCGGCCCGAGCAGGTGCGCGGCCACCTTGGCGGCCTTGTCCTCGTCGACGATCCCGCTCCAGAGCAGGTGACCCATGTTCGACGACAACGCGTCCACCTGACCGCCCTCGGCGTCCAACGCCAGCGCGTAGTACTCGCCGTCCTCGACCCAGTAGTCCCGGTTGAACCGGGACTTCAGGTCCGCCGCCTCCCGCTCCAGCCGGTCGGCGAAGACCGGGTCGTGCCAGACCCGGCGGGCCAGCCGGGCGCCGCGCATCTTCGCGTCGTACGCGTAACCCTGTAGCTCACAGGTGGCCCGGGGGAACGACGGCAGCCTCCCGTCGCGGTACGAGATCGCGTCGAACGAGTCCTTCCAGCACTGGTTCTCCAGCCCGTTGCGGGTGTTGCGGCGCTCGTACCAGAGGTAACCGTCGCCCCTGATGTCGCCGTACGTGTCGATCCAGCGCAGGGCGGCGCGCGCCTCCTGCTCCAGGTTGCGAACGAGTTCCACGTCCCCGGTCCAGCGCTCGTACTCGTCGAGCAGGATGACGAACAGCGGTGTCGAGTCGGCCGCGCCGTAGTACGGCGAATGCGGCTGGTCCTCGAACGCCGCCGACTCCCCGTACCGCAGCTCGTGCAGGATCTTGCCCGGCTCCTCGTCCCGGAAGTCGTCCAGTTTGGTGCCCTGCTTCACGGCGAGAATCTGCAACGTCGGTCCGGCCAGTTCCGGGGTGAACGGCAGCGACTGCAGGCAGGTGAAGATGCTGTCCCGGCCGAACAGGGTCATGAACCAGGGCAGGCCGGCGGTCGGCACCTTCGACTCGAACGCGAGCGGGGTGTAACGCAGCGCGGCGAGGTCGGCCAGGCTGCGCTCGTACGTGTCACCCAGCGGCTCGCAGTCGCAGGCGAGCTTCGGCGCCCGACCGATCCACTCGGCGAGGTCGCCCTGCATCTCGGTCTTGATCCGGCTGGTGTGGTTGATCAGTCCGAGCCGCAGGTCGCGCCCTCCGGCGCCCTCCACCATGGTCTCGACGTGCAGGTTCGTGGTCCACTCCGCGTGCGCCTCGATCCGTACCCGGAAGGTCAGCCCGTGCTCGTCGATCTCGGCCGGGGTGGTCGACGTGATGAAGGTTTCGCGTCGGAAGGTGTCCCGGCGGTAGCTGAGCCGCAGCCGCCCCTCCTCGACGTACGCCTGCGCCGCACCGACCTTCTCCTTCACGTCCTTGATCTCGAACAGGTCGGCGAAGTCGCACCCGACCTCCATCCGGATGGTCAGCTCGACCGGTTCGCCCTGGTGGTTGAGGACGGTGAGCTGCTCGTCGAAGCTGCCGCCGATGGTCCGCTGGCGGACCACCGACACCTTCGCGTCGACGTAGTGCGTCGGCTCGCCCGGTACGAGGAAGAACCGGGTCTCGTAGTACTGCAGGTCGTCGATGGACAGCGGGTTGAGCCGTTCCCCGTCGATGGTCAGCTCCCAGCGGGACAGGAACCGGGTGTCGAACGAGAACAGGCCGGTGGGAAACGTCGGCGACGGGTCGATGTCGCCCCGGCTGTCGCTGACCAGGAAGGTGTTGCCGTCGAGGATGCTCACCATGTCCGTCACTTCTGCCTCCTCTCCTGGACCAGCTCACGGGGATCGCGTGCGCCCGGAGGACCGGGTAGGAGACGCTGGAAGTAGTGGAACAGCAGCAGGTTGCCCTCGACCGTGATCTCGTTGCGCAGCAGGGCCGCGATCGGATTCGCCTCGCCCACGGTCACCTTGTCGAAGAACTGGAGCTGGGTGCTGACCACGCAGTCCGCCGGCCGTTCCCCGCGACTGGCGCTGATGTTCCCCTCGCTCATCACCAGCACCCAGTGGTCCGTACCGTCCCGGTGCCCGAGGTCGAACCGGACCGTGCCCCGGACCCTCGTCAGCATCGGCTCCGGCCCGCGATGGCCGAGGCCGTCGAAGAAGTCGGCGGTCGGATCTGCCATCGGTCCCCCTCATCCGTACTGCACGAGTAGCCCACGTCTCCGCAGCGTCGCCCACCCCCCGGTGACCACACATCCCCCACAAAGGATGAGGTTCCCCCCGCCCACCCCACCCCACCCCACCCCCACCCTCCTCGCTCTCCTCGCCGATCTTGCACTTGTGGCGCCCGGATCAGGTTATTCGTCCTGATTTGTACGCGACCACAAGTGCAAGATCGCATTGCAGGCGGAGGGGGAGGGGGAGGGGGCGTGACGTGACCGCGCCGAGTCCCGGGATGGGGATCGGCGCGGTCACGGCCTGTCGTTCTTGGTACGGGTGTTCTAGTTGTTCGGGTCGTCGGCGCTGATGTCGGCGAGAACGGACTGTGGCTCCCGCTCCACCGCCAGGTCTCCGAGCGAGACCAACCCGATCAGGCGGCCCTCCTCGATCACCGGCAGCCGCCGTACGCCGTAGGTCCGCATCAGGTCGGCGGCGGCCACGGCGTCGTCGTACTGGGTCACCGTGACGACATCGTGGCTCAGGATCTGGCTGAGCGTCGCACTGCCGACATCCAGCCCATCTGCCACCCCGCGTACCGTAATGTCACGGTCGGTGACGATGCCGATCACCGCGTCCCCGCTGGTCACGATCACATCGCCAATGGCGCTGTCCCGCATCTCCTGGGCCGCGGCGGTGAGCGTGTCGGTGCCGTCCATGGTCACCAACCGGGTCGTCATGAACTCTCCGACGGTCGTCATGGTGCTCCTCTCTCTGTCGGCGGTTGCCGTCTACCCGCGACCGCCGCCGGGTAACAGAGGTGACCCGACCGGTTGACGCCCGCACGGTGCCGAGCGGGACCCGACGCCGGCTCAGTGGTCGAGCACGACCACCCGGCGCTCGGTCGCGGAGGTGTACGCGGCCTCGATCACCCGCAGCCCCTCCACCGCGCTGGCGGGGTCGACCGGGAACTCGCCCCGGCCCAGCAGCGCATCCCGAACCTCGGCGTAGAACAGCTCATACCGTCCGATCTCGGTCGGTACGGTCTCGACGTCGTCGTTCACGCCCAGCACTCCGGCATTCTCCGCCGGCTCGACACCCCAGCCCGGGTCACCCGGCCGGGTACCGGCGAGCACCTGCGGCTCCTGCACGTCCAGCCCGTACTTGGTGAAGGTGCCCTGGTCGCCCAGCACCCGGAAGCGCGGGTTGCGGGTGCCGGCCAGCGCCGACGCCCACAGGTGCGTACGCACCCCGTTGACGTGCCGCAGCGCGACGAAGGTGTCGTCGTCCACCTGCACCCCCGCTCGGCGGCGGTCGAGTTCGGCGTAGACCTCGGCGACCGGGCCGAACAGTTGCAGCGCCTGGTCGACGATGTGCGCGCCGAGGTCGTACAGCAGCCCGCCGGCCTCGGCCGGATCGCCGAACTCGCGCCAGTTCTCCTTCGGCGTCGGCACCCAGCGGTCGTACCGGGACTCGAAGCGGTAGACGTTGCCGAGCCGCCCCGACGCCAGCACCCCGCGTACGGTCAGGAAGTCCGAGTCCAGCCGCCGGTTCTGGAACACCGTCAGCCCGACGCCGGCCCGTGCCGCCGCCTCGACCACCTGACGCGCGTCCGCCGCGGTCGGCGCGAACGGCTTGTCGACCACCACCGGCAGCCCCGCCTCGACGGCCCGCAGGGCGAGCGGCACGTGGGTCCGGTTCGGCGTGCTCACCACCACCAGGTCCAGCGATCCGGCGACCGCGAACAGGTCGTCGGCGGTGCGCACCACCTGTGCCTGTGGATAGTCCGCCCGCGCCCGAGCGGCGCGCTTGGGGTCACTCGTGACGATCACCGCGACCGACAGGCCGGGCGTCGCCGCCACCAGCGGTGCATGGAAACGCTGGCCGCCGATGCCGTAACCGAGAATGCCAACTCGCAGGTCAGCGCTTGTGTCCGTACTCATGATCGGTATTAAACAGCGCCCGCCTGAAACGGCAGGAAGGGCCCCTTGTTATCGCTTTTTGTATGGGAAGGGCCCCTTCCAAACCAACGTTTGACAGGCTCGACCGGATCCTCCATGGTCGATCTCTGACGGTGAGCAACAGGAGGATGACGGCGTGCCCGAGATCCGAACCAGCGAGCGGCGTTACGAGCACCAGCCGACCGACCCAGGATCCACGACGGAACCGGAACAGCACCAGTACGTGATCGTCGGTGGCGGCCCGGCCGGCATCCAGCTCAGCTACTACCTGCAACAGGTCGGCGCGGACTACGTCACGCTCGAACGGGAGCCGGCGCCCGCGCACTTCTTCCGGCACTATCCCCGACACCGCCGGTTGATCTCCCTCAACAAGGTGCACACCCGCAGCAACGATCCCGAGATCCGGCTCCGCTGGGACTGGAACTCGCTGCTCAACGACAAGCCCGAGTTGCATTTCCCGCACTACAGCAGCGACTACTTCCCGCACGCCGACGACCTGGTCCGCTACCTCGACGACTTCCAGCGGGAACACCACCTCGCGATCCGGTTCGACGAGGCCGTCGAACGGATCGAACGGGTGGAGGGGGACGCGCCGGTCGAGGAGGACGGCGGCGCGGGCGGTACCGGCGCCGGGTTCCTGGTCCGGACCAGCCGGGGGCTGATCCGGGCGGGCTGCGTCATCGTGGCCACCGGGTGGGCCACTCCCTACGTACCGCAGATCGACGGGATCGAGCACGCGATCGGGTACGAGGACGTCGACACCGATCCAGCCGCCTTCGCCGACCAGCGGGTGCTCATCCTGGGCAAGGGCAACTCGGCGTTCGAGACCGCGTCGGCGATCCTCGGCCACGCGGCGATGGTGCACCTGGCCAGCCCCCGACCGCTCCAGCTCGCCTGGAACACCAAGCACCCCGGCAACGTACGGACCCACTACGGCGCGCTGCTCGACAGCTACCAGTTCAAGACCCTGCACTCGGTGCTCGACTGCACGGTGGACGTGATCCGCCCGGCCGGTGACGCGTACGAGGTCGAGATCAGTTACACCCACGCCGACGGCGAACGGGAACTGTTGGAGTACGACTCGGTGATCCGCTGCACCGGGTTCGTGATGGACACCTCGGTGTTCGCCCCGAACTGCCGCCCCGAGCTGGCCCCGAACGGGCGGATGCCGGCGACCGGCCCGGACTGGCAGTCGACCAACGTGCCGGGGCTGTACTTCGCCGGCACCATCGCCCAGGCCAGGGACTTCAAGCGCGCCTCGTCGGCCTTCATCGACGGCTTCCGCTACAACCTGCGTACGCTCACCCGGCTGCTGCAGGAGTCGTACGGTCAGGTGCCGCTCCCGTACGACGTGCTGCCGGCCGAGCCGAAGGAACTGACCTCGCTCACGCTGGAGCGGCTGAACTGGAGTTCGGCCCTCTGGACCCAGTTCGAATACCTCTGCGACGTGCTGGTACGTGACGAGCGGACCGGCGAGTTCCGGCACTACCAGGACCTGCCCGAGGACTATGCGGTGCAGCGGTTCGGCGACTCGCCGCACTTCTACACGGTCACCCTGCGCTGGGGCCGGGACGACTACTCGGACGTGTTCGCGATCGAACGGCACCCGTCACCGGACCGGGCCGCGGAGAGTGCCTTCATCCACCCGGTCGTGCGGCGCTACCGCAACGGATCCATCGTGGAGGAACGGCACCTGCTGGAAGACCTGCTCGCCCACTGGACCCGCCCGGACCGGCACGTCGCCCCGCTGCACGCGTTCTTCCAGGCCCACCTGGGTGCCGACCTCTTCGTACCGGAGGCACAACCGCGCTGATCCCACTCACCGTTCGATCATCACCTCGGCCAGCGGCTTGCGGGTCAGCTCCGGCACCCGCGCGCCGTCGGCCGGGTAACCCACCGGCAGCACCAGGTACGGACGCTCGTGCGCCGGTCGCTCGCAGACCTCGTTGAGGAACCGCATCGGGCTGGGGGTGTGCGTCAGCGTCGCCAGCCCGGCCAGGTGCAGCGCGCTGATCAGCATTCCCACCGCGATGCCGACCGACTCCTTCACGTAGTACGGCTTGGGATCCTCCCCGCCCCGGTGCACCTCGAATACGACGATCACCACCGGCGCGACCTCGAGGAACGGCTTGCGCCAGTCGGTGCCGATCGGGGCGAGCGCGTCCAGCCACTCCTCGGACGCCCGGTGGTCGTAGAACTCCCGCTCCTCCGCCTCGGCGCGGTCCCGCAGCAGCCGCTTACGGGCCGGGTCGGTGAGGACCACGAACCGCCACGGCTGCCGGTTGGCTCCGCTCGGCGCGCTCGCCGCCGCGGCCACCGCCGCCTCGATCACCTCCGGCGGCACCGGTTCGGACGAGAAGTCGCGCACCGACCGGCGGGCACCCATCTGCTCCGCGTACGCCTGTGCGGTGCGGACCATCTCGACCGGCGGTCGTCGTGTCGACTCGACCAGTCTCGTCGCGGCTTGCTGGGTGGTGCTCATCCACGCCTCCCCGGGTGTATGGCCGTACCCGACAAGGGTCGCCCGGACCGGCGCCGCTGCCCACCGCGAGCGTGCTCAGTCGACGTTCACCAGCTCCGGGACGGTCCGCGCGACGAGGTCGTCCACCACGTCGGTGAGCCGGTCACGCCGTGCCGCCGCCCGGCGCTGCCGTACCGCACCGTCTGCGGCGGAGCCGAGCAGCCCGTCCAGCCAGGAGGTGACCAGCGGCAGGTCGCCTTGTTCGGCGAGCACCGGCCGGACGTACCGGAAGAGCGCGTCGACCAGCTCGACCGCCGGGCGCAGCTCACCGGTGAGCGGGTCGACCCCGTGTCCGGCGAGCCCGTCGCGGGCGGCCCGCCAGTAGGCCACCCGGAGCAGTTCGGGTGCGACGACCGGTCCGGGCTCGCCCCGGTCGACCTCCGTGCCCACGCGTACGACCAGCGCGCGGACCAGGGCGGCGTACAGCGCGGACTCCTCGGCGGTGACCGGTACGTCGGCGACCCGGATCTCCAGGGTGGGCAGGTGTGCCGACAGCCGGATGTCCCAGAACAGGGTGCCCAGGTCGACCAGGGCACCGGCGTCGAGCAGGGTGTCCACCACCCGGTCGTAGTGCTCGGCCGAGGTGAAGTACGGCGGCGGCCCGGCGACCGGCCAGCGGTGCCAGGCGATGGTGCGCCAACTCGCGTACCCGGTGTCCCGTCCCGCCCAGTACGGCGAGTTCGCGGTCAACCCGATCAGCACCGGCAGGTACGGCCGCAGGTGGTTGCTGACCAGCGCCGCCCGGTCCCGGTCCGGCATCTCGACGTGTACGTGCACCGAGCAGATTGCCACCTCGTCGTGCAGGCCCCGGAAGGTCGCCGTACCCCGGGCCGGGCGCTCGCCGGAGACGATCGGCGGCGGGACCACGTCGCCGAGCACCGCGCTGCCGCTCGCCATCACCCGCAGTCCCTCGGCCGCCGCGGCTGCACCGAGTACGGCCCTGCCCTCGACCAGTTGCCGGTGCAGCTCGGCCACGTCGTGGCAGGGTGTCGTCTTGGTCTCGGCCTGCAACGTGGTGATCTCGCCGCCGACCCGCTCGCCGAGTTCCGCCTTCGCCCGTCGCAGCACCGCCTCCGCCTGCGGCACCGCCTCCCGGGTCTCCGGGTCGATCACGAGGAATTCCTCCTCGACCCCGAACCTCGGACCGGCGGTGGGGTGCTCCACTGGAACTTCGGCCGTGCCGGTCATACCCGCGCCCACCTTCGCCGGGCGCTCGGCGAGCTGTTCGCCGAGCGTCACGAACGGCGTTGGCCCGGTCCGCCGGACCCGGAGCGGCGGACAGCAGTTGGTGCTCCGATCCTAGGCAGACTGACGGGTCCGGGGGCGACTCGGCGCGTCGATGTCGCCGAACCGAACCGCGGGTTTTTCAGCCGGGCTGCCCGGCCGGCACGTCCAGCCCGACCGACGCGTCGGGTCCGGCCGGCGCATCGACCAGGACCGACGCGTCGGGTCCGGCCGGTGTGTCCAGCGCGGCGGGTGGGAGGTGCGGCGGCAGCGGCCCGACCAGCAGCCGCTCGACCAGCGCGGTCAGCATCGCCACCCGCTCCGGCACCCGCCGCAGGTCCATGTACTCCCCCCGGCCGTGCGGATATCCACCGACCGCGCCGAGTCCGTCCAGGGTGGGTACGCCGAGCGCGGCGGTGAAATTCCCGTCCGAGGCACCGGGGGCGGAGACACCCACCGGTGGTTCCAGGCCGATCGCGACGGCCGCGGACCGGGTCACCGCGAGCAGCGGCAGCGCCACCGCCTGGGTCATCGGGTACCGGTTGAGGCCCCCGCCCAGGGTCAGCCCGGCCTCGGCCAGCCGGGGTACCAGGCGGTGCATCATCCGGTCCACCCGGTGCAGCTCGGCCCGGCTCCAGGACCGTACGTCGACGCAGAAGGTGGCCGACTCGGGCACCGTGTTGGTAGTGGTGCCGGCGCTGGCCACGGTCGGCGTCACCGTCGTACCGTCCGGTACGGAGGCCAGCGCCTGTACGGCCAGCACCTGGTGGGCCAGCTCGATGGTGGCGTTGATCCCCCGGAACGGCTCCACCCCGGCGTGTGCGGCCCGGCCCCGGACCTCGACCCGGTAGACCGACCCGCCCTTGCGGGCCACCTTCAGCGCACCGTCCTCGGTGGACGGTTCGCAGACCAGCACCACGCCTGAACGCCGGGCCTGTTCCTCGATCAGTGCTCGCGAGGTGACCGAGCCGGTCTCCTCGTCGCAGGTGAGCAGCACCCCGACCGCGGAGGGGTCGGTGACCAGGGACAGCGCCGCGAAGAGCTGGGCGATGCCGCCCTTCATGTCGCAGACGCCGGGTCCGGTGGCGATACCGTCCCGCACCCGGTAGGGCCACTCCCGGATGGTGCCCTCGGGCCAGACGGTGTCGAAGTGTCCGAGCAGCAGCACCTTCTGCTGCTCGGCCGGCCAGAACAGGTGGGGTAGACCGTCGCGGAGCAGACGCTGGGCGGGACGGCCGAGGACCGCCTCGCCCCAACCGGCGAGCAGGTCGGCGCAGGCGGTCAGCTGGGGCAGCGCCCCGGGCGGTGATTCACACGAGACAAGTTCGCCGATCCGGTCGGTCCACTTCGGAGTGATTGACCGGGCTGCGGATCGGATCGCATCGAGATGCACCATTGCCCGATGGTAGGAGCGGGATCGGGCCCTGATCCCCGATCAGCGGCAAGAGAGCATTCCTGCGACGGCGCCACGCGACAAGAGAGCATTCCGGCGGTATCCCGGGTCGGCGAACGGGCCGCGGGTCACCCCCGGGGCGGGATGCCGTAGACCCGCCGAACGGTCAGCCGCAGCACCAGCCGCCGATCGGCCACCATCGCCCGCCGGTAGTCGTCCCAGTCCGGATGTTCGCCGCTGATCGAGCGGTAGAGGTCGACCAGTTCCTCCACCGTGGCGTCGTACGGGTCGGCGGCCGGCGGCGCCAACTCGGCACCGCACTCCGCGACCGCGTACGCCCAGCCGTCGGGAGAGGTGGCGTGCAGGCTGGCCCGGGGGTCCCGCCGGAGGTTGGCCGTCTTGGCCCGGCCGTCGGTGACGGAAACCCGGATCAGGTCCCGTTCCCGGTCCAGGTGGTAGACGACGTTGGAGAGCTGGGGTTGGCCGTCGCGCTTGATGGTCGCCAGCACCCCGTACGGTCGGCTGCCCAGCAGGTCGAGCAGCGCTTCGTCGAACCGGTCATCAGCCATGTCTTCTCCCCTGTCCCGGGCGGCCGCCGGGCGACACTGACCGGCGACCTTCCGACGTACGTTGCTCAGGCCGCGGAAGCGGCCAGCAGCTCGGCGATCTGGACCGCGTTGAGGGCGGCGCCCTTGCGCAGGTTGTCGTTGGAGCAGAAGAGGGCCAACCCGTGCTCGACGGTTTCGTCCGCCCGGATCCGACCGACGTAGGTCGGGTCCTGACCGGCCGCCTTCAGCGGGGTCGGCACCTGCTCCAGCGCCACGCCCGGCGCCGTCGCGAGCAGTTCCACCGCACGCTGCGGGCTGATCGGACGGGCGAAGCGGGCGTTGATCTGCAACGAGTGGCCGGTGAACACCGGCACCCGTACGCAGGTGCCGGAGACCAGCAGCCCGGGGATGTCGAGGATCTTGCGGCTCTCGTTGCGCAGCTTCTGCTCCTCGTCGGTCTCGCCCGACCCGTCGTCGACGATCGAGCCGGCGAGCGGAAGCACGTTGTACGCGATCGGCTGGCTGAACTGGCGGGGCGCCGGGAAGTCGACCGCCGACCCGTCGAAGGTCAGGGCGCTGGCCTGCTCGGCTACCTTGCGTACCTGCTCGTCCAGCTCGGCGACGCCGGACAGACCGGCACCGGAGACCGCCTGGTACGTGGCGACGACCAGGCTGACCAGCCCGGCCTCCTCGTGCAGCGGGCGCAGGATCGGCATCGCCGCCATCGTGGTGCAGTTCGGGTTGGCGATGATGCCCTTCGGGCGTACGGCCGCGGCCTGCGGGTTGACCTCCGCGACCACCAGCGGCACGCCCGGGTCCATCCGCCAGGCCGAGGAGTTGTCGATCACCACCGCGCCGGCCTCGGCGACCCGTGGGGCGAGTTCGCGCGAAGTCCCCTTACCGGCGGAGAAGAGCACGATGTCCAGTCCGCGGTAGTCCGCGGTTGACGCGTCCTCGACGGTGACCTCGGTGTCGCCCCAGGGCAGTGCCTGGCCGGCGGAACGCGCCGAGGCGAAGTACCGTACCTGCTCCGCCGGGAACCGCCGGTCCGCCAGCACCTGCCGCATGACGCCGCCGACCTGGCCGGTCGCGCCCACAATGCCAATCCTCATGCCTGTGAGGCTACCCAGAAGATCGGCCCGCACGGCACTCAGTTCCCACCGCCGGCCCGATCCGCACCACCGCCACCTGCCGCACCACCGGTCCCGCTGGTGTCCTCGACGTGCGGCGGCCCCGGGTCGCCGGCCCCGGTCACCGCCCCCACCGGCGGCGGGTCGCCGGACGGCGGTGCGACCGACGTCACCGGCCCGGCCGGGGACACGGGTACCACCGGCCCGGCCGGGGAGACCGGTATGCCGAGCGGGTCGGCGCCGCGGCCGAAGGGGCTTCTCGACCGGCCGGCGAGGCGCTGCTGGACCCAGAGCACCGGACGGACCCGTTCCAGCGGCAGGAAGCTCGTCATCGCCGCCTGGTGCGGCATGAAGGAGATGGTGATCGCCGACCAGGTCACCGCGTGGAAGACGTAGAAGAAGCCGATCATCGCGTACCGAGCCCGACCGCGCAGCACGAAGACCAGCGGGCTGGTCAGCTCGAACGCCATGATCCCGAACTGCCCGACGGTGAGCAGTACGGGCACGTCGAGCAGCCAGTCGCTGGCGAAGGTGCCGCGCCGGATCACCGCACGGGCCAGGGTGGCGCCGGTGAGCCAGTCGAGCCCACCGAAGCGCAGCTTCGCCCAGGCGGCCAGGAAGTAGGTCGCGATCACCGCGAGTTGGGTGGCCCGCAGCGCCCAACCGGCCTTGGCGCTGGGCGTCAGGTCGCCGTGCCGGGCCCGGCCGACGGTCGGCAGGACGGCCAGGGCGACCAGGATGCCGAACCGGTCGTGGTCGACCTTGCCGTAGCTGAACGCGATGACCAGCCACTCGAAGTAGAGGGCCAGCACCGTCCAGCCGAGCAGTCGGGGTGCCCGCCCGGTGGCAGCGGCGAGCGTGGCCGCCAGCAGCACCCAGAACAGCGTGGTGACCAGGGCCGCGTTCGGGGTCGGCAGCGGCATCATCCGGCCGACCAGCAGTGGCGCGTACAGCTCGCCGGAGACCGCGGTCCGGCCCCGCAGCCAACCGGTGAAGAAGACGATGTCCGCGGCCACCAGCAGGTAGACCACCGTACGGAATGCCGCCACCCGGCCCAGCGGCACCGGCGTGGTGAGCCAGTCGCCGACCCGCCTCACCGGGTCACCTGCCAGTTGACCACGGTCTCGTCGGTGTCGACCCCGGTCGGCCGACCGTCGGTCATCGAGTGCCGGCGGATCACGATCGAGACGGTCTCCAGCGCCGGCCGGTCCGGGTTGCGCCGGTGGTACGCGTCCACGACCAGGCTCAACCGGGTCGGGTCGGCGGCGAACCGGCTCAGCTGCCCCTCGATCTCGGCCCGCCGGATACCGGTTTCCCGCTCGGTCAGCACGAGTTCGTCCCCGACCGCGTCCCGGGCCAGCACCAGCGCCTCGGCCACCGGGGCGTCGAGCCGGTCGGTGGTGGCGTACATGCGGAACGGACCGAACGGGAAGTTGTCGTCCGAGCCGACCAGCGTCCCGGCCAACAACAGGCCAGCGCCGACCAGGGTCACCACCACCCGGACCAGGCGACCGCGGGCGGTCAGCGATTCCATTCGCCGCACAATACTGGCCGCCGTCCAGAAAATTCCTCCGCCGGCCTGCTCGTCCCATCTCGGACATCCCGCCCCGGCGTCGGTCCCGATCAGACCGGGCGGCTAGCCTGGGTCGCCATGAGGAGGAAGCAAGCGTCCGGGTCGCCGGCCGGGTCCGCCCCCGAGCGCACCGCCGCTGAGCTGCGTCTGCGGCGGGCCGGGGCGATGGCGGTCTGGATCGCCGCCTTCGTGGCCGGTTGGCTCCTGATCGGCTTGCCCACCGACCCGCTCTACGCCTTCTTCTGGCTCTGGGCCGCGACCGTCGCCTGGCGCATCCACCTGCCGTGGCGACAGCACCTGGTCTTCGTACGGGACTGGCTGCCGGTGGTGATCCTGCTCGCGATCTACAACGTCTCCCGTGGCTTCGCCGACGACTACTTCGACCCGCACGTCACCGAGCTGATCCACGCCGACGAGTGGATGTTCGGCTGGGCGACCGGGGGCGTGGTCCCGACGATCTGGTTGCAGCAGCACCTCTACCACCCCGACGTGCGCTGGTACGACGTACTCGCGAGCTTCGTCTACTTCTCCCACTTCGTCGCCGCGCTGGCCGCCGCCGTGGTGCTCTGGCTGAAGTCGCGCCCGCGCTGGGCCGCCTTCATGCGCCGCTGGTTCGCGCTGAGCCTGGCCGGGCTGATCACGTACTTCGTCTATCCGGCGGCGCCGCCGTGGTGGGCCTCGGTGGAGGGCTTCCTCCCGGTCGAGGTGGCCCGGATCTCGAACCGGGGCTGGCAGGAGTTCGGCCTGCACGGCGCGGGCAACACGCTCAACGTGCTCCAGCTCGCCTCGAACCCGGTGGCCGCGATGCCGTCGCTGCACACCGCGTTCGCGCTCTTTGTCGTGCTCTTCTTCCTGCCGTCGGTGAAGCGCCGGTGGTGGCCGCTGCTGCTGGCGTACCCGCTGGCGATGACCTTCACCCTGGTCTACACCGGCGAGCACTACGTGATCGACGTGCTGGTCGGCTGGGCCTACGTGGTGGGGGTGTTCCTGCTGGTCGGCGCGGGTGAACGCTGGTGGGCCGCACGCCGGGCACGAATGGCCGGCCCGGCCGCCCCCGGTTCGGACCCGGGCGGCCCGCACACGCCGCCACCGATCGGTCCGACCACCGGACCCGCCGGCCCGACCGGTCCACCGACCGATCCCGGCGGGCCGGACGAGCCACCCGCCGGACCCGTCGACCCGACCGGGCCGTCCCGACCCGTCGGGACGACCGACACCGGTACGACCGACCCGGCCGGCACACCTCGGCCGAGGCAGGCGCCCGAGCAGGACGGCGCCCGGGTCGGCACGGGCAACAGGACGACGGAAGCCGGCCAGCGTTCCCGCTGACCGGCTCCGGCGCACGACACGTTCGGGCTACTGCCCTGCGTCGACCACCTCACCGAGCCCGGTCGCCGCGATCTCGTCCCGGATCAGCGCCGCGTCGCCCTCCACCACCAGGGTCAACCCGTTCGGGTGCAGGTGGGTGGCGGCCGCCGCCGACACCTCCGCCTCGGTCGCGTCCAACAACCGGGTACGCAACGTCGCGTGGTAGTCGTCCGGCAGCCCGTACAGCACCAGGGTGCCGAGGGCGCCGACGATGGCCCGGGGCGACTGCAACTCCACCGAGAGCTGACCAGCCCGCCAGGACCGGGCGACCGCCAACTCCGGCTCGGTCACGCCCTCGACCGCCGTACGGGTGATCTCGCCGATCGCGTCCACCAGAGCCGGCGCGGTCACCGCCGTCTGTACGTTTCCGGCGACCACGAACCGGCCGAATCGCCGGGACAGGCCGAAGTCGGAACGGATGCCGTAGGTGTAGCCGCGTACCTCGCGCAGCAGGTGGTTCAGCCGGGAGGTGAACGCCCCGCCGAGCACGGTGCCGACCAGGGTCATCGGCACGTAGTCCGGGTGGGCGCGGTGCGGTCCGGGGTGTCCGAGGCGCAGCGTCGACTGCACCGAACCGGGCCGGTCCACCACGATGATCCGCCGCTGGTCGCGTACCGCGACCTCGATCGGCGGGTCGACCGGCGCCGGGGCACCGGAGGCACCGGCGAAGGCCGCCTCGCCGAGCGCGTCGAGGTCGAGTTTGTCCAGGTCACCGGCGACCAGCAGGGTGCCGGGGCGGAGCAGCCAGTCGGCGTGGAACGCGGTCACGTCGTCGACGTCGACCGCGGCCACCGAATCCGGGTCGCCGTCCATGGGTCGGCCGTGCCGCTGGTCGGCGCCGAACAGGTCGGCCCGCAGCGCGGCATCGGCCCGGGGGCCGGGGTTGGCCCAGTACATCCGCAGCGCGGTGACCTCGTCGTCGCGTACCCGAATAATGTCGGCGGCGTCGAGCCTGGGCGTCCGGACGGCCTCGGCCATCAGGGTCACCGCGGCCAGCAGCCGGCGTGCCGGCACCTGGACCCCGACCTGGAAGGCGTCCCAGTCGCTGCCGATGCTCAGCTCGGTGCCGAGCCCCTCCAGCGCCAGTGCGTACGCGGACGAGTCCCGCTGGGCGGTCCCCTCTTCGAGGGCCTTGGCCAGCACCCCGCCGAGCCCTTCGCGGCCGAGCGGCTCCCGGCCGGCGCCCGCGTCGAGCAGCAGCGTGGCGGCGGCCAGGTTGTGCCCGGGCAGGTGGGCGGCGACGACCTCACCGCCGGCCACCGTCCGCCGCACCACCTGGGGGAAGCGGTACGGGCGCGGCTCGCCCGTCTCCGGACGGTCAGCGATGAGCGTCATGCCTTCTCCTCCGGCAGGTAGGTCAGGGTCACCCGGTCGGCCGGACGCAGCACCTCGGCGGCCACCTCGGCCAGTTGGTCGGCACCGACACCGAGCCAGGCCGGCAGCCGGTCGGCCGCGCGGGCCGGGTCACCGAACTGGAGCGCGTACCGGCCGAGGGTGTCGGCCCGGCCGTCGACCGTCGACAGCGAACGCCACCAGGCGGTGGTCAGCAGGGCGCGGGCCCGGTCGAGTTCGGCCCCGGTCACCCCGCCGTCGGCGAGTTCGTCGACCACCTCGGTCAGCCCGGCGGTCAGTTCGTCGGCGGAGACTCCGGGGCGGGCGGTGGCGGTGATGATCAGGGGGGCCGGCGCGTGCGCCAGGTCGACCCCGTACGAGCCGATGTTGTCCGGCTGCGCGAGCCGGGCCCCGTCGGCGAGCCGCTGGTAGAGGCGGCTGCCCCGGCCGTTGCCGAGCAGGTAGCCGAGGACCGTCACCGCGTCGTACTCCGGGGTGCCGAACGGGTACGTGCGGTGGGCCAGGTAGACCCGCGGCGCCGGTACGTCGGCGTACACCGTCTCGGTCGCCGGTACGCCGGTCGCCGGCACCACCAGCCCGTCCGGTGCGGGCGGAATGTCGGCCCGCGGCTTCAGCCCGCCGAAGAACCGCTCGGCCAGCGCGAAGACCTCGGCGGCCGAGGTGTCGCCGACGACGGTCAGCACCGCATTGTTCGGCGCGTAGTAGGTGGTGTGGAAGTTCTGGAAGGTGGCCAGGTCGGCCGCGTTCAGGTCGCCCATCGACCCGATCGTGGAGTGGTGGTACGGGTGCCCCGGCGGGTAGAGCAGCGGCAGCAGGCGCAGCCAGGCGTCGCCGTACGGGACGTTCTCGTACCGCTGGCGCCGCTCGTTCTTCACCACCTCGCGCTGGTTGTCCAGCGTCTCCTGGGTCAGCGCCGGCACCAGCCCGCCCATCCGGTCGGCCTCCAGCCAGAGCACCAACGCCAGATGCTCGGCCGGCACCGTGTCGAAGTAGTTGGTCCGGTCCGGGTTGGTGGTCGCGTTGAGCGAGCCGCCGGAGCCCTGGATAAGCTTCATGTGCTCGGTCTTGGCCACGTTCACCGAGCCCTCGAACATGAGGTGCTCGAAGAGGTGGGCGAAGCCGGTCTGGCCGTCGGGTTCGTGTCGCGACCCGACGTCGTACCAGAGGTTGACCGCCACCACGGGGGCGGTGCGATCCTCGCTGACAACCACACGCAGGCCGTTGTCCAGCCGGGTGGTTTCGATCGGCCAGGGGTAACCGGTCTCGGGCATGGAGACGACGCTATCCGATCCGGACGCCGCCACGGCACAGGTGGTCGAGCGAACTGCCGGATCATCCGCGCGGGGGCCGGCGCCGCGCCGCCGGTCGGGGCAATCGCGATCCCCTTCGGGGGATCCTGGCCGCGTCGGCCACCACCGGTCCCCCCGGCCGATCTACTGGTCAGGGCTGCCTGCTGCCCGTCGTACCCGAAGGTCCGGTCGTACCCGAAGGTGGTGTCGAATGTCCGCGCACCGACAAGTCCGCACGCGCACGCCCCGGCAGGTCCTCCTGATCAGGATCGGGATGATGCTGGTCGCCGGCCTGGCCGCCGGGGTGCTGGTCGCCGCGTTGGCGTTCCCCGGTCTGGCGTTCACCGGGCTGGCGGCGAAGGCCGGGTTGGAGGCGTTCGAGACCCTTCCGGTCGAGCTGCGGGTGAGCGAGGCGCCGCAGGCGAGCCGGGTGTTCGCCGCCGACGGCCGTACGCCGCTGGCCGTGTTCTTCGACGAGAACCGCCAGGACGTGGCGCTCGCCGACGTCGCCCCGGCGATGCGCGACGCGATCATCGCGGCCGAGGACCACGGGTTCTACCGGCACCGGGGCATCGACGTACGGGGCTTCCTGCGGGCGCTGGTCGCCAACAGCGTCGGCGGCCGGCAGGGTGCGTCGACGCTGACCATGCAGGTGGTACGGATGACCGCCACCTACTCGGCGTCGGATCCGCAGGCGGTCGTCGCGGCCAGCGAGGACACCAAGGCGCGCAAGCTGCGGGAGATGCGCCTGGCGTCGCTGCTGGAGGTGCACCTGAGCAAGGACGAGATCCTGCGGCGCTACCTGAACCTGGCCCCGTTCGGCAACGGCACGTACGGCGTCTCGGCCGCGGCCCGGTTCTACTTCGGCAAGCAGCCCCGCGAGCTGACCGTGCCGGAGGCCGCCATGTTGGCCGGGCTGGTGAAGTCGCCGAGCTTCTACAACGCGCTGGACACCACCGGGCGCGGTGCGGCCGAGACGCTGAACCGGCGCAACTGGGTGATCGGGCAGATGGTCGAGACCGGGGCGATCAGCGAGGCGGACGCGACGGCGGCGCGGGCGGTGCCGCTGGCGGTGCAGGGGCGGGTGGCGGCGAACGGCTGCTCGGTCACCGGCAAGCAGGACTGGGGTTTCTTCTGCGACTACTTCTACCGCTGGTGGCTGGACCAGGAGACGTTCGGCAGCACCGAGTACGACCGGGAACGGCGGTTGAAGGGCGGCGGGTACCGGATCGTCAGCACCCTGGACGCGCCCACCCAGGAGGCGGCACACCGCAACGTCGAGCGGGAGCTGCCGACCGGGGCGTCGCAGGCGCTGATGCTGGCCGCGGTCGAGCCCGGCACCGGGCGGGTACGGGCACTGGCCGCGAACCGCGACTACGCCCTGGACGACCCGGCGGAGCCGACCAACGGCCCGGCCACCGATCCGGCGAAGGCCGCGGCCGGGGTCAGGGGCACCTACCCGCGTACGACCAATCCGCTGCTCACCGGCGGTGCGGACGTCGCCGGGTACCAGGCCGGCTCCACCTTCAAGATCTTCACCGTGGTGGCCGCCCTGGAACGGGGCATCCCGCTGTCGTACTCGTTCGACGCACCGCCGCGGTACGAGTCGTCGTACACCGTCGAGCCGGGCAGTCCGGCGGCCTGCCCGGGTACGCGGCGGTACTGCCCGAGCAACTACGACGAGAAGGTGGCCGGCAAGCACGACATGTGGACCGCGATGGGTTCCTCGGTCAACACCTACTTCGTGCCGCTGACCGAACGGGTCGGTGCGGCGAACGTGGTGGACGTGGCCAGGCGGCTCGGGATCGGGTTCCGGGCGCGGGAGGACGCGGCACTGGCGAACGACCCGAAGTCGGCCGACCGGTGGGGCGCGTTCACCCTGGGCGTGTCGGCGACCACCCCGCTGGAGCTGGCCAACGCGTACGCGACCCTGGCCGCCGGGGGCCGGTACTGCGCACCCACGCCGGTGCAGGAGATCCAGGACCGGACCGGCAGCCAGCTCGACGCGGTGCGGCCTCGCTGTCGGCGCGCGGTCCGCCCCGAGATCGCGTACGCGGCGGTCGACGCCGCCCGGTGCCCGGTCGGCGACACGTCGACCGCGAACCGGTGCCGGGAGTCGACCGCGGGCGAGGCCCGCCAGCTCGTCGGGCACCCGGTGGCCGGCAAGACCGGCACCACGGACGGCCGCCGTACCGCCTCGGTGGTGGAGACGACCACCGCGCTCACCGTCGCCGGCATGCTGGGCGATCCGGACTGGCCCGGAGGCACCGCCGGGATGCCGCGCGAGGTGGTGGTTCCGGCGGTCTCGCAGACCCTCGCCGACGCGATGACCGGCAAACCGGTACGCGACTTCCCGAAGGCCACGGCAACCCTGATGGGCCTGCCCGAGCTGCCTCTCCCGGTGCTGAAGTGCGTCACGGCGCAGCAGGCGACGGAGCGTCTGCGGGCGGCCGGCTTCCGGGTGGCGGTGCATCCGGACCGGGTCGACTCGGACTGCCCGCAGGGCGTGGTCGTCGATACCGATCCCGGCACCCGGGCGGTCGCCGGTGCGGTGGTGACCCTGCGACTGAGCAACGGACGGTTCGCGCCGAGCGCCGCTGTGCCCGTACCCGACTGACCTGGTCCCGCGTCCCTCGCCGACCACGCCTGGGGAGGCCGCCCACGATGCCGCCCACGACACCCGTCGTGGGCGGCACGGGTGGAACCGAGGTTCGGAAGGGGTGGAGTGCGAGAAAAAGGGTGGAGTGCAAGAAAATACGCCGCCCACGGCTGGTGCCATGGGCGGCGCGGGTGTCGGTGTGCAGGTCGCCTCTCGGCGAGTGGCACGACGCGGCTCCAGCCGAACGGTATTCCGCGAAGGCAGTTAGGTGAGGCCCGGGGACACTGGTCACACCGACAGTCATCACAACGAGCCGACCCCGCCCGGGATTCCATCCGCCGCTGTGGCTCATGTCACTGCCGCCACCGGGGCGTACCGGCGCGGCGGTAGTCCGCCATCGGGGTGTTTGACCCACCTCGCGCGGGGTAGCTGGGCTGCGTGACCGACGATCCGCTCCGCCCCGCGCTCGACGACCTGCTCGACGATCTCTACGACGGTCAGGAACGGCTCACCCAGGGCGAGATCCACCGTCGCGCGGTCGCCGCCGACCTCCCCGCCGAGTTGCTGACCAGGATCACCGCGATGCCCGAGGGCGAGTACGCCGACGACGAGGCGGCCGAGTTGCTGGGCGGCACCCCGACCTGACCCGCGCCCGCGTACCCGCCTCCAGCCGAGTCAGCTCGACGCGGGTGAGTCCGGTTCGGGGTCGGCCGAGTGCGGGTGGCCGCCACCCTCGGCGGCCTGCTGCGCGGTGGCGTACGCCAACTGGAGGAAGTCGGAGGCGGCCACCGCGGTCAGCGCGGTGGCGACCAGGCGGGTGAGCCGAGGGGCGAGGACCAGCCCGCCGGTCAGGCCGGTGGCCACCCAGACCGCCAGGCAGAACGGGCAGCTCAGCAGCTCACCGAGGGCGTGCCGGGTGCTGCTGCCCTGGTCGCGTACCTGCTCCATCACCTCCCCGCTGCCGATCGGCCGGTCGTAGCTGGTGAACGGGGCGCGCAGCGGGCTGGTGATGGCGTCCTTGGTGAGCAGCCGGCTGAGCTTGTGGGTGGCGATGGCGAGCAGTACGACGTCCTTGGTCGACGGGGCGGCCGGCACCGGCGTACGGGTGGCCCGTACCACTCCGGTCAGCCCGGCGGTCACCCCGGCGTACGCACCGAGCGCCACCAGGTAACCGCCGAGCGGCCGGTGCTCGTGTGGCGCGTACGCCCGGCGTAGCCGCTCGACCCTGTCCCGAACAGTCATTGCCGACTCCCTCGATCGGTCGTGGTGCAGCAGTTTCGGGTGCCGGTCAGCCGGCGGTCAGGTTGTCCGCGACCTCGCGGGCCAGGTTGGTCAGCGACTCGTCGGCGAGCCGGTCGAGTCCCTGGTCCGGCGGGTCGGACTCCAGCTCCAGTCGTACGCTGGCCCCGCCGGCATCGGTGGGTCGGACCTGGAGCCGGGCCGACCAGGTCGGCGAGCCGCTGGTCCGCCAGTGGGCCCCGAGCGCCTCGGTGACCCCGGCGGGCGTGCCGCCGTCGCGGCGCAGCGGTGCCGGCAGCCAGGCGTCCACCCGGTCGGGGTCGGTCGCGGTGTTGAAGACCACCTCGGGTGGCGCGGACATTCCCCGCTCCGCGTGTGCCGCCACCTCAGTCGCCGTTCCGGAGCCGGGCCGGGTCGACCTCGCGGCCGGGATGCCGGCTGAGGTACTCGGTCTCCAACTCGGCGGTACGGCGCAGGTGGTTCGCGAGGGCCGTGTCCGCGGCGTGCCGGAGCGTGTCGAGCCGGGTCCGGTGCAGGCTGTGCAGCTCCCGGATCAGGTCCTCGTCACCGAGTTCGGCCGGGTCGATGCCGAGGTCGCCGGTCTCCACGACGAAGTCGGCGGGCACCGTCGCACGATTGGCGGCGTGGTCGCCGTCCCACTCCCCGACCCGTTGCTCGGGACTGTCGTCGACGGGTCCGGGCACCCCGAACTGGGCACCGCGTGCTGATTCGGTCATTGTCGCCCCCGGTTGCTCGACTGGGTTGGCGACTGGACGGATGCCCACCGTGGGGACACCCCAAACACTCGGCGGTGAGCGCGAACTACGACGCCTCGTCGGAGAAGCCGCTCGGCCGCCGGTACGCTCTAGACCCATGAGACGGTTGTGGACACCGGCGTGGATAGGCCGCCACGTGCTCACCATCGCGCTCGTGGCCGGGTTCATGGCGCTCGGCTGGTGGCAGATCAGCCGGGCGGCGGCCGGCAACACGCTGAGCTGGGCGTACGCGGTCGAGTGGCCGATCTTCGCCGGTTTTGTGATCTTCCTCTGGATCCGCGAGGCCCGGCACACCCTGCGCGGCGGGGACCGGGCCGAGCCGACCGCGCCGGCACCGCCGCCGGCCGGCACTCCCGGCGTACGGCGACCGGTCCGCTCGGCGCGTACCGCCCGGGTGCTGGTGCCGGCGCAGGAGAGCGATCCCGAACTGAGCGAGTACAACCACTACCTGGCGTGGTTGAACGCGAATCCGGGCGCCCGGCCCGGCGACTACCCCGGCCCCGGCCGGTAGGAAGGAACGGAACGAAGTGGGCGCAGCCCTGACCCGATACCGTGTGATCGCCTACGTCGTAGGTGTCGTACTGATCCTGCTGGTCATCGTGGGGATGCCGTTGAAGTACGGCTGGGACGAGCCGGTGGTGGTCGAGACGATCGGTCCGGCGCACGGTTTCCTGTACATGATCTACCTGGTGGCCGCGTTCGACGTGACCCGCCGGGCGAAGTGGCCGCTCGGCCAGATGCTGCTGGTGATGCTCGCCGGCACCGTCCCGTTCGTGTCGTTCTACGCCGAACGGGTGGTGCGCCGCCGGATCGCCGCGCAGGTACGGGAGGAGCAGCCGCAGCCGCAGACCGTCGCCGGCTGACCCCCGGGTCGATCACGACCGCGGGCGCCCCTCCCGCACGGCGGAGTGGAACCGCCCGCCGTCCGGCCGACCGGTCCGCGGCAAAGGACCGGTGGGGCGGGTGTCGACGTCGGGGCGTGACGTTCCACGTCGATCCAATGTCGCACGGTGGACCCGGCCGCAGAAGGCGCCGATCCTGAGTGAAGCGTGAGCGCGTACGTGAATCCACCCGCTCCACGGGTCACCGGCACCTCCGCGGTACGCCGTACCGGCGGCCGGGTGGGCGGTCAGCGGTGGCCGAACTCCCGGGCGCGGACGGTGTCCACGAAGGCCTGCCAGGCGGTTGCGGGGAAGACCACGTAGCGGTCCGGGTCGGTGGAGTTGCGGACCGCCATTCCGGCCGTGACCTCGGATACCTCTACGCATTTCTGCGATTCGCATCGAGTGCTCTTCCGCCACGTACCCGTGACGGGACCCGGCTGCGACATGCGTCCTCCTTGCGACCCGTTACCTTGCACGGCGGGTGCCGCGACGAGGAGACGATACCGGTCGGCCAGCGAGGCGGATAGCCCGGAATTGCGTACATTATGGTGTTTCACTTGTTGCTTATACTGACGGCTACCGGCCGGTCGCGGGCCGCTGCAATGCTCTGGTATTCGTTTGCGCGCCCGGTGTAGCCTGCTCGATAGCCCGCCCATCTGGTATGTAGCGGATGGCCAGGTGGCATCCTGACGACACCGGCACGGCGACCCCTCGCCCAGCCGCCGGTCTGCCGTTGACAGAGAGAGTCTGATGACCACGGCATTTGGCCCGACGGTGGGCAGACGCAGGCTCCGCTCGGCGATCCGTCGGGCCCGCGAGGCCTCCGGACTCACCCAGGAGCAGGTGGCCGTCGCGATGGACTGGTCGCTGTCCAAGCTGATCCGGATCGAGTCCGGCTACGTCTCCATTTCCACCAACGACGTCAAGGCCCTGTTGCACCACTACCAGGTCACCGACCCGGCGCAGGTGGCGAAGTTGGTGGACCTGGCCAGGGTGGCCCGGCAGCGCACCTGGTGGTCGCAGTACCGCGACAGCGTGCCACCGGCCTACTACGCATACATCGGACTTGAGGCGGAGGCCTCCCGGCTCTGCTTCTACCAGTCGGTCGGCATGCCCGGGCTGCTCCAGACCGAGGCGTTCGCGCAGGCCGTGGTGCAGTCCGTGATCCCGAACTTCAACGACGCGGCGGAGGCGCAGGCGTCGGTGGCGCTGCGCCTGCGCCGCCAGCGCGAGGTGCTCGACCGACCCGAGCCGCCCACCATCGACGTGGTGCTCGACGAGGCGACCCTGCACCGGCAGACCGGTGGTCGTGAGGTGATCCGTGAGCAACTGCTCAACCTGGTACGGCTCGCCCAGGTGGAGCACATCACGATCCAGGTGCTGCCGTTCACCTCCACCATCTACACCCCGCTCGGCCAGTTCGTGATCGTCTGCTTCGCCGGCTCGGAGGAGACCGACGCGGTCTACCTGGAGAGCACCGGGCTGGAGGACGTACTCGACCATCCGGAGTCGGTGACCTCGCACCTGATGACGTTCGAGGGACTGCAGCGGGCGGCGATGAGCCCGGCGGAGTCCCTCGAACGGATCGCCGCCATCGCCCGCGACCTGGCCTGACCAGGGCGCTCGGCGGCCGATCGGTCAGCGGGGCGGAGGTTCCCAGGGCGGGGACGAGGTGACCAGCGGTTCGGCCACGCCGCCGTAGCGTGCGACCTCCTGTGCCCGGCGCAGCGCCCGGGTGAGCTGGCCGAACTGGCGCTCCTGGTCACTGCTGAACAACAGCATCATCTCTCCCCGGTAGCGCCCCCACAGCTCGTGTGTCGGTGGGCGCAGCCGGTGGCCGAGGAAGGCGAGCACCACCGGGAGGAACGCGGCGGCGCCGAGGGCCAGGTAGGTGGCGGCGGTCAGCCGGTAGAACTCGCCGGTGTAGCCGAAGGCGACCCCGATCACGACCAGCACACCCCCGGTCACGACCACCGCCCGTACGGTCAGCGGGTCGTGCGGACCGCGGGCGGTCCTGAGCTGGGTCAGCTCGGTCACCGGAAAACGGCGGCCCGCCACGGTGAACGATTCGCTCGTGACCTGTACGCCGGGCTGCCGGTAGAACTCGATCGGAGCCGGCCGTTCGGGCTGCTTTCCGGTGACGGATTGTGTACCTGTTCGGCGCGCGGAGTCGCGAGTAGGATGCATGACAGCCTCCAACGGCTCGTGAGGCGGGCTGATGTGGGGGATCTGTAAAGATCGGCACTTGGTGGCAGCCAGGTGCCGATCATCGTTTTGCAACGATGCCGTTGCCGGAATTCGATTCCGGCCCTGCAATCATTGTGCGAAGGACGTGCCAGAAGTGGGAAGCGCTAATTCAGCCACCTGGCAGATTTCCAGGCGGCAGCTAGCTCCCTGGACAGATTTATGTCCTTCTTTGTGATGCTTTAGCCCACCGCCAGGCGCTACCCCATTTGCCAACACCGGCCAAAGGGGCACTCGGCGAGTCCGGGTACGGGACCCACCCGGTATATCACCAAGCGACTCCGGTTCACCACCGCGGGTGATCCCGACATTCCGCTTATCCGCTCCACTTGCCGCAGAACGCTCGGCCCCCACTGTTGCCGGCCCCGGACCTGGGACTAGGTTGGTTTTCGCTGGTCCGGTGGTCAGTCATCCCCCTGGGTGATGCCGGCCCGGCACCGCCGAACCGCACCAGCCGGACCCGACCACGCAGTGACACTCCGCAGTCGCGGTCCGCAGTCGCTCCACAGCGGACACCGCCGTCTCACGATGGCAGCCCGCAGCGGACACCACCGCTACTCGTGGCGCGGCACGCCGGCTCGACCTCGGTCCGACAGGACCCGGACCGGTAGATCGGGAGATCCGGTCGGCGGTGAGAAAGGAAGGGGCTCCGCACTCTTGCCATCCGCGCGGATCCTGTTGCGCTCGCTCGTCCTGGCGGGTCTGTCGGTCGGGCTGATCGCACCGACGACGATCGCCCAGGCGGAACCGTCCGCCGCCGAGCTCACGCAACAGATCGACAAAGCTTCGACCGAGCTGGAAAAGATCGTCGAGTCGTACAACAAGCTCAACGAGCAGATCAAGAGCACCAAGGCCGCGACCGCCGAACTGAGCACAAAACTCGCTCCGCTGGAGCAGCAGGCCACGCAGAGCCGCGCAGACGTCGCCGCACTCGCCACGAAGGCGTACAAGGCGGGCGGTCTGCGTACGGCGGACGCACTGCTCGGCGACAACGCCGCGGACAGCCTGATCGACCGGCTCGGCACCCTCGACTACCTGGCCCGCGACCGGGACCAGCAGCTCGCCGGGCTGAACGCCACCCAGAAGCAGTACGTCGACCAGAAGGCAAAGCTCGACGGCGTCCTGGCCCGGCAGACCGCACAGGCCAAGGAACTGGACGCCGGCAAGAAGAAGATCGAGGCCGACATCAAGAAGCTCTCCGACCTGCGCCGCAAGGCGTACGGCTCGGCGACCTCGACCGGCACCAAGTACACCGGCAAGATCCCGGCCGTCTCCGGCAAGGCCGGCGTGGCCGTGACGTACGCGTACAACGCGATCGGCAAGCCGTACGTCTGGGCGGCCGAGGGGCCCAACGGCTACGACTGCTCCGGGCTGACCCTGGCCGCGTGGAAGGCGGCCGGCAAGTCCCTGCCACACAACGCGGAAATGCAGTGGGGCCAGGTGGCACACATCAGCCGAAGCTCACTGCAAGCCGGGGACCTGGTCTTCTACAGCAGTCTGGGACACGTCGCGCTCTACGTCGGCAACAACCAGGTGATCCACGCGCCGAGCTTCGGCGACAGCGTGAAACTGGCCAGCGTGGACATGATGAAACCCTACGGTTACGGCCGGGTCCGCTAACCTGCCCGGGTGACCACGCCCGAGAGCCCCGACACGCTGGCGGGTACGGCGATCGAACGCCTGACGCCGTACCTGCCAGCGATCGGCACCACCGCGGCGGGGCGGGGTGGCGACACCGCCGCCCGGTCGCTCTACGAGCTTGTCGCCGCCCGGCTGCGCGCACTGGGCGAAGCGGAGGCGCTGGCCGAGTTCGTCCGGCAACCCCGCAACAACTCCCTCGTACGCCGACTGCTCACGACCGCCGCCCAGGACGACCCGACGTACGCGGCCGAGCTGGCCGACGCCGTCGTGGCGGTCCCGCCGCAGGGGCCGGCAACCGTCACCGCCGACGACACCCGCACGAACTCCCCGGATCGCCCGCTGCCCGGCGGTGGACGGCGGTTGTCCCGACGTACGCTGCTCGTCGCCCTCGCGGTGCTGACCGTCGCGGTAGCGGTGGTCTGCCTGGTGGCCCGGAACATCCTCGGTGACCTGGACGACAGCGGCGGCCTCACCTCCCAGTCCTCCTGCGCCGACTTCCGCGAGGCGCCGAGGGAGGACCGGACCCGGGCACTGCGGGCGATCGCACTGGCCCGCGGGCTACCCGAACTGGACACGCCGCTGGCCCTGACCGCGGTCACCCAGGCCTGCGCCGCCGAACCGGACAGCCGGCTCGGCGACGTGGTGGCGAGGTTCGGCAACTGACGGCCGCCCGGCTGGACCGGGCAAGGCATGCAACGGCGATGGCCGGTGCCCCCGAAGCTTCGGGAACACCGGCCATCCTTGCCGTTGTGTTTCGTCCTGGCAGCGCCTACGCGGCCTGCAGCCCCTCGGCACGGGCCAGCTCACGCAGCCGGCCCAGCGCCTGGATCTCGAGCTGGCGGATCCGCTCCCGGGAGAGCGAGAAGCGCGAGGCGACCTCGGTGAGCGAGTGCTCGCGCCCGTCCTCCAGGCCGTAGCGGGCCCGCATGA
The DNA here is from genome assembly GCF_040676775.1 of Micromonospora sp. NPDC049523. NCBI lineage: Bacteria > Bacillati > Actinomycetota > Actinomycetes > Micromonosporales > Micromonosporaceae > Micromonospora > Micromonospora sp. NPDC049523. The sequence continues at coordinate 378,436 of NZ_JBFAPP010000004.1, read as the reverse complement.
TGCCGGCCGAACGGTCGTCCAGGTGGTTGAGCAGGCCTTCGATCCGCTGCCGCTCCAGAGCGGTCAGCACGATCTCCTCGGGCGACGGCGCGTCGCTGTCGGCGACCAGGTCACCGAGGTTGGTGTCGCCGTCGTCGCCGACCGGGGTGTCCAACGACACCGTGTCCTGCGACCAGCGGACCAGCTCGTGCACCCGTTCCACGGTGACGCCCAGGGACGCCGCGATCTGCTCGGGCTCCGGGTCGGAACCGAGTTCGCGGGTGAGCTGGCGCGCCACGTTGCGCATCCGGTTGACGTCCTCGACCAGGTGCACCGGCAGCCGTACGGTCCGCTCCTGCTGGGCGATCGCCCGGCTGATCGCCTGACGGATCCACCAGGTGGCGTACGTCGAGAACTTGTAGCCACGCTCGTAGTCGAACTTCTCCACCGCCCGAACCAGGCCGGTGTTGCCCTCCTGGATCAGGTCGAGCATCGGCATCCCGGAACGTACGTAACGACGGGCGATCGAAACCACCAGCCGCAGGTTCGCCCGGATGAACAGATCCTTCGCCCGATCCCCCTCGACCACCAGGCGCTCCAGCTCCTCGCGACCGACGCCCACCGGAACCCGGCCCTCTTCGAGCAGGTGCTCCGCATAGAGGCCCGCCTCGATCGACTTCGAGAGGTCGACCTCCTTGGCGGCGTCGAGCAGCGGTGTGCGGGAGATCTCGTGCAGGTAGACGCCAACCAGGTCACGCTCCTCGGCGACCTCGTCGGTACGCATCACGATGCTCTTCTCCACGTCGCTCACGGTCCCCTCGTCTACCCCGGTTGCCCGGTTACCTGCCATCCCCACGTTCATCAGCCCTCCCCCGTAACCCCTGCTGTGCCCTGTGGCGCTGACACCTACACAACAGTTGAGACGCGTTGGGGATTCCATCCCGTGGGTCGAAAGTGTCACGAATGCCTGAGTAGTTGCTGTGAACACGATCGACGTTTGCTGTCAGGAGGCCTCTTCAGCTGCCGCGAAGCCCGTTTCCGTACTGGATATCGGATCGGTTGCGCAGTCTTCGGCCGGATAAATAGCAACACCACGACACAACGACGCACAGCGATCCGCATCACCACCGACCTGCGATCCTCGTCACTCCGAGAACACGCGCCAGGACCCTGAACGGTTCACCACGGCTGAGGATTACCCCTGTACGTGGTGAACAATCCGGCCGGCCCGCAAAGTCCCCTTGATCAACTCGACCCGGAGTCGGGCTTGGCGGCTGCCCTGCCCACCGTGGCGGACAGCGGTTCCGCGGTGAGTTCGAGGGCTCGCCTGGTCCGGGCCCGGTTGCGGGTCGCGACCCCGACGAAGAGGCAGTCGACCACGGTGAACTGAGCCAGCCGGCTGGCCATCGCACCGGTCCGGTAGGTGGTCTCGCGAGCCGCGGTGGCCAACACGAAGTCGGCGGCCGCGGCGATCGGGGCGCGGGGATGGTTGGTCAGCGCCACCGTGGTCGCACCCCGGGCCCGCGCCAGCGCCAGCACCCCGATCGCCTCGGCGGTGCGGCCGGTGTGCGATATGGCCACCGCCACATCGCCCTTGCCGAGCAGTGCGGCCGAGGTCAGGGCCGTGTGCCCGTCCGGGAAACAGAAGGCGAGCCGGCCGATGCGGTGCAGTTTCCGTTGGAAGTCGGCGGCGACCAGGCCGCTCGCCCCGGCGCCGTAGATCTCGATCCGGGCGGCGGCGTGGATCGCCGCGACGACCCGCTCGCAGACGGCCGGGTCGAGTTGTTCGGCGGTCTCCGCCACCGCCCGCGCGTCGTGGAAGCCGATGGTCGCGATGATCTGGGCCAGGTCGGCACCGGGCGGGATGTCGCCGCCGGCCACCCGTGCGTCCGGCGGGTCGATCCGGCTCGCCGCCTCGGCAGCGAGCCGGATCCGTAGCTGTGGATAGCCGGTCAGGCCGACCGAGCGGCAGAACCGGACGACGGTGGCCTCCGAGGTCTCGGCGGCGGCGGCCAGGTCGGTGATGGTGCGGCGGGCGGCCTCGGCCGGATCGCTGAGGATGAACCGCGCCACCCGCAGTTGTGCCGGGGAAAGCGACGGAAGCAGACCACTGATCTGGACGATCAGGCCGCGAGGCGCATGACCTGCGGAAATCTTCGCAATCTTCCCCACCTGCGAAAGTTACTCACGACCTTGGAGGAGCGTCAACCGGGCAACGGGAACAGCCAGGCGGATACGGCCGAACCGGTGGGCGCCCGTCACCGTCAGGCCATCCGGGCCGACCATTCCCGCAACACCTTCGCCTCGTCGGCGGGTTCCAACCCGCCCCCGTGTACGTCATCCGGGTGGGTACGCACCCACTCCAGCGTCCTGGCGGCGGTCTCCTCGATCGGCCGGGTACGCAAGCCCGCGGCGAGTGAGTCGGTCACGTCCCGACTCAGGAATCCCGCGTATTCGGGCAGCGGCAGCCAGAGCGGCAGGGCCCGCTCACCCGACCATGGCCGGACGTCCCGCTCGACCAGGAAGTCCTGCTCGACCCAGGTCAGCTCCGGATCGACCCGCCCCACCCCGGCGGCCACCTCGGCCAGGAACCTGGCCCGCGGCAACGGTGCACCCATGCCGTCGAAGGTGCCGGTGAGGCCGGTCTCGGCGGCGTACAGCAGCCACTGGGCGAGGTCGTCGACGTCGATGAGCTGGACCAACTCGTCCGGTGCGCCGGGGGCCAGCACCTCACCACCGCGAGCCAGCCGGGCGACCCAGTACGGGAAGCGGTCGCTCGGGTCCTCCGGTCCGACGATCAGGCCCGCCCGGCAGACGAACGACCGCGCCGCCCCGATCGTGTCCAGCACGGCCTGCTCACAGGAAACCTTGCAGGGGCCGTAGAACTCGGCGTGCTCGCCGACGGGGTTGTCCACCTCGGCCGGGGCGGGCGCCACGATCTCCGCCGTCGCCGCCCGCTGAGCGGGCGTGCTGTTGTCGGCGTAGACCGAGCAGGTGGAGACGTACGACCAGTGGCCGACCCGGTCGGCGAGCGCGGCGACCGCGTGCCGGGCGTGGCTCGGGCGCCGGGTCACGTCGACCACCGCGTCGAACCGCTCACCGTCCAGAGCGGACAGTCCGGCCGGGTCGTCGCGGTCCGCCCGGACGAACCGGACGCCCGCCACCGGCTCACCTGAGACGCCACGGGCGGCGCAGGTGACGTCGTGTCCGGCCGCGGCCGCAAGTCGGGCCACCGAGCGGCCGAGGAACATGGTGCCACCGAGTACGAGTAGACGCATGCGACCGATCCTGCTGCCCGGCGGGCCGGGATGGCCATCCCGTATGCCGACAGCAGAAGGCTTCCGCCCACAGCGCAGCCACCGACGGCCGGTGGCCGATCACCCAACCGAACCGCGCACCCATAGCCGAACCGCGCGCCCATGGCCGGTCAGCCGCCGAACCGCGTGGCGATGGGCGCGTCAGCCGCCCGGACCGCGCGGCCATGGGCATCAGGCGCCTGGACCGCGCGGCCATGGGCGTCAGCCGCCGGGACGGGCGGTCCTGGTCAGCACCGCGGGTGGTGGCAGCGGTGGTGACGGTGGCGGTTCGGGCAGCCGGGCCGGCGGCACGGACGGCGGCGGATCCGGCGACAGCCACGGCCGCAGGTACACCGCGATCTGGGCGGTCACCTCGTCCGGCGACCGGTTCGCGTCGATCACCACGAAGGTGCCGTACTCGGGTAGGGACCGGTACGCGGCGTCGGCCGCGGTCAGGTACTCCATGCTCTCGTGGTCGGTGCCCCGCAACTCGATCCGCCGGTACGCCTCGGCCGGGTCGACGACAAGCAGGAAGGTGACCTCGGGCTCGGGGAACAGCCGGTAACCGAGGCGGGCCAACCGTGCCGCGCGTGGGGTTCCGCGGTGCACCCGGATGCTGGCGTACTGGTCGAAGGAGTAGCGGTCCATGACCGCGAGCCGGCGGCGGACGGCGGACCGGACCAGCGCGCGGGCGATGGCCAACCACCGGAGTATCGACTCGGCGAGCAGCAGGCCGCTGTCGCCGAGCAGACGGCGGGCGTCGCGGCGGCCGAGCCGCTGGGCAGCCCGGCCGAACCAGCGCCGGCCACCGGCGTTGCGTGAGTAGGTGGTCCGTACTCCGGCGCGCTCGAGCGCGGCGGCGAGTCGATGCGCCTGGGTCGTCTTTCCCGAACCATCGATGCCGACAAGTGCGACGACGCGGAGTCGCCCCCTGCCGACCGTTTCAACGTGCCGATCCTGCGCAGATGGGGCCACGCTCAGCAACGGTACCGGGCGCTCGCACCCCTCGATGATTTTCGTCATCGTATGAGGCGAATTTCCGGAAAACCTGCGTCGGTTTTAGGCGACAATGAGGCAATTGGCAGCGGGGTGGATTCCGGGCCGAAATCACACCCGAGGTGTGAACGAGCAGGGCGCCGGGTACCGACAAATCTGCACCCAACCGACCAGATGCCCGCCATCGACCACCACGGGAGACGATATGGATCACCGCGGGGACGAGGGTCTGCTGCACACCCTCAAGCGGGTCGCCGCCGTCCTCAAACAATCCGAAATTCCCTTCGCGCTGGGTGGAAGCTTCGCCGTGTACGCACACGGTGGCCACTCCAGCGACCATGACGTCGACTTCCTGCTTCGCGAGCAGGACGCCGAACGTGCCCTCGAAGCCCTGGTGGCAGAGGGTTTCGTCGCCGAACGCCCGCCGGAGGACTGGCTGGTCAAGGTGTACGACGACGGCCGGCTGGTCGACCTGATCCACCGCCCGATCGAAACCCCGGTCACCGACGAGACGCTGCTCGACACCGTCGTCCGCCCGGTCGACGCGATCCACATGCCGGTGCTCACCGCCACCCGGCTGATGGTGCACAAGCTGCTCAGCTTCTCCCAGCACTACTGCGACTTCGCCCGCGGACTGCCGCTGGCCCGTTCCCTGCGTGAACAGATCGACTGGGACCGGGTCCGTGCGGAGACGGAGCACTCGCCGTACGCGGAGGCGTTCCTGATCCTGCTGCACCGGCTGGACGTCGTACCGGACGCGACCGCGGAGGCGGACGCGCGTACCGAGGCCGCTCGGGTGGAGTCCGGCCGGACCGAGGCCGCCCGGGCGGAAGCCGAACGGACCGAGAAGGAGGTGCTGGCATGACCGAACCCGACCGGGTCGCCGTCGAGCGATCCGACGACTATCTGGAAGCGGCCGTACAGCGACTGCTGACCGAGAACACCGACATCGCCGAACAGGGCATCACGGTGGACCGCCGCGACGGTTCGCTGGTGCTCTACGGCGAGGTCGAGAGCCAGCAGCGCCGGGCCGAGATCTTGCGCCGGGTGGCCGACGCGTACCCCGACCTGCCGTTGAAGGTCGACATCGGACTGATTCGTACCCAGGCCCCGACCGAGGTGGAGGAGCTGCCGTGAGGGAGACGACATGGTGATCCGGATCGCCGCCGTCGGCGACGTACATCTCGACGAGGACGTGGTCGGACGGTTCCGTCCGGCCCTCGACCAGATCAGCGAGTACGCCGACGTACTGCTGCTCGCCGGTGACCTGACCCGGCACGGCTCCGAGTCCGAGGCGCGCTGCGTGGCCACCGAGTTCGGCGGCCTGGACGTGCCGGTGGTGTCCGTGCTGGGCAACCACGACCATCACTGCGACCAGGTGCCGGCCGTGGTCCGGGTGCTGGAGGACGCGGGCATCACGGTGCTGGAGGGCACCGGCGTGGTGCTGGAGTGCGGGGAGCACCGGCTCGGCATCGCCGGCGCCAAGGGCTTCGGCGGCGGGTTCGCCGGCCGCTGCGCCAGCGAGTTCGGCGAGCCCGAGATGAAGGCGTTCATCCGTACCACCACCACGATCGCGGACCGGCTCGGCACCGCCCTACGGGAGCTCGACGCCGACGTACGGGTGGCGCTGACCCACTACGCCCCGGTGCCGGACACGCTCGCCGGTGAGCCGCTGGAGATCTACCCGTTCCTCGGCTCGTACCTGCTCGGCGAGGCCATCGACTCGGCGCCTACGGCGCTGGCCATCCACGGCCACGCCCACCACGGCACCGAGCGCGGCACCACCCCCGGAGGCGTACGCGTACGCAACGTGGCACACCCGGTGATCAAGCAGGCCTACAGTGTGTTCCACCTCGCAGAGCAGTCGGAACGGGAGAAGGTTTCCGCGGAATTCGGGTCGGGTACTGACCGTTCATGGACCTGATTCTTTGGATTCTCGCAGTCGTACTGGTCGTCTCGGGCGTGCTCGCACTGTTCCGGCGGCAGCTCCTCTGGGGCATCGTCCTCATCATCATCGGGCTGCTGGTGGGCCCGGGCGGGGTCAGCATCTTCAATTGACCGTCTGATCCACCATCCCCTATCCCTCATCCCCTATCCCCCGTCCCTCCTCCCGATCCACCCTCCCTCCTCGTTCCATCCCCTCGGAACTTCGGTTCCCTTCGACCCGCCGGGGTCGTCGTACCGGGTCTTCGTCCTCCCCGACGGAAGGCCCGGGGCGACGGCCCCGGCGTCTTACGTGCTTCCCCTGGGGCCGGTCGCCCGCACCCTCCACCCATTGATCCCGAGCAATGGGTGAATGTTCACATTTGTCGATTCCCGGATGTTACAAGATCCAGTATGTGGGACCGGCCGAATCGCCCGGCCTCGCGTGGGAGCGAGCCCAGGTCAACGATCAGGTTTCCGAATCGTTACGGGCTCGTGCCGCTCCAGGGGTGGACGGCCCCTCCTGCAAGCGCTTACATGTGGGGACGCCCATCGGGGCCGGCGCGGATCCCCCGGGGGTCTCCCCATGCGCCGGCGAAGGAAGGAGGACGGCATGGCGGTCTTCACCAGACCACGCCAGGCCCTCGTGATCGCCAGCGCGCTGGCGCTGACCTTCAGCGCCACCGCCTGCTCTTCAAGCGACAGCGACAGCAACAGCAACGCGGACTCCCCGGAGTGCGCCGCCTACGAGGCATACCAGGGCAGCGACGGCGAGAAGGTCAGCATCTACGCGTCCATCCGGGACGCGGAGGCCGACATCCTGCAGGACTCGTGGAAGCAGTTCGAGGACTGCACCGGCATCGAGATCGACTACGAGGGCAGCGGCGAGTTCGAGGCCCAGTTGCAGGTACGGGTGGACGGCGGCAACGCCCCTGACATCACCTTCATCCCGCAGCCCGGCCTGCTCAACCGCTTCGCCGAGGCCGGCAAGCTCAAGCCCGCCTCGGCCGAGACCAAGGCGATGGCCGAGAAGAACTACCCCGCGGACTGGCTGAAGTACTCCACGGTCAAGGGCACCTTCTACGGGGCGCCGCTCGGCTCCAACGTGAAGTCCTTCGTCTGGTACTCGCCGAAGACGTTCAAGGAAAAGGGCTGGACGGTGCCGACCACCTGGGCCGAACTGCTCACCCTGAGCGAGAAGATCGCCGCAACCGGTGAGAAGCCGTGGTGTGCCGGGATCGAGTCCGGTGACGCCACCGGCTGGCCGGCGACCGACTGGATCGAAGACCTGATGCTGCGTACGGTCACGCCCGAGGTCTACGACCAGTGGACGACCCACGGCATCCCGTTCAACGACCCGCAGGTCGTCTCCGCGCTCAACGAAGCCGGCAAGATCCTGAAGAACCCGAAGTACGTCAACGGCGGCTACGGCGACGTCAAGAGCATCGCGGCCACCTCGTTCCAGGAGGCCGGACTGCCGATCCTGCAGGGCAAGTGCGCGCTGCACCGGCAGGCGTCGTTCTACGCCAACAACTGGCCGCAGGGCACCAAGGTGGCCGAGGACGGCGACGTCTACGCCTTCTACTTCCCGGCCGTCGACCCGGCCAAGGGCAAGCCGGTGCTGGGTGGTGGCGAGTTCTCCGTCGCCTTCGCCGACCGTCCCGAGGTGCAGAAGGTGCAGACCTACCTCGCCTCGCCGGAGTACGCCAACGCCCGGGCCAAGCTCGGCAACAACGTCTCCGCCAACAAGGGCCTGGACATCAACAACGTCCCGAACCCGATCGACAAGCTCTCCGTACAGATCCTGCAGGACCCGAACACCGTCTTCCGGTTCGACGGCTCGGACCTGATGCCGGCAGCCGTCGGCGCGGGCACGTTCTGGAAGGGCATGATCGAGTGGATCAACGGTAAGGACACCGCCGCAACGCTCTCCCAGATCGAGAGCACCTGGCCGAAATGAGTTCCACCGGTGGTCCGGCCCGATGACGTCGGGCCGGACCACCGGTCCGTAGACGGCCCCGGGGAGGGCGGATGAACTTCGACTTCGCGGACGAGACACCGAAGCTCGTCATGCTGTTGTACGGGCTGGTGGCCTTCGTCGTCGTGGTCGGCGGCCTGCTGCTCCTGCTCGATGTCGTACCCAACTGGTTCGCCCGGCGGCGCGAGGCCCGGCTGGTCGCGATCTCCGCCGGTGGCGGTGCCGTGGCCGGCGGCGGTGGCCCCGCCGCCCGGGTACGCCGGCCCAAACGCGCCGAAGGACTGTTCGGCCTCTTCTTCCTGCTACCGACCGTGCTGCTGCTCCTCATCGGCCTGGTCATCCCCGCCATCCGTACGGTCGTGCTCTCCTTCATGGACGGCGGCAGCGACACCTGGGTCGGCCTGCAGAACTACGGCTGGCTGTTCAGCCAGGACGAGATCATCCGGGTGCTGGTCAACACCCTGATCTGGGTGATCCTGGTCCCGCTGCTGGCCACCACCACCGGCCTGCTCTACGCGGTGATGGTGGACAAGGCCCGGTTCGAGGCGGTCGCCAAGTCACTGATCTTCCTGCCGATGGCGATCTCGTTCGTCGGCGCCGGCATCATCTGGCGCTTCGTCTACGCCTACCGAGGCGAGGGCGAAACCCAGATCGGCCTGCTCAACCAGATCGTGGTGTGGCTCGGTGGAGCCCCCCGGCAGTGGTTGCAGGAACCGCCGCTGAACACGCTGCTGCTGATCGTGATCCTGATCTGGATCCAGGCCGGCTTCGCCATGGTCGTGCTCTCCGCCGCGATCAAGGCCATCCCCGGCGACATCGTCGAAGCGGCCCGGCTGGACGGGGTCACCCCCTGGCAGATGTTCTGGCAGGTCACCCTGCCGAGCATCCGGCCGGCGCTGATCGTGGTCGTGGTAACCATCTCGATCGGCACGCTGAAGGTCTTCGACATCGTCCGGACCGCGACGAACGGCAACTTCGACACCAACGTGATCGCCAGCGAGATGTACAACCAGGCGTTCCGCTACGGCGAGACCGGCCAGGGCTCCGCCCTCGCGGTCTTCCTCTTCGTCCTGGTGATCCCGATCGTGATCTACCAGATCCGCAACCTGCGCAAGCAGCGGGAGGTATGACATGACCACCGCCGTTCCCGTACGCGTCGACACCGCGATCGGCACGGACCGTCCGGCCACCGTCGGCGGCCGGGTGCGCAAGCGGCTCAACAGCCGGACCGCGACCGTGGTCTCCATCGTCATCGCGGTGGTCTGGACGCTGCCCACCTTCGGCCTGTTCATCTCCTCGTTCCGTCCCGAGGACGCGATCAAGACCACCGGCTGGTGGACGTTCTTCAGCAACCCCCAGCTCACCCTGGAGAACTACCAGCAGGTGCTGTTCGGCCGCTCGTCCTCCTCGGGGCAACTCGCCAGCTACTTCACCAACTCGATCGTGATCACGATCCCGTCGGTGCTGTTCCCGCTGGCCTTCGCGGCGCTGGCCGCGTACGCGCTGGCCTGGATCAACTTCAAGGGCCGGGACTGGATCTACATCGGCATCTTCGCGTTGCAGATCGTGCCGCTGCAGATGGCACTGGTGCCCTTGCTCAGCTTCTTCTCCCAGGGGGTCAGCGTCGGCGGCATCACGCTGATGCCCGCCTGGGACCTCGCCGACGAGCAGCGGTTCATCCAGGTCTGGTTCGCGCACACCTGCTTCGCCCTGCCGCTGGCCGTCTTCCTGCTGCACAACTTCGTCTCGCAGTTGCCGCGGGACCTGATGGAGGCGGCCCGCGTCGACGGCGCGACCCACCCGAAGATCTTCCGGACCATCGTGCTGCCGCTGATCACCCCGGCGCTGGCCGCGTTCGGCATCTTCCAGTTCCTCTGGGTCTGGAACGACCTGCTGGTCGCGCTGATCTTCGCCGGGGGCGGGAACGAGACCGCGCCGATGACCGTACGGCTGGCCGAGATGGCCGGTACCCGGGGCGGCGAGTGGCAGCGGCTCACCTCGGGCGCGTTCATCTCGATCGTCGTACCGCTGATCGTCTTCCTCTCCCTGCAGCGATATTTCGTACGTGGCCTGCTCGCCGGCAGCGTCAAGGGCTGAGGCCGGAGGCGCCCGACGATGGTGGGGGCCGCGACCGGCGGCCTGATTGAGCGGAGCACGTAACACCGTGACCAAGATCGACGACGTCGCACGGCTGGCGCGGGTGTCCACCGCCACGGTTTCCCGCGCGCTGCGCGGGCTGCCGACGGTGTCGGAATCCACCCGCGCCCGGGTGCTGGCCGCCGCCGAACAACTCGGCTACACCGCCTCGCCCAGCGCCTCCCGGCTGGCCGGCGGCCGGACCGGCTCGATCGCGGTGGTGGTCCCCCAGGTCACCCGCTGGTTCTTCGGCACCGTGGTCGACGCGGCCGAGGAAACCCTGCGCGAAGCCGGGTACGACCTGCTGCTCTACAACCTCGGTGACCGCGAGCAGAACCGCCGGCAACTGTTCCAGACCACCAACCTGCAGAAACGGGTCGACGCGTTGATGCTGGTCGCCACCCCGCTGGGCGCCGCCGACCTGGCGATCATCGCCCAGTTGCGGATGCCCGGCGTCACGGTCAGCTCCGGCGCCGCCGTACCCGGATGGCCCAGCGTCCGGATCGACGACGTCAGCGCGGCGCGGACCGCGACCACCCACCTGATCTCGCTCGGCCACCGCCGGATCGCCCACCTGGCCGGCGACGCCTCCGCGGAACTCTCCTTCACCACCCACCTCGACCGGCGCCGGGGCTACCACGACGCACTGCACACCGCCGGACTGGCGCCGGACCCACGACTCGACGTCGAGGACGAGTTCACCGTGGACGGCGGCAGCCGGGCCACCACCGAACTACTCAGCCGGGGCGAGACGCCGACCGCGATCTTCGCGGCCTGCGACGAGATGGCGATGGGCGCGATGTCGACCCTCCGCTCGGCCGGACTCCGGGTGCCGCAGGACGTGAGCGTGATCGGCCTCGACGACCACGACCTCGCCGCCGTCGTCGGGCTGACCACGGTCGCCCAACCGGCCGCCACCCACGGCCGGCTCGCCGCCGGCCTGCTGCTCGCCCCGCTCGAAGGCCACCCACGGCCGACCGAGACCGCCTCGGTCGTCCTGCCCACCGCGCTGGTCGTCCGCGAGTCCACCGGCCCACCACGGGCCGAGTGACACCGTCCGCGAGTCGCTCCGCCCGGCCCACGGGCGAACCGGGCCGAACACCGGCAGACTGGACCCAGCAGCACCCGCACCATCACCGGACCACGCCGACCACGGTCGGCTGCCCGAGTTCCACCGTGCCCGACACCCATGGGAGTACGCCCTGAACAGCCAGCAGACTCCGCCGTCGACCACCGAGTCGTCGCCGACCGCACCGGTCGACACCGACCAGCCGGAACCCACCCAGTGGTGGCGGGAGGCGGTCATCTACCAGATCTACCCGCGCTCGTACGCCGACCTCGACGGCGACGGCATCGGTGACCTGCCGGGTATCACCGCCCGCCTCGACCACCTGGTCGAACTCGGTGCGGACGCGGTGTGGCTCTCCCCGTTCTACCCGTCACCGCAGGCCGACGCCGGTTACGACGTGGCCGACTACCGCGACGTCGACCCGTTGTTCGGGCAACTGGCGGACGCCGACGCCCTGATCGGCGAGGCCCACTCGCGTGGCCTGCGGGTCATCGTCGACCTGGTGCCGAACCACACCTCGTCCGCCCACCCGTGGTTCGGCGCGGCCCTGGCCGCCGCCCCCGGCAGCGCGGAGCGCCAGCGCTACATCTTCCGGGACGGCCGGGGTACCTCCGGTGAGGAGCCACCCAACGACTGGCAGAGCGTCTTCGGCGGACCGGCCTGGACCCGTACCAAGGATGTCGACGGGCAGCCCGGTCAGTGGTACCTGCACCTGTTCGACCCCGGCCAGCCCGACCTGAACTGGGACCGGCCCGAGGTACGCGCCGAGTTCCTCGACATCCTGCGGTTCTGGCTCGACCGGGGCGTCGACGGCTTCCGGGTCGACGTCGCCCACGGGCTGATCAAGCAGGCCGATTTCGCCGACTGGAGTTACCCGCTGGAGCCGATGTTCGGCGAGGGCACCGAGGGTCCGCGCCCGCCGATGTGGGACCAGGACGGGGTACACGACATCTACCGCGACTGGCGGCAGGTGGTCGACAGCTACCCCGGTGAGCGGATCCTGGTCGCCGAGGCGTGGGTGCAGCCCGCGGAGCGGCTCGCCGCGTACGTCCGCCCGGACGAGATGCACCAGGCGTTCAACTTCGAATATCTGGAAGCACCCTGGACCGCACCAGCCCAGTACGCGGTCATCACCCGCTCGCTGGAGGCCACCGCGGCGGTCGGCGCCCCCACCACCTGGGTGCTCTCCAACCACGACGTGATCCGGCACGCGACCCGGCTCGCGCTGCCGGTCGGCCAGACCCGGCCGAACGGGATCGGCGCCGACGACCCGCAGCCGGATGCCGTACTCGGGTTGCGTCGGGCGCGAGCGGCGACGCTGCTGATGCTCGCCCTGCCCGGCTCGGCGTACCTGTTCCAGGGTGAGGAACTGGGTCTGCCCGAGCACACCACGATGCCGGACGAGGCCCGTCAGGATCCGACCTGGGAGCGCAGCGGACACGTCCACAAGGGTCGGGACGGCTGCCGGGTGCCGATCCCGTGGGAGTCCGACGCCCCGTCGTACGGCTTCGGCCCCACCGACCGAAGCTGGCTGCCGCAACCGTCGCTCTACGCCGAGTACGCACTCGACCTGCAACGCGGCGTCGCCGGCTCGACGTACGAGCTGTACCGCACCGCCCTGCGGCTGCGCCGCGAACTCGCCCTCGGCCGAGGCACCGTCTACTGGCTCACCAGCCCCGACGACGTCATCCACTTCCAGAACGGCAACCTGTCGGTGCTGACCAACTTCGGCCCGACCTCGTTCCCCCTCCCCGAGGGAGCCACCGTCCTCCAGTCCAGCGAACCCCTGACCCCGGACAACCACGTCCCCACCGACGTAACCGTCTGGTTCCACCCCTGACCCACCCCGTTGCGCGCGTCGATCTTGCAGTTGTGGTTGCTCAGATAAGCCCCGAATCGGGATGAGCTGGGCGCCACAACTGCAAGATCGGCGCGGTCAGGGGTGGGGGTCAGGGGTGGGGGTCAGGGGTGGGGGTCAGTCTCCTCGGCGCGGGTTTGGAGGAGGGTGTGGACGTTCTTGATGTCGCGCGGGGAGGTGCGGGAGGCCAGCCAGTACATGATCCCGGTGGGGATGAAGAAGAGCTGGAACGCGGCCAGGCCGACGGCGAAGTTCAGCGGGGGCGGGAAGGCCGCCCGTAGTCCCTGGAAGGCGATCCCGACCAGGCCGTTGCCGGCAGCCCGGCCGACCCCGTTGACCAGGTTGCCGAGGCTGTAGACGGTGCCCCGGTGCTCGGGCGGGTTCACGTCGGCGATCAACGCGAACCAGTTCGGCGAGTTCGCCGAGGTGAGCGCGAGCGCGAGCAGCGCGGTGAGCAAACTGAAGCCGACCGTCGGTTCGGTGAACACGCTGCCCACCACCGAGCTGATCACCGTACCGGCACCAGCGCCGTCGGGGACGTCGATCCGGATCGGCACGAAGAACAGGACCAGGTAGAACGGCACGGCCGCGAGAATGCCGACGGCCGCGACCAACGCCCGGCCCCTGGGCGTACGCCGTTGCAGCGCGTCGCCGACGAGTCCACCGACGATGGAGAGCACCCCGCCGAGCTGGAAAAGGGTGGCGAAAACACTCCCGATGATGATCGCCGTCGAGCTGGAGAAGCCCTGGTCCTGCGCCCGTTCCTGGAACAGGACCGGCAGCCAGACCAGTGAGCCGAAGGCCGCCTGCGCGGTCAGCCCCTGCAGGATGAGCCAGCGGTTGGTGCGCCGATCCAGGATCTTCGGCAGGTCGGCGCGGCTGATCCGATAGTCGTACTCGTGGCCGGTGGCGATCGCGTGCGCGAGTTCCGGTTCGCTCTGCCCCCGCTGGATGTCGTACGTGAACAGGTACGCGACCGTGGCGACCAGCCCGGCGACACTGAGCACCAGGAACGGCAGCCGCCAGTCGGTCGAGCCGAGGATGCCGCCGAGCAGGGTGCCGGCGAGGGTGCCGATGCCCTGCGACAGTCCCCAGAAGCTCATCACCAGTCCCCGACGGCGGGGCGAGATGAGATCGGTGACCACGGAGAAGCCGACCGAGCCGACGGCACCGAGACCGATCGCGGCCACCGCCTGGGCGAGGAAGAACGCGGGGTAGCCCCCGGCGGCGCCGAGGAAGTCCGGGTAGTTGCCGGCGGCGGCACTGCCGGCCGTACCGGCTGCCCAGAGCAGGGTGCCGATCATCAGCAGCGGTTTGCGGTTGGTCCGGTCCCCGAAGTACGCCCAGCCGACCGCCGCTATCGCGCTGACCAGGAAACTGATCGCGGTGACCAGCCCGATCGCCGAGGTGTTGACGCCGAGGGTGGAGCTGATCGGCGCGTACAGCGGTGGCACCAGGCCGATGGCCACGTTGTCCAGCGAGGCGAGCACGACGAAGACCAGCACGCTGTAGAACCGGTGTCCGGTCCCACCGCCCCGGGCCATCCTGCCCCCACCACCGGTCTTGGTCATCTCCGACACCCGAACAGCATGCGGCAACGACCCCGGATAGGGCCGCATCCGGGCCCGTGGGGAATCGCGGGGCGGATTTGGGCAGCGCTGAGGAGTCGCGGGCTCACGTTGGGTCGCCTCCGCCCCTAGGCTTGATGGCTGGCCAGCGCAGCTCGATCCAAGGATTGGACGGGCAGGTCGGAAAAAGGTGCAACTTCTCCCCGTCCCACGTGAGTGCGGTCGCATCAGCACCCGCAGCGACTCCAACCAGGGCACCTGTGTGGAGGTGGCGGACAACCTGCCCGGCCGGGTGCTGGTCCGCGACACAAAGGACCGTACGGCCGGGACCTTGACCTTCACTCCCGCCACCTGGCGCGCCTTCGCATCCGACCTCCGCCACCCCCTGACCCGCCCGGCACCTCATTGTTGATCATGAAGTTGGCGCGAATTTGATCTTCTCTGAGTGCGCTAACTTCATGATCAACAGAGTCTGGCCGCCCGGGGGGTTGTGGATGTTGGGCGGGAGGTCCCTTTGGGGAGCAGCAGCCGGGCTGGGTTCGGCGTTGTTCTCGGCATGAGGGATAGGTACGTACATGAATGCTGACCTCGAACGGGAGTTCACCGAATTCGTCGAGGCCCGCTCACACTCGCTGTTCCGAACCGCGCTCGCCCTCACCGGGCACCGCCAACAGGCCGAGGACCTGCTCCAGACGGTGCTGGCCAAGGGTGTACCGCACTGGGAACGCATCCGTACCGGCAATCCGGAGGGGTACCTGCGTACCGCGCTCTACCGGCAGCAGACGAGCTGGTGGCGCAGCGTACGGCGGGGTCGCGAGGTGAGCGCCGAACAGGTGCCGGAGATCGCAGAGCCGCGAGACGACAACGCGACCGTCGACCTCGGTCTCGCCCTCAGGCAGGCGCTGGCGCGGCTCGCTCCGAAACACCGGGCGGTGCTCGTACTGCGCTACTTCGAGGACCTGCCGGACAGCGAGATCGCACAGATCCTGAACTGCACCGAGTCCACGGTACGCAGTCAGCACGCCCGGGCCCTCGCCCGGCTGCGTGTCCTCTGCCCTGACCTCGCCATCCTCGACACGAAGGAGAAGACAAGCCGATGAATTCGCATCTCTCCGGGGCACTCCGGAACGCGTTCGAGGAACTGGCCGAAACCGCTCCACCGCCCGCCGGGCTGGCGCCGGCCGCACTGGTCGCCGCCCGACGCCAGCGGATCACCCGACGGATCGCCAGCGGCGGGACAGCCGTCGCCGTCTGCGCCGCGCTGATCGGCGTGATCGCCGCCGTCGCCCCCACCAGTACGACCGACGGCACCGACCGGTCCGCCAGCGACACGATGAGGCCGAACGTGGTGACCGCGTACACCGGCATCCGGGACGCCAACGTCACGGATCCGAGTCCGCACTTCTTCTATTCACTCCTGCTCGACTACAGCACCGGCCGCTACGAGCGGGTGGCGTACCCGTACGTCAAGCCGTCGCCGGACGGCCGTCGGGTGCTGGTCACCACGTACGACGACAGCGCGACCCCCCCGATGCGGACGGGGCTGATGGACCGGGCCAGCGGAGACGTACGGTGGATCAGCGACGCCACCATCGGCAGCAGTCTGGCCGAGAACCCGTGGTCGCCGGACGGACGGTGGATCCTCTTAATTGATATCCAGGGCGAACGCGGCTTCGGACTGCTCGACCCGGAGACATTGAAGATCACCTACGTTCCGCTGCCCGACGTCGCATCCCAGCCAGAACAGCGGTTGAACCTGGTTTGGACGCCGGACGGCAACGGGGTCGCGATGATGTTCACCCAAGTCGCCGACCAGCCGGAGGACACGGTGACGGGCATCCGCTTCTACGACCTGACCGGCAGGGTCGTGCGTACGGTGAGCACTGGCCCCGGCGCCTATCCCTTCCTCCCCACCCTTTCCCCGGGCGGCGGCGGGATTGCCCTGCGCACCCGGTCCTCACCTCAGGAACCCTTCGTAATCACCGTCGTCGACTCGACCACCGGAGCGGTACGGCACACGGTGACGGCGCCGCCCGGCGGGAGCCTGCTCGGCTGGGCCGATGAAGAACATCTGTTGTTCCAGGTGGTGGATTCCGACCAGGGGCCGGCCCAGCCGAGCGCCGCGACCACAGCCGGCGCGACGCAGAGCAGGCAGTTGGTCGTGGTCGACCTCGACGGCCGGGTGGATCACTCGGTGACACTCAGCGCCGTCGACAGCCACCAGTATTTTCAGAGACTCTTCATCGGCCCCTCCACCGGCCTCCCCCCCACCGCCGCCCCCATCACCTTCTGACCCCTACCCCGACAACGAGCGCCGTTGATCATGAAGTTAGCGCGCCCAGCAGAGATCAAACCTGCGCTAACTTCATGATCAACGCGAAAAGGCGGGGGCGCGGTCAGGCGGGGCGGTTGGTGAAGAGGTCTCGGGCGGCGGCGTACTGGTCGCGGATGTGGGGGGCGGGAGGGGCGTCGTACTGCTCGGTGGTGCTGGCGGCCCAGGCGGGTGGGGCCTCGCCGCCCAGGGCTACCCAGGCTGCTTGGCGGGCGGCGCCGTCGGCGACGTACTCGCCGGGGGCGGGGACCAGGACCGGGCAGCCGAACACCTGGGGGGCGATCCGGCGGACCGCCTCGGACCGGGCACCGCCGCCGACCAGGATCACCCGGTTGACCGTGGCACCCTGGGCCACCATCGCGTCCAGGCCGTCGGCGAGACCGCAGAGCAGGCCTTCGACCGCGGCCCGCGCCAGGTGGGCGGGGGTGGACGTACGCAGGGTCAGTCCGTGCACCGCGCCGGTTGCCAACGGCCGGTTCGGGGTCCGCTCCCCCTCCAGGTACGGCACCATGACCAGCCCGTCCGCGCCCGCGGGTGCGGACAGCGCCAGTCGGGCCAGTTCGTCCAGATCGACGCCGAGCAGCTTCGCCGCCGCGTCCAACACCCGGGCCGCGTTGAGCGTGGCGACCAGGGGCAGGAAGCGGCCGGTGGCGTCGGCAAAGCCGGCCACCGCACCGGAGCTGTCCTGCGAGGGTGCCTCGGCCACGCTGAACACGGTGCCGGAGGTGCCGATGGAGACGATCACGTCACCGGGCAGCGCGCCGACGCCGAGCGCCGCGGCGGCGTTGTCGCCGGTGCCGGGGCCGAGCGGGGCGCCGTTGGGCAGTTCACCGGCCCGACCGGTCGGGCCGAGCACGACCGGCAGCACCGGCCGCCGGCCGAACGCCTGTTCCAGCAGGTCGAGGCGGTATTCACCGGTACGCGGCGACCAGTAACCGGTCCCGCTCGCGTCGCCCCGGTCGGTACGCAGCGAGTCCAGCCCGGCGGCGCCGGCCAGCCGCCAGGTGAGCCAGTCGTGCGGCAGGCAGACCGCCGCCGTACGTTCCGCCGACGCCGGCTCGTTGCGGGCCAGCCAGCGCAGCTTGGTCACGGTGAAGCTGGCCACCGGCACGCTGCCGACCGCCTCGGCCCAGGCGTGCCGACCGGCCACCAGCGCACCCACCCGGTCGCCACCGGAGCCGCCGTCGGCCCCGCCGAGTTCCTCGATGAGTTCGACCGCGGCATCGGCCGACCGGGTGTCGTTCCAGAGCAGGGCGGGGCGGACGACCCCGCCCTGCTCGTCGAGACAGACCATGCCGTGCTGCTGGCCGGCGACCGAGGCGGCAGCCACGTCCGCCAGGCCGCCGGCCTGCGCCACGGCATCCTGCAACGCATCCCACCACGCCTGCGGATCCACCTCGGTGCCGGCCGGGTGGGCGGCCCGTCCGGAGCGGACGAGTTCGCCGGTCTCCGCGTCGCGGATCATCACCTTGCACGACTGGGTCGACGAGTCGACCCCGGCGACGAGCGCCATCTGCGGCCTCCGTGGCTGGCTGAGGGTTGGTGGGTGGTCTAGCGGGCAGGGGTACGGAAAGGAAGGGTCGTACGGATCAACGAGCGCCGAGCAGGTGCTCGACCGCGAGCTGGTTCAGGTGGACGAAGCCGAAGCCACGAGCGGACACCTCGGCCACGTCGAGGTCCTCGAACGCGGTCCGGTCGGCGATCAGGTCGGCGTACGACTCGCCCGCACCGACGGTCGGGGTGGACAGCTCGTCGACCTTGCTGGCGGCGAGGGCGGCCTGCACCTCCGGGTCGGCCCGGAACGCCGCCGCCCGCTCCTTGAGCAGCAGGTAGGTGCGCATGTTGGCGGCGGCCGACGCCCAGACCCCGTCGAAGTTCTCGGTCCGGGACGGCTTGTAGTCGAAGTGCCGGGGGCCCTCGTACGCCGGGGCACCCTGCGGGCCGCCGAACTCCAGCAGGTCGACCAGGGCGAACGAGTTCATCAGGTCACCGTGACCGAAGACCAGGTCCTGGTCGTACTTGATGCCACGCTGGCCGTTGAGGTCGAGGTGGAACAGCTTGCCGGCCCAGAGCGCCTGCGCGATGCCGTGCGCGTAGTTGAGGCCGGCCATCTGCTCGTGCCCGGTCTCCGGGTTGAGGCCGACCAGCTCCGGGTGCTCCAGCTCGTTGATGAAGGCCAGGGCGTGGCCGACGGTCGGGAGCAGGATGTCGCCCCGGGGCTCGTTCGGCTTCGGCTCGATCGCGAACTTGATGTCGTAGCCCTTGTCGATGACGTACTGCGAGAGCAGGTTGACCGCCTCGCGGTAGCGGTCCAGGGCCGCCCGGATGTCCTTGGCGACGTCGTACTCCGAGCCCTCCCGGCCGCCCCACATCACGAAGGTCTTGGCACCCAGCTCGGCGGCGAGGTCGACGTTGCGCAGCACCTTGCGCAGGGCGAAGCGGCGTACGTCGCGGTCGTTGCTGGTGAACCCGCCGTCCTTGAAGATCGGGTGGGTGAACAGGTTGGTGGTGACCATCGGCACCACCAGGCCGGTCTCGTCCAGCGCCTTGCGGAAGCGGCTGATGTGGTGCTCGCGCTTGGCGTCGTCGGAGCCGAACGGGATCAGGTCGTCGTCGTGGAAGGTGATGCCGTACGCACCGAGCTCGGAGAGCTTGTGCACCGCCTCCACAGCATCCAGCGGGGCGCGGGTGGCGTCACCGAACGGGTCGCGGGCCTCCCAGCCCACGGTCCAGAGGCCGAAGGAGAACTTGTCGGCGCGAGTGGGTTGGGCAGCCATCGATGACCTCCACGTAACATCTTTGATTTGTTTACCCGTTGAATTATTTGACCGGCCTGTGGCATTGTCAAGACGTGACGCAACCCGGCAACGGCCAGGTGGGTACGGCGGGCACGGCCGTACGCCAGGCGAGCCTGCGTGAGCACAACCTGGCCCTGCTGCTGCGGCACATCGCCGACGCGCCCCGTCCACCGTCGCGCGCCGACCTCGCCACCGCCACCGGACTCACCCGGGCCACCGTCTCCGCCCTGGTCGACGACCTGATCGGCGGGCATCTGCTGGCCGAGGTCGACCCGGCTCCCCGTACCGGCGCCGGCCGACCCGCCCTCGGCCTGGTGCTCGCCACCGACGGCCCGGCCGGGCTCGGCCTGGAGATCAACGTCGACTACCTGGCCGCCTGCGTGGTCGACCTGACCGGAACCGTCCGGCACCGGGCGGTCCGCCGGGTGGACCTGCGCCCGATTTCGCCCGCCGAGGTGCTCGACGACCTCGGTGACCTGGCCGCCACCGCTCGCACCGAGGCGGCTCGGCAGCGGCTCGTGCTCGCCGGGACCGCGCTGGCCGTACCCGGACTGGTCACCGCGACCGGAGTCGTACGCCTGGCACCGAACCTCGGCTGGCGCGACGTCGACCTGGCCGGCGGCCTCAACACCCACCCGGCGCTGGCCGGTCACCGGCTGGCCGTACCCGGTCAACCCGGAGCCGCCAACCCGGCACCCGCCCGACCACCGGGCCAGATCCCCGGCGCCCGGCGTCGGGCCGGCAACGGTGGCTGGTTGACCATCGACAACGAGGCGAACCTGGCCGCCCTCGGTGAGCTGCACGCCGGACCGCCCGGCCCGGCCACGTTCCTCTACGTCTCCGGCGAGATCGGCATCGGCGCCGGCATCGTGCTGCACGGCGCCCTGTTCCGGGGGGCCAGGGGCTGGAGTGGCGAACTCGGCCACCTGCCGGTCCATCCGACCGGTCGCCCCTGCCGCTGCGGCTCCCGCGGCTGCCTGGAGCAGTACGCCGGCCAGGAGGCGATCCTCATCGGCGCCGGGCTCGACATGCGGGGCCTGCCCGCCGACGCGGCCATCGCCCGGCTGGCCGAACTGGCCGGCGCCGACGATCCGGCCGCGCTCGGGGCACTCACCGAGGCGGCAACCGCGCTCGGCGTGGCGATCGCCGGGGTGATCAACCTGCTGGATCTGGACACCGTCGTGCTCGGCGGGATCTACGCACCGCTGGCGCAGTGGCTCTGCCCACCCCTGGAGGCGGAGATCCGGAGTCGGGTCCTGACCGCCGCCTGGTCCCCGGTCTCCGTACGCCCCTCCCGCCTCACCCGCGACGCCGCCGTCCTAGGCGCCGCCGGCTCCGTAGTCCGCGCCATCCTCGCCAACCCCGCCCCCTGGCTGACCCCGTAAAGCCCGTTGATCATGAAGTTAGCGCGCCGCCGAGGGCCGGATCGCGTCGCTAACTTCATGATCAACGGGAGGATCGGGGCCGGAGGGTTAGTAGGCGCCTCGGCTGTTTATTACGGCGCCGAAGGTTTTCCAGAGGATGGTTAGGTCTGCCGCCAGGGACCAGTTTTCTACGTAGTAGAGGTCTAGGCGGATGCCGTCTTCCCAGGTCAGGTCGGAGCGGCCGCTGACCTGCCAGAGGCCGGTCATGCCGGGCTTGACCAGGAGGCGGCGGGCCACGTCGCCGTCGTAGCGGGCCACCTCGGAGGGGAGCGGCGGGCGCGGGCCGACCAGGCTCATGTGGCCGAAGAGGACGTTCGCGAGCTGCGGCAACTCGTCCAGCGACCACTTGCGCAGGAACTTGCCCACCCGGGTCACCCGGGGGTCGTCGCGCATCTTGAACATCAGGCCGTCGGTTTCGTTGCGGGCGGTCAGCTCGGCCAGCAGCGCGTCCGCGTTGGTGACCATGGTGCGGAACTTGTAGACACCGAACTCCCGGCCGCCCTGGCCGACCCGGATCTGCCGGAAGATCACCGGCCCCCGGCTGTCCAGCTTGATGGCCAGCGCCAGCACGGCCAGGATCGGCAGGGCCACGGTGAGCGCCGCGAACGCCGCCGCCCGGTCGACGAAGCCCTTCACGACCTTGCGCGCGCCCCGGAACTCGGGCGCCTCCACGTGGATCAGCGGCAGCCCGGCAACCGGCGTGGTGTGGATGCGCGGGCCGGCCACGTCGGTCAGCGCCGGCGCCAGGACCAGGTCGATCCCGGTGCCCTCCAGTTGCCAACCCAGGCGACGCAGCCGGGTGGCGGTGAGTTCGCTGGACGCGGTCACCGCGACCGTGTCGGCACCGACCGCGACCGCGGCGTCCGCGACCCCGCGCAACGACCCGACCACCGGTACGTCACCGAGCCGCTGCGGCACCGGAGCCAGCAGGGCGTCCGGGATGCAGGCACCGACCACCTGGTAACCGGCGTGCGGCTCCCGGCGCAGCGTGTGCACCAACTCCAGCACGTGCGGGGTGTCACCGACCACCAGCACCTGCCGGGCCCACCCGACCCCCCGGGAACGGGCCCGGTGCAGCCGCTTGCGGGCGGCGAACCGGGCCACCACCAGGCCGACCGTGCCGACCGCGAAGGAGATGCCGAGGAAACCACGGGACACGCCCACGTCGGCGATGTAGCCGGCGATCGCGATCCCGCCGGCCAACCTCAGGCTGGCCGCGGTGACCCGCCGGTACTCGTCCGCGCCGTAGCCCAGCACACGGTCGTCGTACGCGCGCATCCCGCGCAGCGAGAGCAGCCAGACCAGCACCAGCGCAGGCCCGATGATCACGTACGAGATGTCGGAACCACGGGGATCGTCCCCCCCGAACCGGCCGAAGTATCCGACCAGCACGGCGACCCCGAGGGTGATGGTGTCGAAGACGATGGTGGTTCGGAGGTAAGCCCGATGCCTTGACCTGGTCGTGACAGCGGACGCCCCCGGCGGCAGTTCCGGAGGCAGAGTCTCGGAGCTAAGCAGTGTTGCCGACGTCACCCGGCCCTCCCCAGCACTTACGGAGAATCCCGGTTCAACCGCCGATCCTCCCCATCGGACCGACGCTGCCGGGACACCTCGAACATCTTCACCTACGGATCCGATTACAGAGAGCTTCGGACAGATTACTGTCACTTCCCGTGGGGCCGGGTACCCGCCGGGCGTACCCTAACCCCCGAAGCACGCGATCCGCCTCGGTGGATCGTCCGATGTCCGGCCGTACGGTGGATGTTTCGCCGGATGGCCGGCCGGCGTTCAGCCGGCCGGTCACGCTGGTTCAGCGCGGCGCCGGGCGCAGCGCGATGGCCTGCAGGAAGATGTCACCGATCTTGGCCGGGTCCTCGGTCACGAAGACGCCGCCACCGGTCACCTTGGTGATCGCGTCCAGCTCCCCGCGGTTGACCCCGTTACCGATACCGATGATCACAACCTGGATCGGTCGTTCCGGGTCGGCTGCCGCCTTCAGATCGGCCAGCAGCTTCGCCTGGGTGATGCCGTTGTCGTCCTCGTTCTTGCCGTCGGTCAGCATCACCACCGAGTTGACCCGACCCGGCTCCCACCCGTCCTGCACCGCCTTGTACGCCGCGAGCACGGTGTCGTAGAGCCCGGTGTCGCCGAGCTTCTTCGGCTGGATACCCGCGAGTGCGTTCTTGAGCTGGCCGCGCTGGCTCGTCAGTGGACCGATCGGCACCAGTTCGCGGTAGTCGCGGGCACCGACCAACTCGGTGGAGAAGATCCACAGACCGACCGCCCACGACTCGTCGAAGAGGTCGAGGCCACCCTGCGCGGCAGCCAGGGTGACCTGCGCGCGAGTGGCGTTGTTCGCGGTCGGCACCACCTCCAGCATCGAGCCGGACACGTCGATGACCGCCAGCATCCGGGACGGCAGGGTGATCGCGGTCCAGGTGGACAGGGCACGGGTGACCGCGGCGGGATCGGGTCCGCCGGCTGCCGTACCGCCCTCGGCCGGTGCCGCGGTGGAGGCGGGCGTACCGGCGGGGCTGGGTGCGCCCTGCGGTGCACTGAAGCCCTCGCCCCAGGTGCCGTCCGGGCCGCGCAGGTTCTGCTTGGCCAGCCGGTCCTTGAAGCTGGCCTCGGTGAGCACCTTGAACAGGCCCTCGGCCGCGGCGACCCGGGCCGGCTCGATGCCCGGCATCACCGCGTACGGGTAGTCCAGCGACAGCGGCGTCGGTTCCACGTAGACCGCGGCGAGCGGGATCGGGGGCTGCTTCGCGTTGTACTCCATGACGTCCTCCTCCGACAGCGCGGCGGCGCTGAGTGCGGAGGCGATCGACGCCGGGTCGGTGGCCCGGGGGAACTTCGCCAGCAGGTCCTGCCGTACCGCGGACCGGCCGGTGGCCAGGGCCCGCAGCGCCGAGGTGGTCGCCTGCTGGGCCTGCGCGCCGCCGGCCGCCCCGGCGGCGGCACCGAGCGCGAGCAGCCCGGACAGGCCGGCGGCGTCGCGGGTCGGCTCGACGATCCCGGTCTTCAGCTTGGTACCGGTGGTGACCTGCTTGAGCAGGTCGGTCCAGGTGATCTTCTTTTCCGGCCAGCCGACCGAGGCGGCGACCGGTTGCGGCATGGCGACCACCACCGGGCTACGGCCGATCGGGGCGTTGTTGGTCGGTGCGAAGCCGGCCGCCTCCTTGCCCAGCCGGAGCAGCCAGGTGCTGGAGTCCGGGATCCACACGTCCGGGCTCACCGCCGTGCCGGGCGCCTGACCCACTCCCGACAGCGACACCCCGTGCTTGCCGGCGAGGATGGCGGCCACGTCGGCCGGGTCGCTGGCGGTCACCGCGACCTCGACGCAGACCCCCTCGGCCGCGGCGCCGTTCTCCGCCCACTGGGCGGCGGCGGCCTGCACGGCCGGTTCGATCTCCGGCGCGGCGTCGACGTTCAGACGCAGTTGTCCCGTGCAAGCCGGCTCGGCCAACTGCCGATAGCCGAACCACGCTCCCACCACGACAAGGACAAGCGCCATCGCCGCTGCGATGGCGCCTGCTCCACGAATACTGTTACGCATGCGATGGCGGCCCGACACGATGACCATCTTGCGTAACGACTCCGCATAATGCCACCTACGTTCGGTCGAAAGTTACGCAGGAGATACGGATCGCACCTCGAATTTCACACTGCGTAGCTGATCGACGTCGAACTGTCGGGTAATACGCCCAGCGCGCCAGCTTTCGTGCTCATGCTTTCCAACCGGAGCATGTAGCACATTTGACAGGCTCCCCCTGATTAGCATTTATCTCGGTAAAAATTATCACCACCGCCGGAGCCACTCAGTGGTTCGCGACGGCCACCGAGAGCAGCGGTCCGAGCACACAGGTGGGACTCGACACCGCGACCGAGCCCGCCGGCTCGGGAATCCCGGCAGCCGGGTCGACCACGAACACACTCACCACGTCGGCCCGTTCGTCGGCGACGTAAAGGTGGGTGCCGATCAATGCGAAATGCCTCGGCCAGGTGCCGCCGGTGGCCACCTCGGTGACATATCGCGGGATCTCCTCGTCGAGCGCGAACACCGAAATCGTGCCCACTCCCCGGTTGGCAAGGTAGAGAAAGCGGCCGTCCGGTCGTACCGCGATCTCGGACGGCTGGACGAGCCCGTGCCTGGCACTCGCCGCGACCCGCCCGCGCTCGCGCAGCGTGCCGCCACCCTCCACGCTGTACGCGGTCACCGTCGCATCCAGCTCGCCGGCCAGGTAACACCGCCGCCCGTCGGGATGGCGGGCCAGATGCCGTGGACCGGTGCCCGGCCGGGTCCGGGTGAACGGCTCACGCGGCAGCAGGCGCCCGCCGACCGCGTCCAGGTCGTACCGGTAGAGGGTGTCGGTGCCCAGGTCCACCGCGAGCAGCGACCCGCCGTCGGGGGCCGGGGCGACCATGTGCGCGTGCGGGCCCGCCTGCCGGTCCGGGTCGGCCCCATGGCCGTCGTGCACCCGCAGGTCGGTCCGCTCACCCGGCACCCCCGCCAGGTCCAACGGATGTACGGACACACTGCCGCTGCCGTAGTTGGCGGCGAACAGGTGCCCGCCGTCGGGTGCGACCGCCAGGTGACAGGGGCTGTCGCCACCGGTGGACCAGCTACCGAGCGGGCGCAGGGAGGCGTCGGCGTCGATCGCCCAGGCGCTGACCGCCCCCTGCGCCCGTTCGTTGACCGCGTACAGCACGGGTTGGGTCGGGTGCCGGGCCAGGAAGGACGGCGATTCGGTCGGGGCGACCGTGCCGAGCGTTTCGAGCGCACCGGTGCCCGGATCCCGTCGCGCCGCGACGATGCCGGTCCCGCGCCCGTCCGCCTCGGCGGTGTAACACCCGAGGTAGACGACCTCGCCGCCGTCAGTCATCGCATCGCTCCGTCCGCCGCCCGCTTGCTGGTGCTGATGCACCCGCTCGATCCAACCAGAGCGCACCGGTTTCCGCCTGAAAGGAAGGGCCCCTCGTTGCCGCTATTTGTGACGGGAAAGGCCCTTCCTAATCGCGCGATGGATCCTATAGGATCTTCGATCGTGGTGGAGGTATTGCGGCCCGCGCGACGGACAACACTCGCCGACGACGTCTACGAGTCGGTGCGTACGTTGGTGATGGACCATGCCGTCGCGCCCGGCGAACGGATCAACATCGACGGCCTCGCCCGACAGCTACAGGTCTCCCCCACCCCGGTACGCGAGGCGCTCGCCCGGCTCGAATCCGACGGGCTGGTCCGCAAGCGCGCACTCGCCGGATACACCGCCACCCCGCTGCTCACCCGCGCCGAGTTCGACGAACTGGTCGAGATGCGACTCCTGCTCGAACCGGTCGCCACCGAACGCGCCACCAGCCGGATCGCCGAGCTTCCCGACCCCGCCGAGGCACTCGCCGCACTGCGCGGCGCGGCCGAACTCCCCGGCCCGGCACCGGGCACCGAGGGCTTCGCCGCCATCGCCGAGTTCACCAACCAGGACGCCCGATTTCACCACCTCGTCGCCGAACAGGCCGGCAACCGGTTGCTACACGACGCGATCGTGCGACTCCGCTCCCACCTGCACCTGTTCCGGCTCTACTTCCCGGCCACCCACCACGGGATCAGCGCCCGCGAACACCACCGGATCGTGGACGCGGTCACGGCCGGCGACGCCGACACCGCCGGTGCTGCCATGCGCGCCCATCTGCTCGCCGCCCGCGACCGGCACCTGCCCTTCTTCGAGACGACCTGACGTGCCGCGACCAGCCCCGTCTTCGAGACAACCTGACATGCCGCGACCAACCCCGTCTTCGAGACAACCTGACATGCCGCGACCAGCCAACCCGTCGACCGTGGCGGACCGGACCGACCTGCCGCGAAAGGAGAACCCGTGCGCATCGCGCTCTTCGTGACCTGCGTCAACGACCTGGTGTTCCCCGGCACCGGGAAGGCGGTGGTGACGATCCTGGAACGGCTCGGCCACACCGTCGAGTTCCCCCTCGAACAGAGCTGCTGCGGCCAGATGCACGCCAACAGCGGTTACCGGGCCGAGGCGATGCCGCTGGTCCGCCGGTTCGTCGACACCTTCGAGCCGTACGACGCCGTGGTGGCCCCGTCCGGTTCGTGCGTGGCGATGGTGCGTGAGTCGTACCCCCGGCTGGCCGCCTCCGAGCCGGCGCTGGCCGAGCGGGTCGCACACCTCGCGCCACGCACGTACGAACTCTCCGAACTGCTGGTCGACGTGCTCGGCGTGACCGACCTCGGTGCCTCGTTCCCGCACCGGGTCACGTACCACCCGACCTGTCACGGCCTGCGCATGCTGCGTCTCGGCGACCGGCCGCTGCAACTGCTCCGCGCCGTACGCGACATCGACCTGGTCGAGCTGCCGGGCGCGCAGGAGTGCTGCGGCTTCGGCGGCACCTTCGCGGTCAAGAACGCCGGGGTCTCCGGCGCGATGCTGGCCGACAAGTGCGACGCGGTCTGCTCGACCGGCGCCCGGTACGTCGCCGCGGCGGACAACTCCTGCCTGGCGCACATCGGCGGCGGACTGTCCCGCCGTACCGGCGAACCCGACGGCGACGGCGGCACCCGCCCCGAGGTACGGGCCATCCACTACGCGGAGATCCTCGCCGGTACGGCCGACCTCCTCACCCCGACCGCGGAGAGCGCCAGGTGACCGAGAGCCGGGTGCCCCCGGGCGGCGACCGGGTGACCGAGAGCCGGGAGGCCCCGGACGGCGACCGGGTGACCGAGAGCCGGGAGGCCCCGGGCGGCAACCGGGTGACCGGCAACCGGGTGGCAGCTACCGGGAACGTGGAGGCAACGAGATGACCGGGACCGGGAACATCGTCGCGCGGCTGCCGTTTCCGGTCGCCGCGCGGACCAAGCTCGCCGACCCGCAGTTGCGGGCGAACCTGCGCCGGGCCACGCACACCATCCGCGACAAACGGCTGCGGATGGTCGGCGAGGTGCCCGACTGGGAGGCGCTACGGGTCTCCGGTGCGGCGATCAAGGACGACGTGCTGGCCCGGCTCCCCGAACTGCTCGACCGGTTCGAGGCCGCCGCCACCGCGGCCGGCGCGACCGTGCACTGGGCCCGGGACGCGGCGGAGGCGTGCGCGGTCGTCACCCGGCTGGTCCAGCAGACCGGCACCCGCGAGGTGGTCAAGGTCAAGTCGATGGCCACCCAGGAGATCGGGCTGAACGAGGCGCTCGAAGCGGTCGGCATCGACGCCGTGGAGACCGACCTGGCCGAGCTGATCGTGCAACTCGCCGACGACCAGCCATCGCACATCCTGGTCCCGGCGATCCACTACAACCGGCACCAGATCCGCGACATCTTCGCCGAGCGGATGCCCGGCGTGGACGCCTCGTCGCTCACCGACGAACCGGCCGCGCTCGCCGAGGCCGCCCGCCGGCACCTGCGCGCCAAGTTCCTCTCCGCCAAGGTCGCCGTCTCCGGCGCCAACTTCGCCATCGCCGACACCGGCACCCTGGTGGTGGTCGAATCCGAGGGCAACGGGCGGATGTGCCTCACCCTGCCGGAGACGCTGATCTCCGTGGTGGGGATCGAGAAGCTGCTGTCCACCTTCGGCGACCTGGAGGTGTTCCTGCAACTGCTGCCCCGCTCCTCGACCGGCGAGCGGATGAACCCGTACACCTCGATGTGGACCGGGGTCACCGA
Source organism: Micromonospora sp. NPDC049523 (assembly GCF_040676775.1). Lineage (NCBI taxonomy): Bacteria > Bacillati > Actinomycetota > Actinomycetes > Micromonosporales > Micromonosporaceae > Micromonospora > Micromonospora sp. NPDC049523. The sequence continues at coordinate 349,415 of NZ_JBFAPP010000004.1, read as the reverse complement.
GGGCGACGGGCCGCAGCAGGTGCACATCGTGCTGGTGGACAACGGGCGTACCGACACCCGGGCCGACCCGGTCGGGCGGCAGGCGTTGCGCTGTATCCGCTGCTCGGCCTGCCTGAACGTGTGCCCGGTCTACGAGCGGGTCGGCGGGCACGCGTACGGGTCGGTCTACCCGGGCCCGATCGGCGCGATCCTGTCACCGCAGATGACCGGGCCGGACGCGGGCGCGAACCGGACCCTGCCGTACGCCTCGACGCTCTGCGGCGCCTGCTTCGACGCCTGCCCGGTCCGGATCGACATTCCCGAGGTGTTGGTGCACCTGCGCCAGCAAGGTGTCGACGCCAAACGGGGCCGGCCGTCGGCGGAACGGACCGCGATGCGGGCGATGTCCTGGGTAATGCGGGACCGTCGCCGCTACACCGCCGCCCTGCGCGCGGCCCGGCGTGGTTCCGCCCCGTTGCGCCGGGGTGGCCGGCAGACCGCGATCCGGCACCTGCCCTGGCCGCTGTCCGGCTGGACCTCCACCCGGGACGCGCCGCTGCCGGCACCGGAGACCTTCCGCGAATGGTGGGCCGGCCGTGGCCGGGGCTGAACACATGAGGGAGCTGTCGTGAGCGCTCGGGACGAGATCATGGCCCGGCTGCGGGCGGTCGCACCGATCGCCCCGGTCACCGTGCCCCGGCAGTACGTGGTCCAGCCGGAACCGGCCGACGCGCAGCCGGGCGGCCCCGGCGGTGGGACCGATCCGGCCCTGGTCGAGCTGCTGGTGGACCGGCTGGTCGACTACAAGGCCACGGTCACCCACTGCAACCCCGACGGGATCGCGCAGGCGCTGGGCGGGCTGCTCGACGGCGTACCGGCGGTGGCGGTCGCGGCGGGACTGCCGGCCGGCTGGCTGTCCGCGTACCCGGGGACGGTCGTGCGCGACGGCGAGCCGCGGCCCCTGACGGTGACCGACCTGGACGCGCCGGGGCTCGCCGTGGTGACCGGCTGCGCGGTGGCGATCGCCCAGACCGGCACGCTGATCCTCGACACCGGCGCCGACCAGGGCCGACGGCTGCTCACCCTGGTCCCCGACCACCATGTCTGCGTCGTGCGGGCCGGTCAGGTCGTCGGCGGGGTGCCGCAGGCACTGCACCGGCTCACCGACCCGACCCGGCCGCTGACCCTGGTCTCCGGGCCGTCGGCGACCAGCGACATCGAGCTGAACCGGGTCGAGGGTGTGCACGGTCCGCGCCGGCTGGACGTGCTGATCGTGGCCGGCTGACCGGCGGCGGCGATCAGTTCGCCGAAACCGGTACGCCCCGCCGCGCGGCGACGTGCTCGACCAGGCTGACCAGTACGCCCTTGCCGGACTGGCGGCTGCGGGCGTCGCAGAGGACAACCGGCACGTCCGGGTCGAGATCCAGCGCGACCCGAACCGAGGCCGGGCTGAACTGTTGCGCGCCCTCGAAGCAGTTCACCCCGACCACGAACGGCGTACCCCGCCGCTCGAAGTAGTCCACCGACGGGAAACAGTCGGCGAGCCGGCGGGTGTCGGCCAGCACCACCGCCCCGAGGGCGCCGAACGCCAACTCGTCCCAGAGGAACCAGAACCGGTCCTGGCCCGGGGTGCCGAAGAGGTAGACCTGCAGGTCCTCGTTGATGGAAATGCGGCCGAAGTCCATCGCGACCGTGGTGGTCGTCTTGCTCTCGACACCGACCAGGTCGTCGGTGCCCACCCCGGCGTCGGTGAGGATCTCCTCGGTCTGCAACGGCTTGATCTCGCTCACGGCGCCGACCAGGGTGGTCTTGCCGGCCCCGAAGCCACCGGCGACCAGGATCTTCAACGCGAGCGGGATCCGCTGGGCGGAGCTGTCCCGGTCAGAGCGCACGGAGTCCATTGACCACCGCCTTGAGGATGTCGTCTTCGGGGAAACTGGGCGCCGACGAAGGTTCGTGCATCGCGATCAGGTCGGCCGTGAGCAGGTCGGCGAGGAGGATCCGGACCACCCCCAGCGGCAGGTCGAGGTAGGAGGCGACCTCGGCGACCGAGATCGGCTCCTGGCTCAGCCGGAGGATCTGCCGGTGTTCCGGCTGGAGCGGGTCGGCCCGGCTGTCGCCGCTGGGCACCGCCGCGACCACGAACGCGACCAGGTCGAAGCCGCCGATCGCCGGCCGGACCCGACCCCCCGTCATCATGTACGGGCGGACCACCGGCCCGGCGTCGGAATCCAGCCAGTCGTGGTGTGGTCCGGGCAGGTCATCTTGCATCGGCGGTCACCCCAGCGCCACGGCTCGGTGTGCTCAGGTATTCGCCGACCCTCGTCACCAGCATCGCCATCTCGTACGCGATCAGGCCGATGTCGGAGTCGGCACCACAGAGCACGGCCAGGCAGGCCCCCTGCCCGGCGGCGGTGACGAAGAGGAACGCCGACTCCATCTCGACCACGGTCTGCCGTACCGGTCCGGCGGTGAACTGCCGGCTCGCCCCCTTGGCCAGGCTCTGGAAGCCGGCGGCCATCGCGGACATGTGCTCGGCGTCCTCCTGGGACAGCCCGCGGGACGCGGCCATCAGCAACCCGTCCGCGGAGAGCACTACGGCCTGTTCCGCCGTCGGTACGCGCTCCACCAGGTCGTCGAGGAGCCAGGCGAGATCGGCCGGCCTCGTCGGGTGCACCACTACGCGTCCCTTCCAGAATCGGTGGAGCCCGGGTCGGCGACCGGGGCATCGGCTGAGCTGGCCGGCGGGGCGGTGACCGGCGCGTCGTCCCCCGGAGCAGCGCTCTCGACCGGCTTGCCGTCGCCCGAGGGCGCGGTCTCGACGGGCTTGCCGTTGCCGGAAGGAGTCGTCGTGGTCGGGCCGCCGTTGCCCGAGGGCGCGGTCCCGAGCGGGCTGCCGTTGCCGGAGAGCGGAGGCCGTACGGAAACCGTCGGCGCGGCAGGGGCTTGCGGCGCGGCGGTGTGCGGCTTGATGGTCGCCAGTTGGACGGTGGGCGAATCGGTCGGACCCGCCGCGTCACGACGCCCACGAGCGGTGCCGGCCTGCATCGCCGACATCATCGCCCGAACCTCCTCGGGCGAGCGGGCCGCGGCCGGCTTCGGCCGCTGGGTCGGTGCGCCCTCGCCGACGACGGCGCGGGTGGCCGGCTCGGCCGGCACCGTCGGCTCGCGCAGCTGCGGTGCCAGGCTGGTCTGCCGGATCCGGCGGGGCAGGCCGTCCTCACCCACCGGAGCCGCGGCGGGGTCGGCGGGCGGCGGAAGCGCTTCGGCGGGCGTGCCGACGGGCGACGCGAACGGGTTGGCGGTCCGGTCCGGTGCGTCCCGGTCCGGTGCGCTCGGAACGGCGGTCAACCGACCCAGGGTCCGTGCCCGGCGCTCCGGCAACCCAGCGCCGGCCCGCTGGCCGGAACCGGTCAGGCCGGTCAGCCCGGCCCGGGTGCCCGGGCCGCCGCTACGCGAGGCCAGCGCCCCGGAAAGCGTCGCCGACACCGCACCGGGCGCCGGCCCGGACCCCGGCTCCACCAGCTCGCCGGCCTCGACCGTGTCGGCCTCGTCGACCGGTTCGGCCGGTCGACCGGGCAGGGCGAGCGGGCCGTTGCCGGGCGCGACCAGCTCGCCGGGGATCAACGCCACCGCGGTCACCCCGCCGTACGGGGACGGGCGCAGTTGCACCTTGACCCCGTGCCTGGCGCCGAGTTGGGCGACCACGAACAGGCCCAGCCGGGCGCTGTTCACCGGGTCGAACTCGGGTGGGTCGGCCAACCGCCGGTTCGCCAGCTCCAGTGCCTCGGGGGTCATGCCCAGGCCCCGGTCCTCGACCTCGACGGCGTACCCGTTCGGGAGGAGTTGGCCGGTGACCCGTACCCGGGTGTGCGGCGGCGAGAACGAGGTGGCGTTCTCGATCAGCTCGGCCAGCAGGTGGATGACGTCGCCGACCGCCGGGCCGACTGTCGACGCGGGTTGTACGGCCGCCACGTCGACCCGCGCGTAGTCCTCGACCTCGGAGATCGCGCCGCGCATCACGTCGACCATCGCGACCGGGTTGCGCCAGCCCCGGCCGGGTGCGGCACCGGCGAGGATGACCAGGTCCTCCGCGTGGCGGCGCATCCGGGTGGCCATGTGGTCGATCCGGAAGAGGTCTTCCAGTTCCTCCGGCTCGGTGACCCGTCGCTCCATCTTGTCGAGCAGCGCGAGTTGGCGGTGCAGCAGGGTCTGGCTGCGCCGGGCGATGTTGAGGAAGACCTCGTTCATCCCGCGCCGCAGGCCCGCCTCGTCCACCGCGGAACGTACGGCGGTGCGCTGCACCTCGCTGAACGCGTTGCCGACCTGGCCGATCTCGTCCCGGCCGTACTCCAGGTCCGGTGACTCGCGGGCGACGTCGACGTCCTCGCCCCGGCGCAACCGCCCGACGACGTCGGGCAGCCGGTTGCCGGCAAGGTCCAGTGCGGCCGTACGCAGGCCGGTCAGCCGACCGATCAGCGAGCGGCCGACCCGGATCGCGATGAACATGGACAGGATGACCGCGGCCAGTCCGAGCAGGCCGGCGAGGCCGAGCCGGACCAGCACCTGGACCGCGACCGGCTTGGCCCGGTCGGTGAGCGTGTCGGCGGCGGCCAGCTCGAAGTCGTGCAGCTGCCGCTGGGTGTTGTCGTAACTGGTCCGCCACGCCTCGGCGCTGACCGGCACCGCGGCGCCGGTACGGCCCTTGGCGATCACGTCGGCCATCATCGCCCGGACCCGGATGAAGTCGTCACCGTCGACCATCCGCTGGTACGCGGCCCGGTCGCCGTCCGGCAGGTTCGCCACCGACTCCTCGTAGAGGAAGCGCTGGGTGCCGATCGCCTGCACGACCTGCGGGTATTCCCCCTCGGCGAACCGTCCGGCGACAAACGCCCCGGCGAGTACGGCGTCGACCTGGTCGAGCACCTCGCGGGCGCGACCGAGGGCGATCACGTTGAGCGACTCCACGTTGACGCCGTCCACACCCAGCGCGGCCATCGAGTCGAAGACCCGGTAGGTGAGCGAGACGGTGCTGCTGTAGAGACCGAACGCCCCGGCCCGGTCCATGTCCTTGCGGTCGATGAAGCCCCGGCCGGAGGGCAGCGCGTCGAGGGCCACGAAGAGCTGGTCGACCCGGCCACGGAGTTGGTCGCCGCCGGAGTCGAGCAGGCCGCTGCCGTAGGTGAGGCGCCGCATCTCGGCCACCGCCTGGTCGGTCTTCGCCCGCTGTTCGTTCAGGGCGGCCAGGTCACCGCCGGCCAGGTAGCGCACGGAGAGCCGGCGTTCGGCCTGTAGTTCACCGATCACGGCGGTGCCCGGGTGGCCGATCTTTTCGAGCAGGGACTGCGCGGAGAGCAGCCGGGTGGCGGGCTCGACGGTGAGCAGGGTGGCGAAGATCCACAGCGCCAGCAGCGCGGCGATCGGCACGGCGACCAACGCGATGATCTTTGAGCGGATCGTCCAGTTACGGCTATTCATCGGACCTCGCCCGGGGGTGGCAGGAGGGGAAAACCGGGCCCGGCCGGTCCGTGTCCTCCTGACGGAGTCACGAAATTCGAGCGTGCGCCTCCGGCAGGATACGTAATCGGAGACGTATGCACTACCGGACCTTCCGGGTCGGGTTCCCGACCACTGTCCAAACTCGACCCGATCGGACCTGCGCCCCGATCGGTCCACCACCGTGGTGCCATTGTCACTGTCACGCTGCCGCTATTGCCGGACAAGCGCGAGCCATCGGCGTACGGGCCGAGTCGGGGGTCAGCACACCCAGTCATTCCGTCGCACCTTAGAGCGACAGCATGCGCGCTGGGCAGCAAAAACGAGATGCCCCGGAGGTTATGTCCGGGGCATCTCGCGCGTACTCGGTGTTACTCGCGTCCGTACCGGCGACCGCTCATGTGGGACCGGGATGGACCAATCGGTTCAGGAGTTGGCGGTCAGGCCGAGGCCCTCGGCCACCCGGCGACCAAACGCCTCGTCCGCCTGGTCGAAGTGCCAGACCATTTTTTCCTGGATGTGCTTGTCGCACTGGCCCAGCAGGTCGACGAAGTTCTTCACCAGGTCGTCACGCTCCCACTCGGGCATCGTGCGGAACCGCTCACCGGCCTGGGCGTAGTTGTTCTGCCGCTCGATCGGCGCCCGCAGCACCTGACCCGACACGTGTGGCCGGTACTCGCGGTAGGAGTCGTCGGCCTCGCGCAGACCGGCGACCGACGACGGCTCGAAGTTGATGTGCGGGTTGCCGCCCCGGTTGTCCACCCCGTACGACATCTGGCCGCCGCCCTGGTTGGTGCTCACCCGTACGTCCTCGCGCGGCGCGTTCACCGGGAGTTGGAGGTAGTTCGGGCCGACCCGGTAGCGCTGGGTGTCGGAGTAGGAGAAGGTCCGGCCGACGAGCATCTTGTCGTCGCTGAAGTCCAGCCCGTCGACCAGTACGCCGGTGCCGAACGCGATCTGCTCGTTCTCGTTGTGGTGGTCGGTGATGTTGCGGTCGAGCGTCATCACGCCGACCGGACGCAGCGGGAAGACGTCCTCCGGCCAGGTCTTGGTGTCGTCGAGCGGGTCGAAGTCCAGCTCCGGGTGCTCGTCGTCGCTCATGATCTGCACGTTGAGCTCCCACTGCGGGAACTCGCCGCGCTCGATCGCCTCGTAGAGGTCCTTCGAGGCGTGGCCCAGCTCGGTGGCCTGGATCGCGGCGGCCTGCTCCTCGGTCAGCGACTCGATGCCCTGCCGCGACTTCCAGTGGTACTTGACCAGCACACCCTCACCGGCGGCGTTGACCATCCGGTAGGTGTTCACCCCGAAGCCGTCCTGGGTCCGGTAGTTGGCCGGGATGCCGCGCGGGCTGAACAGCCAGGTCAGCATGTGCATCGACTCGGGGGTGTTCGACATGAAGTCGAAGATCCGGTTGGGTTCCTGACGGAAGGTCACCGGGTCCGGCTTGAGCGAGTGGATCACGTCCGGGAATTTGATCGCGTCCCGGATGAAGAAGACCGGCAGGTTGTTGCCGACCAGGTCCCAGTTGCCGTCCTCGGTACGGAACTTCACCGCGAAACCGCGCGGGTCACGGGCTGCCTCGGAGGAGTCCCGACCGCCGATGACGGTGGAGAAGCGGACCGAGACCGGGGTCTTCTTGCCCTCGGTCTGGAAAAGCTTGGCCCGGGTGTACGTCGACGCCGGCTCGTCACCGATCCTGCCGTACGCCTCGAACTCACCGTGCGCGACGAACCCGCGGGCATGCACCACCCGCTCCGGGATCCGCTCCCGGTCGAAGTGGCTGATCTTCTCGAGGAAGTGGTAGTTCTCCAGGGTGGCCGGGCCGCGTGACCCGACGGTGCGCTGCTGCTGGTTGTTGTGCACGGGGTGACCCTGACGGGTCGTGAGCGTTGCCTTCTCGGCCGGATCGCTCATGCTTCTCCTCCTGACGATTCCTGGAAGCCAGGACAGCGGCCCCAGAAAATGATCTCGGCGCAAACCGGCGAATCAGCGCAGCGGCGAACAACTCGCGCTCGGCGCCGCAAACCACTCGACTCGACCGGCACCCCACCACCAAAGCGCGTTTTTTGGAATGAGTCAAGTTAACAACCAGGGTTGGGCGGCTACCAACGAGGTGCCGCGAATCACCCCCAATATCAGACAGAGCATCACGAACGGGTCGACTCGCCCGAGGATCGAACGAAAATATCCCGACCGGGGATTGGCGATCACCTCGCAGCGGGAATAGCAGAGGGCGAAGGAGGATCCCATGTCACCCACGCAGGTCATCGTCATTGTCGTGGCCGCCGTACTCGTCGTGGTCATCGCCGCGTCGATCTGGGCGGTCAGCCGCCGGGCCGCGCTCCGACGCCAGTTCGGGCCGGAGTACGACCAGGCCGTCGCCGAACGGGAGAGCCGCGGCGACGCCGAGCGGGAACTGCGCGAACGTACCCGCCGGCACGCCGAGCTGACGCTCACCCCGCTCTCCGAGGAGTCCCGTCAGCGGTACGCCACCACCTGGGCGGACATCCAGGCCAACTTCGTCGACGCCCCCAACGACTCGGTCGGCGCGGCCGACGAACTGGTCACCCGCCTGATCGCCGAGCGCGGCTACCCGACCGGGGACTACGACGAGCAGCTCGCCACCCTCTCCGTCGAGCACGCCCGCACCCTGTCGCACTACCGCGACGCCCACGAGATCCGCCTGCGCGACCAGCGCGGCGAGGCCGACACGGAGGACCTGCGTCAGGCCCTGGTGCATTACCGGGCCCTCTTCGCCGACCTGCTCGGCACCGATCTCGGCACCGACCCCGGAACCGAACCGGTACGCCCGGACGAGCCGGTCACCCGGCCCCGGGCCGACGAATCGGATTCCCAGCCCCAGAAGCCTCAGCACACCCCAGAGCCCGCCCCGCGGCAGTCGCCGCAGGACGCGCCAAGCCGGTGAGGAGTACATCCCCATGCGCCAGCACGACCAGCAGAACCAGGACGACCAGCAGGCCGCCCGCACCCCCGTACAGGTCGACGACCGGGACTGGCCCGACGACCCGGACCGGGCCGACGACCCCGACCGGGTGAACGGCCGGGATCGCACCGACGGCGTCGACGATCTCGACCGGACCGACGACCCGGACCGCACCGACGACCGCGACCCGCTGGACGATCCCGACCGGGATCGGCTCGACGACGACCTCGCCCGCGATCGGCTGGACGACGATCTCGACCGGGTCGACGGTCGGGACCGGGCCGACGATCTCGACCGGGTCGAGTTCCACGAGCCGGCACCGCTGCCGACCACCTTCGGCGCCCCGACGGTCGGCGGCGCGGTCGCCGCGTCGGCGCTGGCCAGCGGAAACCGGACCGACGAGTTCGACGCCCGGGAAGACCAGACCGTGGGCCCCGACAACGGCCTGTCCGACGGCCAGGCGTCCGACAACCCGACCCCCGAGCCGGATACGGCCGCGACCGCTCCGAGTACCGCAGCTCCGAGTGCCGCAGCCTCGAATACCGCGGTTCAGGCCGATGGGGACGGGTTCGGGCCGCTGCTCGACCCGGAAACCACCGCGGGGCTTCGGGACCGCTGGCGGGATGTGCAGTTGCGCTTCGTGGACGACCCGCAGGCCGCCCTCGATGAGGCGCGCGGGCTGGTCGGCGAGGCCGTCGAGTCGCTCACCTCCGCACTCGCCGCGCAGCGCGACAAGCTCGACGACGGCGGTGCCGGCGCGGAGCATGCCGGTGAGACCGAACGGATCCGGCTGAGCATCCGCCGCTACCGCGACTTCCTCGACCGGGTGCTCGACCACTGACCCCCGTCACCCGACCGGGTACGAGTCGGCATGGCGCCGACGATCCCGGGTAGCCGAGTCCGATGGGAACGACGCCGCTACCGGACAGGAGGGCAGCAACATGACGGAGCGCGATCCGGGCCTGGACCGGCCGCTGGAGGAGTCCCCGGAGATGGCCTCGGCCGCCGACGACGAGAGCACCCTGCCCCAGCTCAGAACGGGTGGCGGGCGGGATGCGAACACACCCGAGTTCATCGGGCCGGACGACGTACCGGGTGACTTTCCGCCCACCGAGGAGCTGATCGGCGACTCGCAGGGCGGCGGCTACCCCGGTTCGGACCAGACCCGTACCGGCGCCGAACAGCCCTGGGAACCGGAGGACCTGGTCGCCGCGTGGGGTGCCGACCCCACCCCGGCCAACCTCGAACGAGCCCGCCGGATGTTGGCGGAACAGGGCGCGGCCGCGATCGAGAAGACCGTTCCCTGACCCGTACGCATGGATCCCTGGCCCGACCTCGACGGTCGGACCAGGGATCCCGTGCTGTGTGGCCTGCCTACCCGAGCGCTACGACAGCGGCGGGTACGCGTTCTGCATGAGCTGCTGGAACTGGGCCGAGAACCAGGCCCCGGAGAGCGGGGCGTCGGGCAGGGCGCCACTCATGTTGTTGCCGTTGCGGGCGTTGCCGGTGTACGTCGGGTCGCACATCCGGTCGAAGCCCTTGCCTTCGTTGTTCGGGATCTCCCGGCTGGCGCCGTCGGACTCGCCCGGGGGCTTGATCCAGACGTAGGCGTCGATACCAGCGGCCGGCGCGGCCCGCGGGCGCTCGCCGATACCGGCACCGCTCTGGTTGCACCAGTTGCCGAGGTGGATGCGCCGGTCGAGACGACCGCCGTTGACGAAGGCGTTCACGTCGGTCTGCGGGCCGGGGCCGGTCGGACGGGCCGAGCCACCCCAACCGTTACGGCCGGTGTCGATCAGCATGCCGACGTTGGAGTTGAAGCCGGCGCTGATGAGCTGGGTACGGAACGCCTGGGCGAACGACTGCTCGTCCACGTAGCGGTTCCAGTCGACCCACGAGGACTGCCGCACCGACGTACCGCCCACCGTGCTGTTGATGTTGAAGTACGGCTCGGTCAGCGGGCCGTAGTTGGCGGTGTTGACGATGAAGCCGTGCACGTTGTTCACCGTGCTGCCGGAGGCACGAGCGGCCTCGGCGAACAGGGTCGCCGACGGGGCGAAGTTGTCGTCCCAGCCGATCCAGCCGTGGTGGCCGGCGTCGATGTAGTTGTACGTGTTCGGCAGCGCGCCCAGCTTCGCCAGGGCGTACCCGACGCCGTTGACGTAGTTGCCGTTCGCCTTCATGACGTCGCACTGCGGCGTGGCGGTCGGCCGGCTGCCGGTGTTGGTGACCAGGTTCGGCAGCGAGTCGATCTCGATCACGTTGATGATCCGCAGGTTGCGGTACTTGGCGTCACCCATGATCGCCGCGATCGGGTCGATGTACTCCGTCTTGTACCGGGGCAGGTCTGTCGGCCCCAGTTCACCGTTGGACGCGAGCGCCGCACAGTCCCGGCCGGGCAGGTTGTAGATGACGATCTGGATGTAGCCGGCACCCTGCGCCAGTGCGGTGTCCAGGTGCGCCCGCAGACCACGGGCGGAGGCGGATCCGTTGATCGCCGCGATCCGGTCCATCCAGACGCCGGTCGGGTTGTTCGAGATCCGGCTACCGCCGGGCTCGGCGTCCGCCTTGGCCTTCCAGTCCGGGTTCACGTAACCCGTGACACCCACGTACGGGTTGTCCACCCGCGGTCCACCCGGCGGAGGCGTGGTCGGCGGCGGGGTGGTGGTCGGCGGAGTCGTGGGAGGTGTCGTCGGCGGGGTGGTCGGCGGAGTCGTGGGCGGGGTGGTCGGCGGGGTGGTGGGCGTACCGCCGTTGCACACGGTCCCGTTGATGGTGAACGAGGTCGGCGCTGGGTTGCTGCCGCTCCAGGCACCGTTGAAGCCGATGCCGGTCGAGGCTCCGGTGGCCAGCGAGCCGTTCCACGACATGCTCTGCGCGGTCACCTGGCTTCCCGACTGGCTCCAGGTTGCCGACCAGCCCTGCTGCACCCGCTGGCTGCTGTTGGGGAAGGTGAAGCCGAGTGTCCACCCGTTCAGCGGGTCGCCGATGTTCCGGATGGTCAGGTTGGCGCTGAAGCCGCCCTGCCACTGGCTGGTGGTGTACGTGACGCTGCACTGGGTGGCCGCGTGGGCCACGGTGACCGGGAGGGTGACGAGACCGGCGGCCACCAACGTGCTCGCGGCCGCCAGCACCACTGCTTTGCGTCGGCCGGACAATCTACTCCGTAAATTCATGCGACTGATCTCCTTGGGCCAGCCGGTCCGCGATGGCGGGGCCCGGCGCGCGGCGGCCTCGCGGACGTGAACCGGTGGGATGGTCCACGAGGCGCCATGGGGACTTCGATTGCCCGGCCCGGACGGGCAGCAAAGAACGGTGGTGGTGCCGGCCGTAGCTACCGGCCGGGTCGACGTCGTCCGGAGACCGGATGCCCTCGACGTCCACTGCGCGGTATGGCTCCCCTACACAGTGGATGAATTCTTGCATGGGAGCGCTTCCACCACAACACCCCAGCGACATCCACCGATCCCTGGCCATCCTCTCCCCCTGCCCGCAGCCCCTGCAACCGCTCGACGGGCTGAGGCCGTCACCCGTACGGGGGCGATGGCGCATTAATCCGACGAAAGCTCACAAACCAGCTAGCCTCGGTTTTGGTTCGGCTGCCGTCGGGCCACGGTGAACAGGGGAAGGAGTGACGGACGTTATGTCCAGGAACTTTCTCGGCAAGGTTGTCGCCGGAGCTGCCCTCGGTGGCGCCTCTCTGCTTGTCGGTACGCCCGGGATCGCCTCGGCGGACCCCTCTCCCACCGCCACCGACGCAGGCCAGATGTCGACGAAGCCACAGTGGGCGAAGCCCGGTCACGAGGTGACCATCGTCGAGGTCTGCGACCAGCCGCAGGAGAGTCCCTGGGTCTGGTCCGAGCTGACCGGGAAGCTGGAACTGAACCCAGAACGCGACAGGCCGGCCGCTCCCGAAGAGGCGCCGCCCGCCGCCGACCTGGGACCGGTCGAGGACTATGCACCCGAGGCGGTGGAATCCTCCACCACACCGGACGACCCCACCAACGGCCACGCCGACGCGCACGACCCGACGAAGGCCGAGACACCGAAGGCCGAGGCACCGAAGGCCGAAGAATCCGCCGAGGCCGAGACACCGACGGCCGAGGATGCCGAAGCCGACGGCGGGTCCGGAACAGGGGGCGCGCAGAGCCGTAGCTACGCCTACCGGGCCACCGCCGAGATCCCGGCCGACGCGACGCCGGGACATTACAAGCTCAAGGGTTCCTGCGGCTTCGGGAGCCTGGTGGTCGTACCGACCGGCTGGGTCGACGGCGGCGACGGTGGGGCGGGCGACAACGGTCTAGCGACCAGCGGAGCGGCGATGCTGGGCGCGGCCGTGCTCGGCGGCATCGTCCTGATGCGGCGGCGTCGGATCGATGGCTCACTCGTCTGAGACGTCGAGGGGACGGTCCGGCGGCCGCCACGCGACCACCTGGCACGGCGCCGGCTATGCCCTCGTCGCCGTACTCGCGCTGGGCGGGGCCAGTCTGCTCGGCGCCTCGCTGAACCAGACCACGGAACTGCCGCCCCAGCCCGCGGCGGAGGCCGCGCCCGAGTACGTCGGCTCGAACACCTCCGCGTCGCCGGTCGACCCGGACCTGTCAGCACCCGCCCCGAGCCCCTCGGCGAGCCGGCCGACTGGGATGGCACGCTCCGAACCGACCCGCGTCACCGTCCCGAAGATCGGCGTCGAGGCCAAGCTGATGTCGCTGGGGGTCGACAAGGCCGGCATGATCGAGGTGCCGCCGTTGAGCAAGGCCGAACTCGCGGGCTGGTACCGACTCGGCCCCAGCCCCGGCGAGATCGGCAACGCGGTCATCGTCGGGCACGTCGACTCACACGAAACCGGACCCGCGGTCTTCTTCAAGCTCGGTGCGTTGAAAACCGGCGACAAGATCCAGGTTCCCCGCAAGGACGGCAGCGTCGCCGAGTTCACCGTCGACGGCGTCAAGGCGTACCCGAAGACCGCCTTTCCCACCGACCTGGTCTACGGACCGTCGGACAAGGCGGGCCTGCGCCTGGTCACCTGCGGCGGCAGGTTCGACCAGAAGAAGCGCAGCTACCCGGACAACATCATCGTGTTCGCGTCCGCCAGTGGCGCCACGGCACGGTAGCGCCGGCCTTCACCAGCAATCGACGTGCGTGCTTCCGATCCTGGTCGGGTCCCCAACAGGGGCCGGACCAGGATCGACTTTCTTCGCCCACTGTTCACCCACGAGATCGTTACCGCTCGCCTGCCCGTGCGAACTTCCATGGTCGGGACCCGAGCAGCAACGGAGACTTGATGCCTGCCAGAAAGCTATATACGGCGCTCACCGTCGCGGCCGTCGCCGCCAGCACCCTCGGCGGTGCGGGAGCGGCCACCGCGCACCAGAAGTCCGACCGGCAACCGCTGTCGTTCGACCGGACCGCCACCTACCCGGTGTTCCAGAACCGGCCCGCGGGCGAGGACCCGGCCACCCCGACCGTCGCCGAGATCTCGGCGGTCAGCGAGGACGGCCGGACGCTGATCTACACCGACGCGCTGGCCCGGCGGATCGGTTTCCTCGACCTGAGCAACCCCGACAAGCCCCGTGGCCTGGGCACCCTCGCCCTCGACCAGCTCGGCGACGCGGAAGACGAGCCGACCTCGGTCGCCGTGGTCGGCCAGTACGTGCTGGTCGTGGTGAACACCAGCCCGAGCTTCACCGCACCGTCCGGCCGGCTGGACGTGATCGCGCTGCGTACCCGGCAGCGGGTGGCGAGCTTCGACCTCGGCGGCCAGCCCGACTCCATCGCGATCAGCAAGGACAAGCGGTACGCCGCCATCGCGATCGAGAACGAGCGCGACGAGGAGGTGGCCCCGCCCGGAGGCGAGGAGGGTGACCTGCCGCAGGCCCCGGCCGGTTTCCTCCAGATCGTCGACCTGGCCGGCAACAACCCCAGCCGCTGGAAGACCCGGCCGGTGGCGTTCACCGCCGCCGACGGCCAGGCGCTGCCCTCGTTCGTCAGCGCCGGCTTCGCCGCACCGACCGACCCCGAACCGGAGTACGTCTCCATCAACGGAGACAACGAGGTCGCGGTCACCCTTCAGGAGAACAACGGCGTTGCCATCGTCGACCTGCCGACCGGTCGGATCATCCGCGTCTTCAGCGCGGGTACTGCCTCGGTCAGCGGCATCGACACGGTCGAGGACGGCGCGATCGACCTGACCGGCTCGATCACCGACGTCCCGCGCGAGCCCGACGCCGTGGCGTGGATCGACAACCACTACCTGGCCACCGCGAACGAGGGCGACTGGCGGGGCGGCACCCGGGGCTGGACCGTCTTCGACGGCCGTACCGGGCGGGTGGCCTGGGACGCCGGCAACAGCTTCGAGCGGCTGGCCGTCACGTACGGCCTGCACAACGAGGACCGCGCGGAGAACAAGGGCACCGAGCCGGAGGGTGTCGCGATCGCCGAGTACAACGGCGTCCGGTACGCCTTCGTCGGCTCGGAGCGGAGCAACTTCGTCGCCGTCTACGACGTCAGCCGGCCGACCAAGCCGGTCTTCAAGCAGGTGCTGCCGGCCACCAACGGTCCGGAGGGACTGCTGCCGATCCCGGGGCGCAACCTGCTCGCGATCTCCAGCGAGGAGGACGACGCCGAGGTCGGCGTACGGGCCTCGGTCACCGTGTACCAGCTCGGCAAGGGCAAGCCCGCCTTCCCGACCATCGTCTCCGCCGACAAGGCGAAGGCGCCGATCGGCTGGGGTGCGCTCGGCGCGCTGTCGGCCGTACCCGGCAAGTCGCACCTGCTCTACAGCGTCACCGACGCCGCGTACACGCCGACCCGGATCCTCACCGTCGACCCGACCAGCACGCCAGCGGTCATCACCACCGCGCTGACCGTCTCGGACGCCGCCGGCAAGCCGGTCGGCTACGACGCGGAGGGCATCTACGCCCGCCCGCAGGGTGGCTTCTGGCTCGCCGTCGAGGGCACCACCGGTGCCGGTAACAAGCTGGTCCGGCTCGACCGCAAGGGCGTGACCCAGCAGGTGGTGGAACTGCCGGCAGAGGTTGCCGCCGGCCTGGCCAAGCAGGGCTTCGAGGGTGTCACCGCGACCACCGACTCGCGTGGCCGCGAGGTGGTCTGGGCCGCCCTGCAGCGGGAGGTCGCCACCGACCCGGCCGGCACTGTCCGGCTCGGTCGCTACGACGTGTCGGCGGGCACCTGGAGCTGGTTCGGCTACCGGCTGGCCAGCACCAGCACGGCCGGTGACTGGATCGGCCTCTCCGAGATCACCGTGGTCGGCGACAAGCTCGCGGTGATCGAGCGGGACAAGCTCAACGGTCCGGCCGCCAAGATCAAGCGGATCTACACCGTGGACCTGCCGCGTACCGCCGCGGCGCCGGGTCCGCTGCGGGTCCTGCCCAAGACCCTGGCGTACGACGTGCTGCCCGACCTGCGGGCGACGAACGGCTGGACCCAGGAGAAGCTCGAGGGTATGACCGTTGCCGGTGACGGTCAGGTCTACGCGATCACCGACAACGACGCGGTCCAGGACGCCACCGGTGAGACGGTGTTCCTGCACCTCGGTACGAGCAAGCGGGTCTTCGACCAGCGATAGGTCCCGTACTCGACAGACGCCAATGGCCGGGTCCCCGAACTACGGGACCCGGCCATTGGCTTGTTGCTTACTTGGTCCAGACGTCCTGCACGATGTGCGCGGCCTGGTTCTCCCACTGCGCGTACGCATCCGGGAACGCCGACACCTGAACCTTCTGCGCCGCATCCGTCAGCGGCATATCCTGCCAACCATCAACCTGCTTCAGGTTCTTCAAGAACGCGGTCGAAGCGTAGGTCGGGTCCGTGATCTGCTCCGGCGAACCCCAACCCGAACTGGGTCGCTGCTGGAACAGACCCAGCGAGTCATGGTCGTTCATGTCACCCAGATGACCCAGGTTCTCCAGCTTCGACTCCTGCATCGAGGTCGCAACCGCAATCACCGCACCACGCTCACCCATACCCAGCTTCTTCGCCGTGTCCGTGATGGCCTTGGCGTTAGCGAGCTGCTCCTTGCTCAGGTCGATGCTCGACTGCGCACCCTGCGTACCATGCGGCACGAGCTTGTCCATACCCGGCTTGTCGGCCGTCACCTGCGCGACCGTGGTCATCGCCGGGGCAGCATGCTCAGCCGGGGACGCGAACACGTGACCCACAGGCCCCGCAACCGCACCACCAACAAACGCCAGACTGGCAACACCCAGAGCGGTCTTACGAACAAACGAAGTCTTGGTAACAGCGGTGAAAGTCGTCTTCACGATGGTTCACCTTCCAATCGGGGGTACCAAGCACGCGCACACAGGGGGAAGCGGCGCTGCACTCGGGAAGAAATACGAGGCCACAGCCGGCACGAGGCGAGAACACAACCCCGGCGCTGCTCCGGTCGTACGCGATGTATAACCACCCCCAGCCCGCCAACATTCCGCCAACCCGCCTCCGACGAGAGTTGATCAAGCCCAAAAACCTCGCACACCCGACACCCGGGTCAGCCCCGACAACAGATACAGAGAAAGAGTGGTTATCCGCGACGGGATAACCACTCAATCACTGAAACTGTGCAGTTGTCAGGCGTGTGCGGTGTGGGGCCTACTTACTGGCGGCGGAGGTGCGGACGAGGGTACGGATCTGGCGGAGCAGTACGGACAACGCGGCCAGATCCGAACGGGACTCGTCGAACTCGCCCATCGCCTTCTCCGTACGGGTGATCGAGGTCGCGTTCGACTCCTCCCACTCGCGTACCCGTCGCTCGGCCGGAACCGAGTCGGCGGTCGAGTGGAGCACCTCGGCGGTGAGTGCGGCGAGCGCCGCGTACAGGTCGTAGCGGAGCGCCATCCGGGCCAGGGTCTGCCAGCGGTCCTCCCGTGGCAACAGCGAGATCTTCGACAGCAGCGCGTCGACCCGGAACCGGTCGGAGAGGACGAAGTAGACCGAGGCCACCTCGGCGACGTCCCGGCCGTTGGTCGCCGCGGTCTCCACCACGTCGAGCAGACCGAAGCTGTACATCAGTCGGGTGACCTGCTGGGCCAGCGGACGCTCGATGCCGCGCGACATCAGCAGGTCGACGTGCGCGTCCAACGCCTGCCGCTCCGAACCGCAGAAGAGCTGGTCCAGCTCCGGCAGCAGCCGGGAGACGCCGTCGCGCAGCCGGGCGATCTCGGCGGGTACGTCGATCGGCGAGCGCCGGTTGGTGACCAGCCAGCGCACCGCCCGGTCGAGCAGTCGCCGGGTGTCCAGGTAGACGCCGGTCTGCACCTCGGTCGGGACCTTGTTGTCCAGGTCCTCGACGGCGGCCCAGATCTCGCGCAGCTTGAACACGTCCCGGACCACCACGTACGCCCGGATCACGTCGGCCGCGGAGGCGGCTGTCTCCTCCACCACCCGGTAGATGAACGAGATGCCGCCTCGGTTGACGGCCTCGTTCACCAGCACGGTCGTGACGATGTCCCGGTGCAGCCGGTGGTCGGCCATCCGGCTGCCGAAGCGCTCACGCAACGGGCTCGGGAAGTAGCCGGCGAGCACGTCGGCCGTCCAGGGCTCGTCCGGCAGGCCGTCGGCCAGGATCTCCCGCTCCAGCACGATCTTCACGTACGCGAGCAGCACCGCGAACTCGGGCGCGGTCAGTCCGGACTCGGTCCGTACCGCCAGTTCCTCGTCCGGTGGCAACGCCTCCAGCGCCCGGTTGAGCGCACCGGACTTCTCCAGGTCGCTGATCATCCGGCGGTGCACCGGCAGCAGCGACGCCGCCTGAGCCTGGGCGTTACCGATGGCGCGGGCCTGGTCGTAGTTGTCCCGGAGCACGTGCTCGGCGATCTCGTCGGTCATCTCGGCGAGCAGTTCGTCGCGCTCGGGTACGGTCAGCTCGCCGTCCGCGACCGCGGCACCGAGCAGGATCTTGATGTTGACCTCGTGGTCGGAGGTGTCCACCCCGGCCGCGTTGTCGATGAAGTCGGTGTACATCCGGCCGCCGGCCAGGGCGTACTCGATCCGGCCGAGCTGGGTGAAGCCGAGGTTGCCGCCCTCGCCGACGACCTTGGCGCGCAGCGCCTTGCCGTCGACCCGGATCGCGTCGTTGGACTTGTCGCCCACCTGGCCGTTCGACTCGGCGGCACCCTTGACGTAGGTGCCGATGCCGCCGTTCCAGAACAGGTCGACCGGTGCGGTCAGGATCGCCTTCATCAGGTCCTGCGGCGAGATGCTGTCGATACCCTCGTCGAGGGCGAGCACCGCACGTACCTGCGGCGTGACCGGGATCGTCTTCGACGTACGCGGGAAGATGCCGCCGCCTTCGGAGATCAGGCTGGTGTCGTAGTCCTCCCACGACGAGCGCGGCAGGTCGAACAGCCGCCGCCGTTCGGCGAACGAGACCGCCGGGTCCGGATCCGGGTCCAGGATGATGTGTCGGTGGTCGAACGCAGCCACCAGCTTGATGTGCTCGGAGAGCAGCATCCCGTTACCGAACACGTCACCGGACATGTCACCGACGCCGACCACGGTGAAGTCCTGGCTCTGGGTGTCGATGCCCATGTCGCGGAAGTGCCGCTTGACGGACTCCCAGGCACCACGCGCGGTGATGCCCATCTTCTTGTGGTCGTAACCGGCGGAACCGCCGGAGGCGAACGCGTCGGCCAGCCAGAAGCCGTGCGACACCGAGATCTCGTTGGCGATGTCGGAGAACGTCGCGGTGCCCTTGTCCGCAGCGACCACCAGGTACGGGTCGTCGCCGTCGTGCCGGACCACCTCGCGCGGTGGCACGATCTGCCCACCGACCAGGTTGTCGGTGACGTCGAGCAGGGCGGAGATGAACTCCTTGTAGCAGATGACGGCCTCGTCCCGGTCCCCCGGCTTCTGCTTCAGCACGAAGCCGCCCTTGGCGCCGACCGGCACGATCACCGCGTTCTTCACCATCTGCGCCTTCACCAGGCCCAGCACCTCGGTACGGAAGTCCTCGCGCCGGTCGGACCAGCGCAACCCGCCCCGGGCCACCGGCCCGAACCGCAGGTGCACACCCTCGAACCGGGGCGAGTATACGAAGATCTCGTACTTCGGGCGGGGTGCCGGCAGCTCCGGAATCGCCTGCGGGTCGAGCTTGAACGCCACGTACGCCTTGGGGCGCCCGTCGGTGGCCCGCTGGTAGAAGCTGGTCCGCAGGGTCGCCTGGATCAGCGTCAGGTACGAGCGCAGGATCCGGTCCTGGTCGAGGCTGGTCACCTCGTCCAGCGCGTCGCCGATGCTCTCCACCAACTGCTTGCTCTGCACCTCGCGCTGGCTCGCGTCGAGCTGCGACGACGGCGAGAACCGGACCTCGAAGAGCTGGACCAGCAGGCCGGCGATCTCCGGGTACGCGATGAACGTCGACTCCATGTACTCCTGGGAGAAGACCGTGCCGGCCTGGCGCAGGTACTTCGCGTACGCCCGCAGCACCACCACCTGCCGCCAGGTGAGGCCACCGCGCAGGACCAACTCGTTGAAGCCGTCCACCTCGGCCTCGCCGCGCCAGGTGGCGGAGAACGCGTTCTCCACGTGTGGGCGTACCTCGGCGAGGTCGCGTGCGCCGTCCTGCAGGTGCAGGCCGAAGTCGTACAGGTAGATCCGGCCGTCGACCCGGTCCACCTCGTACGGGTGCTCGTCGACGACGCTCACGCCGAGCGAGTGCAGCACGGGCAGGACGGCGGAGAGCACCATCGGCTCGCCGTACCGGTAGACCTTGAACCTGACCTCCAACTCCTCGTCGGAGGGGACGCCACCGCTGCCCGGCCGGGGCGAGCGCTGCTTGCGGAACATGTGCATGGCCAGTTGGCCGGGTTCCTCCAGCAGTTCGAGCTTGGCCAGGTCCTTCATCGCCTCGTACGGCGTGTGGTCGTCCTTGTAGCCCTCGGGGAAGGCGTCGGAGTACCGGCTGAACAGGCGCTTGGCCTGCTCGTCGCCGAGCTTGCGTTCGAGGACGAGGCGGTAGTCGTCGTCCCAGAGCCGGGTGGCGTCGGCGAGCCGTTCGGCGAGCAGGTCCGCGTCGACCCCGCCGGGCGGGTTCGACGGATCGGTACGGACGATGAAGTGGACCCGGGCGAGCATCGACTCGGTGACCCGGGTGGTGTAGTCCACCCCGATGCCGTTCAGCTCACGCAGCAGGATCTCCTGCATGCGCAGCCGGTTCTGGGTGGTGAACCGGTCCCGGGGCAGGTAGATCAGGCAGGAGATGAACCGGCCGTAACCGTCCCTGCGCAGGAACAGCCGCAGTTGTCGGCGCCCCGCCATCCGCAGTACGCCGATCACCGCGTGGTACAGGTCGTCGGTCTTGATCTGGAACAGCTCGTCGCGCGGGTACGTCTCCAGGATCTGGAGCAGGTCCTTGCCGGAGTGGCTGCGCGGGCTCAGCCCGGAGCGGTCCAGCACCTCGGCGACCTTGCGGCGGACGACCGGCAGCTCCCGGACGCTGGTCCGGTACGCCGAGGTGGAGAAGAGGCCGAGGAAGCGTCGCTCGCCGACCACCTCACCCGCGTCGTTGAAGATCTTGAAGCCGATGTAGTCGAGGTAGGCGGACCGGTGCACGGTGGCCCGTGAGTTCGCCTTCGTGATGATCAACAGGCGCTTTTCCAGCACCTTGTCGTGCGCCTCCGGCGTCATCGAGGTGAGCGCCCGGGGCGCCGTCGAGTCCTGCCGCAGGATGCCCAGACCGGTGCCGAGCACCGCCTCCAGCGCCTGCTCGGCACCGGCGGTGTCCGCGCCGTCCGTGTCGACCAGCCGGTACTCCCGGTAACCGAGGAAGGTGAAGTGCTCGTGGGCCAGCCAGCGGAGCAGTTCCACCGAGTCGGTGATGTCCTTCTCCGGCACCGGCGGCCGGGTCTGCGACGTACGGGCGGCGGCCAACTCGTCGGCGAGCGCGAGCGCCCGCTGCCGCATCTTCGGCCAGTCCTCCACCGCCTCGCGCACGTCGGTGAGCACCCGCTGCAATTCGCTGCGGAGTTTGTCGCGGGCAGCCGCGTCCCGGACCGGATCGATCTCGATCCGCATCCAGCTCTCCACCACGTCGCCGTCGATCGCGTCGTCCGGCTCCACGTCGGCGGCGACCTCGGCGAGCCGGCCGAGCGGCTCCCGGCGTACCACGACCAGTGGGTGGATCAGCATGTGCAGGTCGAGGTGCTGGGCAGTGAGCAGCGCCGTCACCGAGTCGACCAGGAACGGCATGTCGTCCGTGACGATTTCGATCACGGTGTGCTGCTGTTCCGGGGCCGGCTCGTGGATGCGTAGCTTCAGCTCGCCCGGCACCCGCTGCTGGGCCAGGTCACGGTGTGCCTGGGCGGCGGCGAGCATCTCCGCGGCGGTGAACCCGATCAGCTCCTCGTCCGGCGCGAACCGCCAGAACCGGTCGACCAGGGTGGCCACGTCGTGATCGTTACCAGCGAGCGCCACCGCCTGCGCGACGAGCCGCTCCGCGTTCGGTACCGGCTCGTCGAGATCGGCGTCCTCGACGTCGTCGGTCAACGCGTCCGGTGGCAGTCCCAGATCGTAAAGGGTGTCGACGCTGGCACCCGTAACCCCGCCCTCGACACGAGGGCCGTGGCCGTCGTCGTCGCTCGTGGGATCGAAGTTGTCGTCCCGGCCGGTATCGACCTGCCGGAGATCGGACTCCGGAAACTTAATCGCCGGACGCCGGTCCATCGGTGCCACTCCCCTCGACCCACCGCGTTGTGGGTCACTCTGCGCCCAGCCTATGCCTTGCCGGTTCACCCCTTGATCGGCGGACCGACGCACCGGACGTCCGGATCGCGACTTCGCCCTTTCACCCCTTGTGGGTACGGAGCACAGGTGTTCCTGAGTACCCCCACTCAGCAGGTCATCACACCTGGATCTCGGTTGCCTGCGAACCCGGCACGCAACCACCACCAGCGGCGCGGGCGTACTACCTTCAGGGATCGAATCGGGGACGAACGACCGAAAGGTGGCCGCCGCCACATGCGCCCGTACGAACACCGCATCCGTGCAACGTCCACCCGCCGCCGCCGACCGGTCGTCGCCGCGCTCGCCGGGCTGGGCCTGGTGGCCGGGCTGTTGGCCGGCTGCTCGGGATCCGACTCGCCGGAGCAGACGGTGGACGCCTTCCTGCGCGGATGGCAGGACGGAAAGCTCGACCAACTCCGCTTCGTCGACACGCAGGGGCAGGGCGTAACCGGCGCCAAGGTCGCCGAGGAGATCAAGCTGCTCTCCGGCGAACTGACCGCGAAGCTGCGCCGTGAGGGTAAGGCGCAGGTCCGCGAGGACGCCGCGACGGCGAACCTGACGATCGACTGGACCCTGCCCGGTGGCACCCACTGGGCCTACCCCTCGACGGTACGGCTCAAGCGTGACACCGAAGACCACTGGCGGGTCATCTGGGAACCCCGGGTGGCGCAGGAGAAGCTGACGGCCGGCGACACGCTGACCGTACGGCGGGTCGGCGCGCCACGCGGCCAGATCCTGGACGGCGCCGGGCAGCCGATCGTCGCGGCCCGGTCGGTTGTGCTGGTGGGCGTGCAGCCGAGCGAGGTGACCGACGTACCGGGCCTGGTCAAGAACCTGGACGAGGCGTTCAAGGCGATCCGGCCGGCGATCAACCCACCGATCGACCTCGCTGACCTGCCGGCCCGGATGAAGGAGGCCAAACCGGACGCCTTCGTCGACGTGGTGAGTCTCCGGAAGGAGGCGTACCAGCAGATCAAACCGCGCATCTACGACCTGCCGGGGACGAAGTTCCGGGAGGAGCAGCGCGAGTTGGCGCCCACCCGTGAGTTCGCCCGTGCCCTGCTCGGCTCGGTCGACCCGGCCCTCAAGGACGACCTCGACGCCAACCCCGGCGTGTACGCCGAAGGCGACCTGGTCGGCCACGGCGGCCTACAGGGCCAGTACGAGAAACCGCTGCGCGGCACCCCCGGCGGCACCGTGGTGATCAGTCGGCGCAACCCAGCGGGCGAACTCGCCCCGACCGACCAGGAGCTGTACCGGATCGAACCGAAGCCGGGTACGCCGTTGAAGACCACGCTCGACGTCAAGACCCAGAACGCCGCCGACGCCGCGCTCGGTGCCGATCCGCACCGTACCGCCCTGGTGGCGATCAGGATCAGTGACGGCTCGGTCCTCGCCGCCGCCAACGGCCCCGGTGGCGGCACCGAGAATCTGGCCCTGACCGCCCAGGTGCCGCCCGGCTCGACCTTCAAGATGGTCAGCACGCTGGGCCTGCTCGACCTGAACGCGGTCAGCCTCGACGGTCCGGTCGACTGCCCGAAGAACTTCACCGTCGACGGGCGGTCGTTCAAGAACTCGAACGACTTCGAGCTGGGCAGGGTGCCGTTCCGTACCGACTTCGCCAAGTCGTGCAACACCGCGTTCGCCGCGCTGGCGCCGAAGCTCGGTGACACCGGGCTGGCCGAGGCGGGCCGGAGCCTCGGCCTGGAGGCCAAGTGGGAGCTGGGCGTGGAGGCGTTCAGCGGCAAGATCTCGACCGGCGGTTCGGCCGTCGAGCGCGCCGCCGCCACCTTCGGCCAGGGCACCAACCTGGTCAGCCCGATCGCGATGGCCGCCGCCACCGCCGCCGTTGCCAAGGGTCAGTGGCAGCAGCCGAAGCTGGTCCTCGACCCCGCACCCGCCGCACCCGCGCCCGCCGGGCCACAGCTCAAGGCCAGCTCGGTCGAGCCGCTGCGGACCATGATGCGCGAAGTGGTCACCGTCGGCAGCGCGACCGCGCTCAAGGACGTTCCCGGCGCACCCGTCCACGGCAAGACCGGAACCGCGGAGTACGACGACAACCCGGCCAACACGCACGC
Organism: Micromonospora sp. NPDC049523; assembly: GCF_040676775.1. NCBI lineage: Bacteria > Bacillati > Actinomycetota > Actinomycetes > Micromonosporales > Micromonosporaceae > Micromonospora > Micromonospora sp. NPDC049523. The sequence continues at coordinate 325,178 of NZ_JBFAPP010000004.1, read as the reverse complement.
CTGGTTCGTCGGCTGGCAGGGCGACGTCGCGTTCGCGGTCTTCGTCGAGCGGGGCGGCGGCAGCGGTGACACCGCGGTCCCGATCGCCGAACGCTTCCTCCGCAACCTGGCCGCCCGCTGACCCATCCCCACCCCACCTCCCCGTCCCCGGGACCAAATACAGAGGAAGAGGGGCTATTCCAGCTTGGATAGCCCCTCATTCTCCGTATTAGTGAGGTTCGGAGCGGTGGGGTGCGGTCAGGCGGGTGGGTCGGGAGATGGAGTAGGGCGCAGTCGGCCCGGTCCGGCGGACGGCGGGGGACCGACCGGCTCCGGTGCACGGGGTTCCGGTGGCGTAGCGGCCTCGGTCCGCGTCTCGTCGCGGTCGAGCCGCGACTTGCCTCGGCCGGCGCCTTCACGCCGTAGGTCTGGATCGCCGTGCGGCTCGGTCGCCGGACCGGTGGGTAAGAGCGGCATGCCGGACGGCCGGGCGACGGGCCCGAGTACGACCGGCGCCTCGATAGTCGGGGCCCGCTCGACCACCAGCGCCGGTTCACTCACCGGCGACGACTCGTTGACCGGGGGCGGCTCGCCGACCGTAGGGAGATCGACGGCCGCAGGTGGTTCGGTCGGCGTGGGTGGCGCGATGGCTGCAGAGGGCTCTGGCGCGTCGTCGACGCCCATTCCGGCGACCGACGACAGCCCGCGCCGCAGGGCGTTCGGTGACTTGGGCGAGCGGGACGACGGGTGGCGTTCCACGGCGGTGTCGAGCATGTCCGCGCCGAGCGCGCTCACCGGTCCGAACGCGCTCGCCGAGGGCCGCACGGCGGAGGACGTACCGGACGGGGTACGGGCGCCGGACGACGTACCGGCGGAGTTCTTGCGGATCGGGCGCAGGCCGCCACGGCCGGTGGCCGAGGACTGGGCCGGCAGCAGCCGGGCGGGGGGCGTCTCCGGTGCGGCGACCGGCGCCAGACCGGCGGCGAGGGTGGCGACGATCTCGGCCGCGTACGCGCCGTCCTGGTCGTAGTCGGGGTCGAAGACGGTGATCTCCACACCGAGGCAGTGCGGGGTGTCGACGAGTCCGGCGAGTAGCAGTTCCAACTCGGGGAACGCGATCCCGCCTGGGTCGGGCGCGTCGACCGCCGGCATCACCGCCGGGTCGAGTACGTCCACGTCGATGTGCACCCAGTAGCCGGCACAGTCGGCAAGCTGGTCGTGCGCCCACTGGGCGGTACGCGCCGCCCCTTCGGCGCGCAGCGTCGGCACCGGCCGGGTCACGATGCCGGCCGCCTGCAGGTCGAGTCGGTACTCGTCCTGGGCCCGGATGCCGAGCACCACCACGTCGACGTCCCGGAAGTACGGCCGGCGGCCCTCGATCGAGGCGAGGTCGGGCTGTCCGCGCCCGGTGACCAGGGCCAGGCCCTCGCCCGCGGCGGCGCCGACGTACGAGGCGTTGCCCGGGTGCCGGAAGTCGGAGTGGCCGTCGACGTAGACCAGCCCGATCCGGCCGCCGACCGCCTCGCCGAGCCGGTGCATGGCGAGCGCGGAGCCGAGCACGATCGAGCAGTCGCCGCCGAGGACCACCGGGAACTCGCCCCGGTCGATGATCGCGCCGATCCGGTCGGCCAGCGCCCGCGAGTACGCCCCGATCGCCCCGGCGTGGCTGACCCCGTCGCCGGGGCGCCAGTCGCCGGGGTCGTACCGCGACGGGGTGAGGCAGCCGGCGTCACGGGCGGCGAGCCGGTTGATCAGGTCCTGGTCGCGCAACGCCCCCGGTGCCTTGGCGCACCCCGGCACGGACGTGGCGGTGGGCGGACGCAGGCCCAGGTTCGAGGGTGCGTCGAGGACGGCGATCCGGCGCATCATGGGCTCCCGTCCTCGTTCCCGACCCCGGTGCCGACCGGTACGCAGCTCGTACTCACCTGGTCAGGCCTTCCGAACCCATGTGATCACACTTTTCCCGCACCCAGGGTCAGGCATTTCGCACTTGCCTCGTCAGACTTTTCACGCTCCATGGTCAACCGTTACCCGGCACACCCCGGCCGGCCGTCCGACCGGGCACCGGTCAGAACAGCGCGCTGGCCAGCGCCCGGCGGGCTCCGGCTACGGCCGGGTCGTCCGGTCCGGCGACGGTGAACAGGGAGAGCAGGTGGCGGCGGATGCCCTCGCGGTCGTCGCCCGAGCTGCGCCGGATCAGGCTGACCAGCCGCGCGTACGCCTGCTCCGCCTGGCCGGAGAGCACCTCGATGTCGGCGGCCAGCAGATGCGCCGGTACGTCGTCGGGGTTGGCCTCGGCGGCGGCGATGGCCGCGTTCGGGTCGACCCCGGTCACCCGGCGGGCCAGCGCGACGTGGGCCAGGCCGGCCTCGGCCGCGGCGTCCGCCGGTGCATCCGAAAGGATCTTCTTGTACGCCCGTTCGGCCGTGTCGAGATCGCCGGTGATGAGCGCCTCGTCGGCCTCACCCAGTCGGGGATCCTCGGGCGTGTCGACCGCCACCCCGCCGGCCTTGAGTACGGCGTCGAGCCACTGCCGCAGCTGCGCCTCGGGCACCACGCCGGAGAAGGCGTCCACCGGCTGGCCGCCGATCACCGCGTAGACCATCGGGATGCCCTGGACCCGGAACATCTGCGCGATCCGCGGGTTGGCATCGACATCGATCTTGGCGAGCACCCAGGCGCCGCCGCCCTCCACCGCCAGCCGCTCCAGCACCGGCGAGAGCTGCTTGCACGGCTCGCACCACTCGGCCCAGAAGTCGATCACGACTGGCGTGGTCAGGGAGCGCTCCAGCACCTCCGTCTGGAACGTCGCCTCGCTGACGTCGATGACGGTGACCCCACCTCCACCTGCGGCGCCGGCCGGCGCGGCAGCGGGTGCGGACGGGGTGGCCGGCGGCTGGCCGGCGGGTCGGGCGGTCGGCTGGGCGGCGCTGCGCAGCGCGCCGAGGTCTACCGCGCCGCGGGTGAAGATCGACGAGGTGATCCGTGGGTCGCTCATGGTTGTCTAGTCTCGCACGCGCGACGCCCAACCCAGACCCACCGCCACGGCCGTGAACATCACCCCAGCCAGCGCCCATAGCCCGAAAACCGGGAATAAATCCGGCCAGCGCGGCGGCGTCAGTTGGAAATCCCGGTCGACGAAGATCGGCAGATAGTCACCGGCCAACCACCAGGCCGCCCCGGCGGCGAGCAGCCCGGCCAGCGACGCGCTGGTCACCACCGGTAGGTACGACCAGCGGGCCGCCGCACCGACCACCCCGGCCGACAGGCCCTGACGGCGCAACGACCGGCCGTCCTCGACCCGCCGCCGCCGGTCGACGGTGACCATCAGCACCAGACCGCAGAGCGCGAGCAGGATGGCGAACCCACCGGCGAGCAGATGGAACCAGACCGCGAGCGCGGGCGCCTGCCGGGCCAGCCGGGCCCGTTCCCCGGCGGCCGTCACCTCGCCGATCACCTGCAGTCCCCGCGCCTCCAACCGGTCGACCACGTCAGCCGGCGCCTCCGCCGTCAACCACACCTCGGCCCTCGGCAGCAGGGTGCCGCCGAGCGACTGCCGCTCGGCGTACTCCAGGTCCAGCAGGACGCCGCGACCACCCACCCGGGGCAGCACCCCGGCATCGAGGACCCGCTCCACCTCGTGCAGGTCGGCGTCGAGTCCGGGCAGCCGGCCGGGTACCTCCCCGGCCACCAGTGCCGGCAACCGGGCCGGTACGTCCGACGGCAGCGCCCAGACCAGTTCGTCCTGCGCCAAGCCGGTGATCGGCAGCCGCAGTCCCCGACCGGCCGGGTCGGCCGCCGCGTCGGGTGTGCCACGCCACCGCGCCGTATCGGCGAAGTCCGCCGGCCCGACCGCCACCTCACCGGAGTCGAGAGCCCGCAGTTCGACCAGCAGCAGCTCGCCCGGATCCGTACCGGGTCGCTGGTAGCTGGCCTGGACCCCGACCACGCGGCAGCCCGACACGCACCCCGGCACGTCGACCGGGTAGTCGTGCCGACCCGTACCGAGCACTCCGAGCGGTACGCGCAGCGGCGGGCCACCGGCCAGCGACCGCAGCACCAGGGTCGCCTCCAGTTTGGCGCCTTCCACCTGGGTGGGAACTTCCACGGTGAGCGCCGCCCGGGCGGATCGCAGGACGAACGGCGCCGACACCGGCGTACGCAGGCGGGCCGCGGCCTGTTCGGCGGGCAACCCGAACTCGGCCCGCCAGTCCGGCACCCGGGGCAGCGCCTCGGCGTCCACCAGCAGCAGCGACGGTGCGTTGTCGTCCGGCGCCGGCAGGACGCCGACGGCCATCGCGTACTTGCCGGCCGGGTCGACCGCGCGGACCGTACGCAGCAGCACCCCGGCGTCCACCGGCAGTACGCTCAGCGCCCGGTCCGCCCCGGTCTGCACGCCGGCCCGCTCGGCGCGGGCCCGGTCCGACACCTCGACCGCCGCGGCGGCGAAGGAGAGCGCCGCGACCGCCACCGTGACCAGCACGAAGAGTCGTTGGCTGCCAGGCCGGCGGGCAAGCTGGAGCAGACCCAGCGCCGGACCGATCCGGCCCCAGCGCAACGCGACCGCGCCGAGCCGAGCGGCCAGCGGCATCAGCAGCCGTGCCGTGACCAGCGCCACCGCTAGCGCCACCAGGCCGGGTACCAGCAGCGACAGCCCGACCAGTTCACCGTCGAAGCCCCGCAACTGGAACGCGGCCACCACCGCCAGCACCACCACGGTCGCCTCGACCGCGACCGAACGCCAGTTCACCGACCGGGCCGGCACCCGGCGCAGCAGGTCGACCACCGGGGTGGAGACCACCCGGCGCTGGGCCAGCAGGCCGGCGATCAGCGCACCGGCGACCGCGACCAGGGCCGCGGTCAGCGCCGAGCGCGGCGGCAGGACACCGAACTCGGCGTCCATCCGGGAACCGGCGATCAACTGGACCCCGAGCGTGCCGACCAGGAATCCGATCGGCGCGCCGAGCAGGATCGCCAGCAGGCTCTCGCCGGTCGAGAGCCACCAGCGGATCGGCGTACGGATGCCGCGCAGCGCCACCAGCCCCAGTTCGTGCCGGCGGGCGGCGGTGCCGAACGCGACCGCGAGGAAGATGACGAACCAGCAGAGCGCCACCAGCGGTACGGCCGCCACCGGCACCACCTGCCGGGCCAGCCCGCGCGAGTCCTCGATCCGGTCCAGCAGGTCCGGCAGGTCGGCCAGCACCATCGCGTACCCGCCCGTACCGGCGCCGCCGCCCAGGTCGTCCTTCAACTCCTCGAACTCGGCCCGCAGCGCGGGCAGCCGGTCCGGGGTCAACGCGCCCGGTCCCGGGATGCTGTCGACCTGCCGTAGGTCGCTGGGATGTGGGATCACGTCCAGCCCGGACCGGGTCACGAAGAGCGGTTCGCGGACCGTGTCCGGGGTTCCCGGTACGAAGTGCGCCGACCGCCCCCAGTACAGCTCGGCCGGGTCGACCGGGCGGTAGACGCCGACGACCACCAGGGTCACCGGGTCGCCGACCGGGACGTACCGGTTCTGGATGGTGTCGAACGTGCAGGCCACGACGGTGACCTCGGTCCCCGGCGCGAGCCCTCGCCGGGCGGCGGTCGACTCACCGACCAGCACCTCGCTGTTGGCCACGGCGCACCGGCCGCGGACCAGGACCAGGTGCGGGCAGACGTCCTCGCGGAACACCACCGAGGACTGCTCGGCGTCGCCGACCTCGATCCCGAGCACGCCGAACTGGGCCGAGTACACCGGACTGAAGCCGGGCAGGGTGAGTAGCGACGAGGTCATCTGGTCGAACCGGCTGTCCTGGGTGTCCGATTCGCTGAGCACCGTCGTGAGGCTGACCGTACGTTCCCGGCGCGGTGCTTCCGCCACCACCACCGCGCTGCTGGCCCGGTCCACGGCGGCCAGGTACACCGGACCGGCGACCGCCGCCCCGGTGGCGAAGATGCTCAACAGGAGCAGCACCACCGCCGGCCCGCGCCGGGCCATCAGCATCGACCAGACCAGACCGATCACGGCGCCTCCCTCGGTGCCCGAAGCGCGCCGTCCCCTCGGGTGGTGACCGCTCGGACCAACTGGGTCGACGCGGTCGCGGCGGCACCGCCGAGCACGACCAGCGCTCCGAGTACGGCGAGCAGCACGGCGAGACCGCCGGGGGCGGTGGAGGTCGGCAGCAGCCCCCAGCCGTCCACGAACAGCGGCATGGTGGCGCGCAGCAGCGCCCCGGCCAGCACGGAGGCGCCGACGCCGAGCAGCACCGCGCAGCCGACCAGGAGCAGGTCACCGCCGTACGCGACCCGGCGCACGGCGCCCGGGGGCAGACCCTGCACCCGCAGTGCCACCAGGTCGGCCCGGCGGCCGTCCCGCTCGACGGCGGCGGCGACGGTGAGCGCTCCGGCGGCGAGCAGCAGGCCGATCGCCCCGGCGAGGAGTTGGAAGCGCAGTGTCGACGGCGGCCCCTGCCGGGCCAGCCGGTGCTGCACCGCACCTGTCGATTCGGTGTCGACGATGGTCAGTCCCTCGGCCCGGAGCCGGTCGGGCAGGTCGTCCGGGGCGTCGGGGGCGAGCCAGACCTGTGGCTCGTCGCCGAAACCACCGGCGGCGAGCCGGTCGGCGTACTCCAGGTCGACCAGGAGTCCGTTGCCCGGGACCTGCGGCAGCGCCCTGGCCGCCGCACCGACCCGGATCGGTACGGCGGTGCCGCCGAAGAGCCGCAGCCTCGGATCGCCCGGGACCGCGACCGGTGTCCGGCCGGTCTCCAGCACCGGCAGCGGAACCGGTGCGTCGATGAGGTACGCCCGCGCCAGCGGCAGCGCCCCGGTCGGTATCTCGGGTCGGGTGGTCACGGTGAGCCCGCCCGGTCTGGCCGCCACCATCGGTGCGGGCAGGTCCAGGAGATCCTGGGCCCGCCAGCGCAGTGGATCGCCGAGCAGCGCCGCGGTGAGCACCGGACCGGCCGGCCCGGTCAGGCCGTGCAGTTCGACGGTGCGTCCGGCCGCCGTGATCAACTCCCCGGACGAGTTGCGGCTGGCCAGGTCGAAACCGACCAGGCGGCAGCCGGCCGGGGCGGTGGACGGCTCGGCCGACGCTGGCGTACCACAGCCGGCGGCCGGTGCGCGGTAGTCGGCCCGGCCGGTGGTGACCGGGCCGAAGAGCACCGGTACCGGGTCACCACCGGCGTCGACCAGTTGCGCGATCACCAGCAGCGGCGGCGCCTCCCGACCCGGTACGGACGGGACCTGGCTCGCCACGGCGGTCAGGTCGAGCGTCAGGATGCCGTCCGGCACCAGCACCGATTCGGGTACGGCCGGCCGCAGCAGGCCGACCAGGTCCCGGGTGCCGGCCGGGGCGTACTCCGGTTGGCCGGTGACGACCCGCTCGAACCGGGGTGAGTCGACCGCCAGCATGGTCTGGCCGTTGCCGCCGCTGACGCTGTTGCGTACGACCGCCATCGCGTGCGTACCGCCGGGGTCGGCGGCCCGGACCGCGGCGAGCAGGTGCGCACGGTTGCGGACCTGGACGGTGAGCACCCGATCGGCGCCGAGTTCCTGTGCCGACCGGCGGTCCCGTGCCTGCTCGCTGGCGGACCAGCCGGTGACCGCAGTGGCGAAGATCGCGACCGCGACCGTCATCAGGGCGAAGATCCGGTGCGTGCCCGGCCGACGGGCGACCTGCAACGCGGCCAGCAGGACCGGCAGCCGGCCGGCCCGCAGCGCCCGGCGGCCGGCGCGGACCCCGAGCGGGCCGAGCAGGCGCCCCGCCACCAGGGCCAGCACCACGGCCACCAGGGCCGGCGCGACGAGCACCAGCCCGGTCGCGCCGCCCGGCTCCGGGTCGGTCACCATCGCCTGGTAGATGCCGGCGCCGGCCACCGCGACGAGCACCAGGTCGACGACGTCCGCCCGCCAGCCGCGTCGGCGCGGCGGTACGTGGCGCAGCAACTCGACCACACCGGAACCGATCGCCCGCGAGTCGGCGAACACGACGGCGACCAGCGCCCCGACCAGCGCGGTCCCGGCTGCGGCGAGGGAGAGGGCGGTGGCGGTCGCGGACCGTCCCGGGTCGGCGACCGCACTGTGGAGCTGGCGGGCGGCGAGTACGCCCAGCCCCACGCCGACCAGCGCACCGGTGACCATCGGCAGCGCGCTCTGCAGCATCACCAGGGCGCTCACCCGCCACCGGGCACCACCGCGCAGCTTGACCAGGCCGATGTCGGAGCGACGCTGCTCCGCGGTGTGCCGTACGGCGAAGTAGAGGGCGAACCAGCAGACCAGCAGCAGTTGTACGGCGGCGACGGTGACCCCGAGGTTGAGCAGGTCCTGTTCCCGGTACACCCGCTCGGCCAGCCGCCGGGCGTTCGTCTCCACCCGCCAGGAACCGGCCTGCTGGCCCTGCCGGGCGACGTCGGCGACCAGGTCGTACCCGTCGATCCGGAGGAAGGCCGAGGCCGGCAGTTCCAGGTGGTAGTCGGCGTTGATCTCGCGCAGCGGTAGCGCGGCCATGGTCGCGGCGGTGACGAACATCGAGTCGCCGGAGCTGGTAGCGCTCGACTCGTTGCCGACCACGCCCCCCGACTCGCTCAGCGCCCAGTACGGCGACACCGGGTCACGCAGTTCGTAGAGGCCGACGACGCGTACCGGCAGCACGCCCGAGAGACCGGCCTCGAAGACGACCTCCGCCCCGAGGCCCACCTGGAGCAGTTCGGCGGTACGCCGGCTCAGCACCGCCTGCCCCGGCCCGTCCGGGCAGGCCCCGTCGACCAGCAGGTGGGAGCAGACCCTGTCCCGGTAGGCGATGGTGAGCCGGACCTTTCCGGTCGGGCTGGCGGCGTTGCCGCTGTAGCGCAGGGCCACGGTCGGACTCGTACCCGGCACGGTGAGGGCTCGTGCGCCGCTGGTGCGGGCCACGGTCAGCAGGGCCTCGCCGGTGACGTTCTCGGCCGGTGGTTTGACCACGGACCCGGTCGCGCGGGCGGCGAGGAATCTCGGGTCGGCCCCCTCGACCTGGGCGAGCGCCACGGTACGGGCGGTGGCCAGGACGTACCACGGTGCGGCGGTGGCGGCTGCCACGGCAAGACCGGTCAACACGAACAGGATCGCGGCCTGCGCCCGTCGGACCCGGATCGCGCTCAGGACCAGGCCGAGCATGGCACCTCCGGGCGACGGTCGTCGATGCGGACCAGCGCCGACCTTATCGTCCGGGACCTCGGAAAATCTGTCCCGCGGCTCGGACCGGGACACATCGGACCCGGCCGTCCGGGTCCCGTCGCGGAGCTAGCCAGTCGGCTCCCGCGGTGCCGGCGGCGCCGCCCCGACACCGCCGATCACCAGGGTCACCACGCCGTCGGTCCGGTCGACGGTGAACAGCGTGCCGGGCGGGAACTCGCCCAGCACCTCCGGCGGCAGTTGGACGGTGCCGTCGCCGGCCACCACCGCGAAGTCCTGCCCGTCGCGGCCCTCGGCGCCGACCCGACCGTCCCGGATGGTCACCGCGCGACCGAACCTGGCCCCCACCACCGTGTCGTGGGTGACCACCACGATGGTCGTACCGCGTTCGGCGTTGACGGTCTCCAGCGCGTCCAGCACCTCGTCGCGTCCGCGGGTGTCGAGCTGGCTGGTCGGCTCGTCGACCAGGAGCAGTCCGGGCGAGGCGGCGATGCCGACGGCGAGCGCGGCCCGCTGCCGGGCGCCGGGGGCGAGCGTGTCGATGCGTACGTCGCCCTGGCCGCGAAGTCCGACGAGGTCGAGGATCCGTTCGGGGTCGTCCAGCGTGATGCCGGAGGTGGCGGCCGCCCGGCGCTGGGCCAGCCACACGTTGCGCTGCAACGAGGCGTACGGCAGCAGGTTGCGGGCGGCGCCCTGGAGCACCACCCCGATCTCGGTGCCGCGCAGTCGGGAGATCTCCCGATCGGTCAGCTTGCCGAGGTCGTACGTGCCGACGCTGACCCGCCCCGCGGACGGCCGCATCAGCCCGGCGAGCAGGGCGACCAGCGTCGACTTGCCCGAGCCGGACGGCCCGACGAGGGCGAGCATCTCCCCGGGGTTGATCGAGATGTCCACCCCGGAGAGAGCGACCACGTCAACCGCCTCGGCCCGGTAGATGTGCACGACCCGCCGACACGCCACCGCCAACCCAGTCATCGCTGATAGCTATCACAGGCTCACCAGCGAAACCACCCCGTGTACGTCAGAAGCGGGCGGGTTCGCGGTAGACGCCCCACTCGGCGCGCAGCGCGTCGCAGATCTCGCCGAGGGTGGCTTCGGCGCGTACGGCGTCGAGCATCGCCGGGATCATGTTCTCGCCGGTACGCGAGACCGCCACCATCCGTTCCACGGCTGCCTTGACCTCGGCGGTGTCCCGGCCGGTCTTGCGTTCGGCGAGCACCCGGCGCTGTTCCAGCTCCACCTCGTGCGAGATGCGCAGGATCTCCAGCTCCTTGGCCGTCGTCCCGGTGTGTACGTTCACCCCGACGATCTTCTTCTCGCCCTTCTCCAGGGCCTGCTGGTAGCTGAACGCCGCCTCGGCGATGTGGCCGGTGAACCAGCCGTCCTCGATGCCGCGCAGGATGCCGGAGGTCATCGGGCCGATCTGGTGCGGTCCCTCGCCGCCGAGCTGGCGGATCCGGGCGAAGATCTCCTCCGCCTCGGCTTCGATCCGGTCGGTGAGTGCCTCGACGTACCAGGAGCCGCCGAGCGGGTCGGCGACGTTGGTGACGCCGATTTCCTCCATCAGCACCTGCTGGGTCCGCAGCGCGATCTCGGCCGACTCGTCGGTCGGCAGGGCCAGGGTCTCGTCCAGGGCGTTGGTGTGCAGCGAGTTGGTGCCGCCGAGTACGGCGGCGAGCGCCTCCACGGCGGTCCGTACGACGTTGTTGACCGGCTGCTGCGCGGTCAGCGAGACGCCGGCGGTCTGGGTGTGGAAGCGCAGCCAGAGCGCACGCTCGTCGGTGGCGCCGTAGACCTCGCGCAGCCACCGGGCCCAGATCCGGCGGGCGGCCCGGAACTTGGCGATCTCCTCGAAGAAGTCGAGGTGGGCGTCGAAGAAGAAGCTGAGTCCGGGGGCGAAGACGTTGACGTCCAGTCCCCGGGACAGGCCGAGTTCGACGTAGCCGAAGCCGTCCGCGAGCGTGTACGCCAACTCCTGTGCGGCGGTCGAGCCGGCTTCCCGGATGTGGTAGCCGGAGACCGACAGCGGCTTGTAGCGCGGGATCTCCCGGGCGCAGTACTCCATCAGGTCGCCGATCAGGCGCAGGTGCGGCTCCGGTTCGAAGAGCCACTCCTTCTGCGCGATGTACTCCTTGAAGATGTCGGTCTGCAGCGTCCCGTCCAGTGTGGACAGGTCGGCGCCCTGCCGTTCGGCGGCGACGAGGTACATGCAGAAGACCGGCACGGCCGGCCCGGAGATGGTCATCGAGGTGGTGGTGCCGGCCAGGCCGATGCCGTCGAAGAGGGTCTCCATGTCGGCGGCCGAGTCGATGGCGACGCCGCAGTGCCCGACCTCGCCGAGCGACTGCGGGTCGTCGGAGTCGCGGCCCATCAGGGTCGGCATGTCGAAGGCGACCGAGAGCCCGCCGCCACCGGCGCCGAGGATCATCTTGTAGCGCTCGTTGGTCTGCTGGGCGTTGCCGAAGCCGGCGAACTGCCGGATGGTCCAGGTCCGCCCGCGGTAGCCGGTCGGGTAGAGACCCCGGGTGTACGGGTACTCCCCCGGCCAGCCGATCCGCTCGAAGCCGGGGTGGTCGGTGCCGGGCGGCGGGCCGTAGACCGGCTCGACGGGCGTACCCGACAGCGTGGTGAAGTCCGCGTCCCGCTTGCGGGCCGCGTCATACCGGGCCTGCCAACGGGCCCGGCCGGCATCGATCTCGTCGGCGTTCATCCGGAGAGCTCCTCCTCGAGTCCTCGACTGCCAGTCGAGCATAGAGGGCTTTCCTGAACGATCGCTAAGCCAGCCTACGATCAAGGACCTTCCGCCACCGGATCGGAGGTGATCCGGAGCGAAAGGTCCTAAAATCGCAGCAATTTCAGCTCGGTGACCGGCGACCCGCCACGGGGTGACCCGGTCACCGGCGGTCGACCGGTGACTCAGGCTCCGGCGGCCGGCGCGGCGGGCAGCTCGATGTCGTCGACCTTGACGTTCACCTGGGTCACCTGGAGGCCGTACTTCTCGACCGCCTCGATGACCTTGGCCCGTACCGCCTCGGTGACCTCGCCCACGACGTGACCGGCCTCTAGCACGATGACGATGTTGATGGTCGCGGCCGTGCCCTTCACGTCGACCGAGACACCACGGCCGGCGTCACCCACCTCGTCCAGCCCGATCCGGTCCAGCACGCTGTTGAAGAAACGCGCCACGTCGCCGCCGAGTTCGGCGACACCCGGCACCTCACGCGCCGCCGTACCGGCGATCTTCTCCACGACCTCCTCGGACACTGCGGTGGTGCCGCGCGGTGCGGCAGCCGGCGCGGCAGCCGCTGCCGCCTCGGGTACGGCACTGCCCGCGGCGTCGCCCTCGGTGTTCTGCACAACCTCGCTCATGCTGACTTCTCCCCTGGTCTCGGCACCGACCCCGGCGCCCTGCGCGATGAGGGAGCCTACTCGGCACGCCCCGTTCGCGGGATGGCCTGACGGATAGTGTCCACCGAGGACGGCAGGGCAACCGGGGCCGGAACCCGCCGTCGACCGGCGCAGCCGGTGGCCCGGACGGCTAGCCGGACACCGGGGCGGCCGGCACCGGCGCGGCCGAGCGGACAAGTTCGGCGCGACCGTCCAACAGGTGCAGTTCGGCATCGCAGGCAGCCGCCGCCTCCGGGTCGTGCGTCGCGAACACCACCGCCACTCCCCGGTCGGCCTCCGCCCGGAGCAGTTCGAGCACCCGCTGCCGGTTGCCCGCGTCCAACTCGCTGGTGACCTCGTCGGCGAGCAGCACCTCACCGCCGAGCGCCAGCCCACGGGCGATCGCGGTGCGCTGCTGCTGCCCGCCGGAAAGCTCCTCGACGAGCTGGTCGGCCTGACCGGCCAGGCCGAGCCGGCCCAGCGACTCGGCGGTCAGCCGGCGGGCCTCGGCCGGTGGGTTACCCCCGGCGATCAACGCCACCTGGAGGTTCTCGCCCGCGGTGAGGATCTCGGCCAGGCCGTTGTCCTGCGGCACCAGCACCACCCGGCGGGCAACCGCGTCGTCGCGGTCCCGCAGCACCACACCGTCCACCTCGACCCGACCGGCCGTCGGCCGGACCAGGCCGGCCATCGCCCAGAGCAGGGTGGTCTTGCCGGCACCGGAGGGCCCGGTCACCGCGAGCAACTGGCCCGGCCGTACGGTCACCGACACCTCGCGCAGGACCGGCTCACCGCGGCCGTACCCGACCGTGATCCCGTCGACCCGTACCGTCCTACCCACGCCGCGAACGTTACCCCGCAAGGCGGTCCACGGACGCCCCGGCGACTATCCGGTGGACCGTTGGTCCAGCTCCGCGAGCAGGTCACCGGCGGCGGCGTACGGATCCAGCGAACCGGCGGCGACCTTGGCGGCCAGCGTGGCGAGCCCCGTACCGTCGCGCAGAGAGCCCAGCCGGGCCCGCAGCGCGCCCAGCGCGATCGCCTCGACCTCGGCGGCGGCCCGCGCCTCCCGGCGCCGACGCAGCTCGTCGTGCTCGACCAGCCAGGCCCGGTGCCGCTCGATCCCGGCCACGATGTCGTCGATGCCCTCGGCCCGCGACGCGATCGCGCGCAGCACCTGCGGGCGCCACTGCCCCGGCCCGCGCTCACCGAGCGCGATCATGCCCTGGATGTCGCGGACGGTGGCGTCGGCGCCGTCCCGGTCCGCCTTGTTGACCACGAAGATGTCGGCGATCTCCAGGATGCCGGCCTTCACCGCCTGGATCGCGTCACCCATGCCGGGTGCGAGCAGCACCAGCGTGGTGTCGGCCAGCGAGGCGACCTCGACCTCGGCCTGGCCGACCCCCACCGTCTCGACCAGCACCACGTCGCAGCCGGCGCCCTCCAGCACCCGGACCGCCTGCGGCGTCGCCGCGGCCAGCCCGCCGAGGTGGCCCCGGCTGGACATGGAACGGATGTAGACGCCCGGGTCGGTGGCGTGCTCCTGCATCCGGACCCGGTCGCCGAGGATCGCCCCGCCGGTGAACGGGCTCGACGGGTCCACGGCGAGCACACCGACCCGGTGACCACCGGCCCGCAGCGCCCGTACCAGCTCGTTGGTCGTGGTCGACTTGCCCACGCCGGGTGCGCCGGTCAGCCCGATCACCTGGGCCCGACCGGCGTACGGCGCGAGCGCCGCGGCCACCTGCGGCAGCAGTTCGTCCCCGGACTCGACCAGGGTGATCAGCCGGGCCACCGCGCGGGCGTCACCGTCGCGGGCCCGCTCGACCAGCACCGGTACGTCCCGACCGCGTCGCACCGTCACTCCCGCTCGCCGGCACCACTCGGTACGTGGATGATCAGCGCGTCGCCCTGCCCACCGCCACCGCAGAGTGCCGCCGCCCCGGTGCCACCGCCGCGTCGGCGCAGCTCCAGGGCGAGGGTGAGGACCAGGCGCGCCCCGGACATGCCGAGCGGGTGCCCGAGGGCGATCGCGCCACCGTTGACGTTGACGATCTCGCTGCTGATCCCGAGGTCACGGGTGGACTTGATGCCGACCGCGGCGAACGCCTCGTTGATCTCGACCAGGTCCAGGTCGGCGACGCCGAGGCCGGCCTTGCGCAGCGCCTGGTTGATCGCGTTGGACGGCTGCGAGTGCAGCGAATTGTCCGGTCCGGCGACGTTGCCGTGCGCGCCGACCTCGGCCAGCCAGGTCAGCCCCAGCTCGATCGCCTTGGTCTTGCTCATCACGACCACGGCCGCGGCACCGTCGGAGATCGGCGAGGAACTGCCCGCGGTGATCGTCCCGTCCGGGGTGAAGGCCGGGCGCAGTCGGGCCAGCGTCTCGACCGTGGTGTCCGGGCGCACCCCCTCGTCCGCGCTGATCACCAGCGGGTCACCCTTGCGCTGCGGCAACTCCACCGGGACGATCTCGTCGGCGAAGACGCCGTTCTTCTGCGCGGCGGCGGCCCGCTGGTGGCTGGCCACCGCGAAGGCGTCCTGCTCCTGCCGGGTGATGCCGTGCTTGACCCCGTGCCGCTCGGTCGACTCCCCCATCGCGCAGCAGTCCCACGGGTCGGTGAGCCCGTCCAGCGCCATGTGGTCCTTGATCGTCACGTCGCCGTACTTGTAGCCGGTGCGCTGGTTGAGCAGCAGGTGCGGGGCGTTGGTCATCGACTCCATGCCGCCGGCCACCACGATGTCGAACTCGCCGGCCCGGATGAGCTGGTCGGCCAAGGCGATCGCGTCGAGGCCGGAGAGGCAGACCTTGTTGATCGTCAGCGCCGGTACGGACATCGGGATGCCCGCCTCGACGGCGGCCTGCCGGGCCGGGATCTGGCCGGCACCCGCCTGGAGAACCTGCCCCATGATCACGTACTGGACCTGGTCGGCGGCGACCCCGGACCGCTCCAGCGCACCCCGGATCGCGATCCCGCCGAGCTTGCTCGCCGACAGGTCCTTGAGGTTGCCCAGCAGCCGCCCCATCGGGGTACGCGCACCGCTGACGATCACCGAAGCCATGACTCTCCGCCTCCGAGGGGTGGGCCGATCGTGCACCTTAACGATTGTTCGGCCAGACTAGCGCTATGGCAGAAGAGCACCCCGTCGAGACCGCTGCGGACAAAATCACAGGCATCGGCCTCCGACGTATCGACCACGTCGGTATAGCGGTCGCCGACCTTGACACCGCGATCGAGTTCTACCAGCGGGTCTTCGGGATGCGGTGCGTACACACCGAGGTCAACAACGAACAGGGCGTACGCGAGGCGATGCTCCAGGTCGGCCCGACCCCCGACGGCGGCCACCTGCAACTGCTGGCGCCGCTGTCACCGGAGTCGGCCATCGCGAAGTTCCTCGACCGGTCCGGCCCGGGGGTGCAGCAGGTGGCGTACACCGTCACCGACGTCGACGCGGCCGGTGCGGCGCTGCGCGAGCGCGGCATGCGCCTGTTGTACGACACCCCGAGGCGCGGCACCGCCGGCTCCCGGATCAACTTCGTCCACCCCAAGGATGCCGGCGGCGTCCTGGTGGAACTGGTCGAACCCGCCCGCCCCTGACCGCCACGGCCGGCAGGTGGATGTGAAACCGCCCCGGGCCGGTTCGGGGGGAGCCGGACGGCCCGGGGCGGTTACCGCGACCGGGTCAGGCCGGCACGGTGTCGTACGACTCGATCAGGTCGGCCGGCAGCGGCTCCAGATCGGTCGCGCGCAGGAAGTCACCGAGCGTGGTGCCGGTGCAGGCGGAGTCGACGTTCTCGGCGCCGACCCGCTGCTCGACGTCGCGGCGGTTGACCGCCCGGAAGTCGATGGAGAAGCGGGTCTTGCCGGAGGTGTTCGGCACCGTGGTGTGCAGTTGCGCACCCGAGAAGAGCAGTACGCCCCCGGGCGGCGTGATCACCCGGATGTCCGGCTCGCGCGCGATCTGCTCCTCGGCCTCGGGCTGCTTGCGGGTCTCCGTCTCGACCTGCTGCGCCGCGGCGGTACGCCCGTGCGCCACCCACTGCGCGTAGTTGTAGTCCCGGGAGCTGTTGCGCACCCCGTTGGAGAAGTACGGCGGGTGGAAGGCCATCACGTTGGCCTCCTCGACGTCGTACACCGGCATCCAGAAGTTGAGCTGGGACATCGGCGCGGAGAACCAGGTGTCCCGGTGCGACTCGAACTGCAGGGTCAGCCCGGCGTTGAGGTACTCGCTGGTCATGCTCCGCAGCCGCGGTACGTCGAAGTAGGTCTGCTCCACGTCGGCGCCCAGGTCGGCGAGCATGCCTCGGACGAGTTCCTTGCTCCGGGGGTGGTTGATGAAGGTCGGTTTGAGGTCGGCGAGCACCTGCACGTACTCGGGCCCGGACAGGTGGTGCTGGGCGTCCGGCGGGAAGTGCGGCGCGAACGCCGACTCGGCCATCTCCCGCGCGAAGGCGACCAGCGCCATCGAGTGCGGGGTGGGCGAGTAGACGAACAGGTCCCCGCCGAAGAGCTTGCGCCGCCGCTCGTCGTCGGACATGGGCGAGTCGAAGTACACCACCGTCATCGCGGCCTCCTGCGAAGAGATCCCAGCCGGGGGTCACGGTATGCCGCACCGGGCCGAAGCCGAAAGGACTTCGGGGCCGCTCGGGGCCTGCTGTCGAGAATCCGACTGGCTCGCGGTCCTGGCCACGTGGACCACGCGTACGGGTCGGCGCCCCGCCTACAGTCGGACGATGCCCCCACTCGCGGACCGTACCGTCGGCGCCGGCCCACGACCGTTCCGGTTCACCGCCTCGATGCCGGCGCTGAACCGGCCGGTGCCGCAGTGGCGCGACGAGATCCGCCGGATCGAGCAGCTCGGTTTCAGCTCGGTGTCGGTCTCCGACCACTTCACCGGTGGCTGGGCGATGGATCCGCTGGTGGCGATGACCGTGGCGGCCGAGGCCAGCACCCGGCTGCGGGTGCTCGGCATGGTCTTCTGCAACGACTTCCGGCACCCGGTGCTGCTGCACAAGTCGATGGCGAACCTCGACGTCTTCTCCGGCGGCCGGGTCGAGGTGGGGCTGGGCGCCGGCTGGTTGCGCGACGACCACGACGCCGCCGGCCTCCCGTTCGACCCGCCGGGCGTACGCGTCGACCGACTGGCCGAGGCGATCGAGGTGATCACCGGCCTGTTCGGCGACAAGCCGGTCAGCTTCGCCGGCCGGCACTACCAGCTCACCGAGTTGGACGGGCTGCCCAAGCCGGTGCAGCGGCCCCGGCCACCGTTGCTGGTCGGCGGTGGCAGCCGGCGGGTGCTGGAACTGGCCGGGCGGACCGCCGACATCATCG
The DNA here is from genome assembly GCF_040676775.1 of Micromonospora sp. NPDC049523. Classification (NCBI taxonomy): domain Bacteria; kingdom Bacillati; phylum Actinomycetota; class Actinomycetes; order Micromonosporales; family Micromonosporaceae; genus Micromonospora; species Micromonospora sp. NPDC049523. The sequence goes on along the minus strand of NZ_JBFAPP010000004.1, from coordinate 307,326 downwards.
GGATCAACCCGAGGCTCGCGCCGGACGTCGACCCGCTCGCGGCGGTGGCGGAGATGAGTCCGGAACGGATGGACCGCAAGGTGGCCTGGGCGCGGGACGCGGCGCTGGCAGCCGGACGGGATCCGGCGGCGCTGGAGTTCCAGTTACGGATGTTCGACGTCCGGGTCACCCACCGGGGGGTGGAGCACCGGTCCACCTCCAGTCACGCCGCGCTCGCCGATGCGGCCGCGCTCGCCGCCTCGCCGTCGGTGCTGCACGGTTCGGTGCAGGAGTGCGTGGAGCGGCTGTTCGCGCTCCGCGAGCGGTACGGCATCAACTACCTGCACCTGGGCGGCAACCTGGATGCCGCGGCCCCGATCGTCGCGCGGCTCGCCGGCCGTTGACCCGTGACCGCCGATCCGCGTCAGCGCCGCCGGTCCGGCTACGCAGGGCTATCCACGACATCGCCTCGACGACCATTCCGGTGGGCGGGGATTTGCTTTTCGTCCGCTTCGATCCGTGCCCATTCGGTCGTCGCGACGTACTCGGGAAGCGGTTAGCGCGTCGTTCGGGAAAGGAGCGACGACCGGTGCGTTCGGTCGTCGGGCGGGTGGCGCGACGGCCGCCGCCGGCCCCGGGAGCTGCCAAGATCACACCAGGGTACGCCAGGCCGACGACTCCTCGTTGACCATGTGAACGGGGCGTGATAACGCCGGTCAGCTCTTGCGAAGGACCCCGGTGTGTCTGCCAGTATGTCCCAATGCCCCAGCAGCAGTCCTCCCCTCTTACGTTCTTCGAGAACGCGAACTCGCAACCCGACTTCACGGTGGCCCTCCGCGGCTACGACCGCGAGCAGGTCAACGGCCACCTCGGGCGGCTGACCGCGGCGCTGGCCCAGTCCGAGCAGGCGCGCGCCGAGGCCGAGCAGCGGATGAACGACGCCCAGCGTCGGCTCCGCCAGGCCGAACAACGCCTGACCTCGGTGGAGCAGAAGCTCACCGACACCAACAAGCAGCTCGAAGAGAACAGCCGGCCCACCCTCTCCGGGCTCGGCACCCGGGTCGAGCAGATCCTGCGGCTCGCCGAGGAACAGGCCAACGACCACCGCAGCGAGGCCAAGCGCGAGTCCGAGGGCATCCTCTCCGCCGCCCGGCTCGAGGCGCGCGAGATCACCGACAAGGCGCGGGCCGAGGCCGCCGCGATGAAGGCGACCGCGGAGCGGGAGGCGGGCACGGTCCGTACCACCGCCGAGCGGGAGGCCGCCGAGGTCCGGGTGCAGGCCCGCCGTGAGGCGGACACGCTGCGCGCCGACGCCGACCGGGAGACCAAGCAGCTCCGTACGGTCACCGCGCACGAGGTGGCCGAGTTGAAGTCCACCGTCGAGCGGGAGGTCGCGACCCTGCGCGCCACCGCCGAGCGGGAGATCACCCAGCAGCGTGCGAAGGCGGCCCGCGAGGCCGAGGAGAAGCGCGCCGAGGCGACCAAGCTGCTCACCGACGCCCGGGACAAGCGGGACAAGGACCTCCAGGCGCTAGAGCTGCAGTTGGCCGAGCGCCGGGAGAAGTCCGAGCGCGAGGAGTCCGAGCGGCACGCCGCCCAGGTCGCGCAGACCCAGAAGCTGGTCGGCGAGGCCGAGCAGCGGGCCCGGGGCGCTCAGGAGCGGGCCAAGGAGATCGAGCAGCGGGCCGAGGCGCGCAGGATCGAGTCCGAGCGCAGCGCGCAGGAGACGGTGGAGAAGGCCAAGGCGCTCGCCGACAAGACCCTGAACGAGGCTCGGGCCGAGTCGAACCGGCTGCTGAACGAGGCGCGTACCGAGGCGGACCTGACCACGCAGGCGGCTCGCCGCGAGGTCGAGGACCTGACCCGGCAGAAGGACGCGGTCACCTCGCAGCTCGGGCAGATGCTTTCCGGTCTGGCTGGCATCGTGCCGGTGGCACCGGCGGCCGCTGCCGCCGCCGCGAAGACGGACGACGCGGAGGAGCGCAAGACCGCCGACGCCGCGAGCTGACCGGGTTCCGTCAGGCGCGGGTTCGTCGGGCAGATTGTCGGTCCGGGTTCGACCCGTCATCGGGTGGGACCCGCCGAGCGGGGCAGGAGAGTGCGCGGGGCCGTACCGGATTGTGCCGGTACGGCCCTGCGGCCTGTCCGGATGCCGGAGCCGGGTAGTGGATCAACCCCGACCTACTCCGATGAAACGGACACCCCGCATAATAAGGAAGTAGTTGCTTCCATCCCATCGGGCCGGACGGTATCGCCGCGCCGCGCCACACCGCATGTGAGGATGGGGACATGTCGCACGGCGAGGAACTGTTCGCCCTTGGTGGGGAAGTGGCTACGGAGCCCAGCTTCGAGTCGGCCCTGCGAGGCTATGACAGACGACAGGTGGACCGGTACGTCATCCGCGCGGAGAACGAGATAACCACGCTCGCCGCCGAACGTGAGCAGGCGTTCACCCAGATCCACAAGCTCGCCGGTCAGGTCGAGCAGTTGCAACGCGACCTGACCGAGGTACGCCGCCAGGCCGGCACGGTGGACCAGGCGTCCCTGCTGCACGTCGGCCCGGTGGTCGGGCAGATCCTGTCCCTCGCCCACGAGCAGGCCGAGTTCACGCTCTCCCAGGCGACGAGCGAGGCCGAGGCGCACCGGGGCGAGGCGAACCGGATCCTCACCGAGGCACGCGACCACGCCGCCACCGCGCTGCGCGACTTCGAACTCGCCCTCTCCTCCCGCCGTCGCGAGGAGGAACAGTCCGCCGCGGCCCGCAAGGCGAAGGTGGACGCCGCGGTGGCCGCCGCGACCGAACAGGCCGCCCGGCTCCAGGAAGCCGGGAAGTCCGCGCACGAGCAGGGACACCGGGAGGGCGCGCAACTGCGCCAGGCCGGTGAGGCGGCGCTGGCGAAGGCCCGGCAGGAAAGCGAAGCGACCCTGGCCAAGGCCCGCAAGGAAAGCGAAGCGACCCGGCTCAAGGGCAAGCAGGACGGTGAGGCGGCGCTGGCGAAGGCCCGGCAGGAAAGCGAAGCGACCCTGACCAAGGCCCGCAAGGAAAGCGAGTCGACCCTCGCGAAGGCCCAGCAGGAGGCGGCCCGGTTGCGCGAGGTCGCCCAGGCCACCCTCGCCAAGGCGAAGCAGGACAGCGAAGCCCACCTGGCCAAGGCCCGCCAGGACGGGGAGACCACGCTCACCCAGGCCAGGCAGGAAGCGACCCGGCTGCGCGAGGCCGCCCAGGCCACCCTCGCCAAGGCGAAGCAGGACAGCGAAGCCGCGCTGAACAAGGCCAAGCAGGACGGTGAAGCCCAGCTGGCCAAGGCCCGGCAGGAGAGCGAGACACTGCTCACCCGGGCCCGGCAGGAGAGCGAGGCGCTGCTCACCCGGGCCCGGCAGGACGGTGAGGCGGCGCTCGCCGAGGCGCAGCGCCAGGCCGCCCAGCTCCGCGAGGCTGGCGAGACGGCGTTGGCGAAGGGCCGGGAGGAGGGCGCGCGGCTGCGGGAGGCCGGCGAGGCCGCCCACGCCAAGGCCCAGGCGGAGGCGCAGCGGGTCACCGAGCAGACCACGGAGATCGTCCGGCGGTCCCGGGTGGACGCCGACGCGTACGTGGAGCAGGTCCGTGGCCAGACCCAGCGCGAGCTGGACGGTTGGCGGGCCAGTGTCGACCACGAGATCGAGCAGCGCCGGGCCACCATCGACGAGGAGATCGCCGGCCGGTGGAGTGCGGCGGAGCAGGAGCTCGACGCCCGGCGTACCGCGTCGGAGCAGGAGTTCGCCCAGTGGCGGACCAACATCGAGCAGCAGCACGCCGCCCAGCGCGCGGAGCTGGAGCGAGAGGCCGAGGAGATCCGGCGCGCCGCCGACGAGCACGCCACGCAGGTGCAGCGGCAGGCCGAGGAGCACCTAGCCACCGCGCGGCAGGAGGCCGAGGAGCACGCCGCGGCGTCCCGCCGGCAGTTCGAGGAGTACACCGCCACCGCACAGCAGCATCTCGCCACCACGCAGCAACACCTGGCCACCACCCAGCAGGAGGCGGCCGCCGGCCGGCAGCAGCTCGCCGAGGTGATGCAGGAGATCGCGAAGGCGCAGCAGCAGCTCGCGGACCTACGGCAGGAGACGGTGGCGTCCCGGCAGGAGTCGGACAACATCCAGCGCCGGCTGGCCGAGGCGCACCAGCAACTCGCCGGGGAGCAGCAGCGGTTGACCGGCACCCAGCGGTCGGCCGAGGAGGCCGAGCAGCTCGTGGTGGAGGCCGGCGCCGACGTACAGCGGGCGGCGGACAGCGCGGTCGACCGGCCGGCGACCCGGACCAGTCCCACCGCCCCGGCGGAGGCTCCGGTCAACGCGGACGCGATCACCAGCGACGTGAACGGCGAGCCGACCGTGGCCGCGGTGCCGGGTGAGGGTGGCCGGGAGGCGACCGCCACCAAGATCACGAGCACCGGTGACAGTGGCAAGCTCAGCGCGAAGCCGACCACGGACGACCACGCCGCCAAGCCGACCACGGACGAGCGGAGTGCGAAACCGAAGAAGGTTTCGGTGGACGCCGAGCAGAAGGTCTCGGTCGAGTCCGAGTAACGCGCGGCCGAGATGAGGGTCAGCACCAAGGCGGCGCTGGAGCGCGACCCGGAGGGATCCCGGCGGGGACCGGTGCGCTGCAGTCGCTGCTGCTGCTGATGGCGATGTGGTGGGTCTGGTCGATCACCGCGTTCCTCACCGACCTGTACGACCCGCAGCAGATCTCGATCAAGCTCATCACGGTCACGGTCACGGTCACGGTCATGCTGGGCAGCCTGCTGATGGCGTCGACGCTGCCCCGCGCCTTCACCGAGTACGGCCTCGTCTTCGCCTGCGCCTAGGGACGGGTACCGGAGCAGCCCTCGCCGCCGGGGTGAACGAACCAGCCGATAACCTCCCGGGGCAGACAGTTCAAGTACGGGAGGGCCCGGTGGCGGTCGAAGAGCCGACGGCAGAGGTCGAACGGGCGGCACCGACTCCGGAACAGCGCCGCGCCGACGAGTCCGGAGAACCGGAGTCCACCACCAGCGGCCGGTACGGGCAGCCCGGTCGACCGCTGCGGCGCAACAGCTTCCTGATCGGGTTCACCGGCGGCCTGGGGCTGCTGCTGGCGTACACGACCTTCCTCGCCGTACGCGGCGCGGCCTCGATGTTGATCCTGATCTTCATCGCGCTCTTCCTCGCCATCGGACTCAACCCCGCGGTGGCCCGGTTGCGGCGCTGGGGGCTGGCGCACGGGCTCGCCGTGACGGTGGTCGCGCTGACCCTGCTACTGGTGCTCGCCGGTGGGATCTTCGCCCTGGTGCCGCCGGTGCTGACCCAGACCGGTCAGTTCCTCGAACAGGTCCCCACGTACGTGGAGGAGTTGCAGCGCAACGCCACCGTCAACGACCTGGTCGAGCGGTACGACCTGATGGACCGGATCCAGGCCGCGGCGAACCCGGAGACGATCAGCCAGGCGGTCGGCGGGGTGTTCGGCGGCGCCCAGTTCATCTTCGGCGCCATCTTCAACGTGCTGACCGTGCTGGTCCTGACCATCTACTTCATGTCCGCGTTCGACCGGTTGAAGACGCTCGGGTACGCCCTGGTGCCGGCCAGCCGCAGGCACCGCGTCTCCCTGATCACCGACGAGATCCTGGCCAAGGTCGGCGCGTACATGGTGGGTGCGCTGGCGATCGCCGTACTCGCCGGGGTCTGCACCTTCGTCTTCGCCATGATCGTCGGTCTGGCGTACCCCTTCGCCCTGGCCGTCGTGGTGGCCGTCTGCGATCTGGTTCCGCAGATCGGTGCGACCCTCGGCGCGGTCATCGTCAGCCTGGTCGGATTCGCCACCGACCTGCCCGCGGGAATCGCGTGTCTCGTGTTCTTCGTCATCTACCAGCAACTCGAAAATTACCTGATCTACCCGAAGGTGATGGAGCGCTCGGTCAAGGTGAACGACGTGGCGGCGATCGTCGCCGCACTGGTCGGAGTGGCTCTGTTCGGGGTGATCGGCGCGCTGGTGGCGATCCCGGCGGTGGCGGCGATTCAGCTGATCCTGCGCGAGGTGGTGCTGCCGCGACAGCAGCGGAGGTGACCCGGCAACGGCTTGGGTGACCGAAGGCAAATGTTGTCCACAATTTGTCAGAATCAACAATTCCTTCACTTCCGCACCCGCTTGTAGGATCATTCTTGATCTCTAAAGGGGGGACGTCGATGACCGGTGTCGAATCGCTACCACCGGCTCCCTCGGAGGAGCCGGCGCCGCGATCACCCCGGCGCGGTCCCCTGCTCGTGGTGGTCATCGGCATCTGCCTGGCCGTGGTCATCGGCACCGGCTACCTGATCGTCACCCTCGCCGGACCGGGACGGGGCGACCCACTCGTACTGGACCAGCCGAACACCGTCCTCTGGGGACAGACGATCGACCGTCCGATCGAGATCGCGGCGGACCACGTCACGCTCCGGCGGATCACCATCCGTGCCGGCGGCGCCGCCGCCGTCCGGATCCGCGACGGGGTACGCAACACCGTCATCGAGGACACCCGGATCGACTGCGCCGACAACCGGACCGACGGCATCGTGCCCGGCGGCTACTCGGCGGTGCGGGTCCGGGTCGACGGGTGCCGCCAGCCGTTCGAGCAGCGCGACGACGCGCCCGCCACCATCCTCGACTCGACCGCGAACGGCCGGCCCTTCGCCCGCCAGGACCGCAAGCCGGCCACCGCCGTACCGAGCCCGCTGGACTTCGGCACCGACCCACCCACCGGCGAGAGCGTCACCGGCGCACCCACCCCGATGAGCTACTGGCCCGGACCGGAGAACACCGGCGTACCGGCCGGCACGGTGCTGCGGCCGTCCAGCTCACTGGACCTGCGTGAGCCGGGCATGGTGGTCAGCAACCTCGACATCACCGGCTGCGTGACCGTACGGGCGAAGAACGTGACCATCCGGAACTCGCGGATCACCTGCGACAGTTCCACCTTCTCCATCCGGACCTACGACACGGCCAGCGACCTGGTGGTGGAGAACGTCGAGATCAACGGCATGGGCAAGAACTCGGCCGCGGTCTGTTGCGCCAACTACACGCTGCGCCGGGTGAACATCCACCACGTCGTCGACGGTCCCCGACTCAGCGCCAACACCGCGATCGTCGACTCCTGGATCCACGACCTGACGCGGTTGCCGGACTCGCACAACGACACCCTGCAGACCACCGGCGGCAGCAACATCGTGGTCCGGCACAACCGGTTGGAGCCGCACGACGCGGACACCAAGGACCCGTCGAACGCCTGCATCATGATCGGTTCGACCACCAGCGACTCGGTGGACAACCTGCTGGTCGAGGAGAACTACTGCAACGGCGGCAACTACTCGATCGGGGTCAGGGACGATCTGGTCGGGTCGAACATCGTGATCCGTGGCAACCGGTTCGGGCGCGACTTCCGCTTCGGCGTCATCGCCCGGTCCGACCAGGCCGGCATCACCTGGGACCGGGCCAGCAACGTCTGGTTCGACAGCGGCCAACCGGTGGTTCGCTAACCACTCACCGAACGGTGCTGGTCCCGGTACGGGGTCAGGTCGGCCGGTTCGCGCAGCCGCTTGCGCTTGATCCGGCGCACCGTACCGACGGTCGACTGGAGCTTCTCCCTGGTGGAGAGGTGCCGGAACCACATCCGGGCCATCGGCAGCCGGCGCAGCCGGGGGGTCATCAGACCGGCGGCGCGCAGCGTACTCATCCGTCCCCAGACGGCACCCCGGGCGCGCAGCAGGTTCGGCTGCGAGGCCGGCAGGATCTCGGCCGCCACCGGCTCCAGCACCAGCGCGCCGGCCGCGATGGCCGCCTCGACCAGCCGTACGCCCCGCTCGGTGCGGGCGAGCACCAGGGAGCGCCCCGGGTCGTCGCCGGTCGGCCGGTACCACGGGTCACCGACGGCCACGTCGGCGAACTCACCGGTGTGGTCGGCGCACAGGTAACAGCGCCACTGCCGGTGCTTCTGCAGGATCTCGCCCCAGGACTGCTCGTACGTGAGCGTCCGCAACTGTCCCGGCGGGTCGTCCACCATCCGGGTGCGCGCCAGGCCCGGCCAGCCGTTGCCCCGGTAGTGCACCGACTCCGCTCGGTCCGGATCGGTCACCCCGAGCTTGCGCATCATCTCCAGGGTGCCCTCGGTGCTCGGCGTGCCGGCGCAGAAGACGGCGATGGTCAGCCCGACCCGGGCGTCCAGCGCGGGGCGTACCTGGCGGGCCATCCGTACCGCCGCGACGTCGCAGGGCTTGCCGATGAACACCGACGGTGTCTCGCCCGACTCGATCAGGTCCAGCCGGTCGGCCGGGCTGGCCGGGGCGTACCGGGAACCGGCGTTGGCCAGCAGTTCGTCGCGGCTGCGCGACAACCGGGTCTCGTTCAGGTACGGCACGTCCGCCCGGGCGCCGATGTGCAGCGTCCCGGCCATCCCCTCGTACTCCAGGCAGTACGCGGCCAGCGCGGTGGCCACCCCGCCGCTGGAGCCGGCGTACCGGATTTCGGGGTCGGCGGCGTACCCCTCCCAAATCTTGCGGACCGGTCCCCAGGCGGCCCGCAGCTCGGGGATCTCACCCGGCGCGGGCGCGCTCGCCTCGTGTTCCAGCTTGACCCCGGGGCAGCAGGCCAACGCCGCCGCCGCTCCGGTGCTCGGGCCGCCGACCGGCGTGATCGGGATCGGCCGGCGCCCCTGGTCGAGCACGTCGACCATCCGGATCTCGTCCGGCGCGAGGTAGGCGCAGACCCCGCACCCGGTGCAGAGCTTGTGCGCGGCGACGTCGTGTACGGTCTGCGGCCGGCTCATCGGCGCGCTCCCGTGGTACGCCGGGTCCGCTCGGCTCGGGCCACGGCGACGATCTCGTCCATCTGCTCCCCGGCCCGGCCGACCGCCACCGGGATCCGTTCGGTGAGTTCGACGGCGGTCTCGGCGCGGGACGTCCAGGACTTCCAGAGCGCGTCGAGCAGGTCGTCGTCGGCGAGCTTGCGAGCGTCGGCCACGTGCCGCTCCTGGCCCACGCTGGCGAAGACCCCGCGTGCCTTCAGGCTGTACGCGATGTTCGCGACCGGTACGCAGGAGGAGAGCGCCGCGATGGTGGCGTGCATCCGCATGCCACAGAACCAGGTGGTCCGGGCGATCACCCATTTGCTCTGGTGCGGGTCGAGGCCGGCCGGGCTCACCGTGATCCGGTCGCCGTACCTGCCGACCAGGGCGGCGTGCAGCCGCTCGCTCGCCGTGGTGTCGTCGTCGGCACCGTGCGGGCTGCGTACGTGCGGCACGATGATCACGCGGGTGTCCGGTTCGTCGAGCAGGCGTTCGCAGAGCCGGCGGGCCACCTCCGCGCTGTCCGCGGCCAAGCCGAACTGGGTGCGGCCCTCGGCGCGGGCCATCAGGCCACTGATGTTGATGCCGATCACCGGGCCGGGGGCGGCGTCGAACCACCGGTTCAGGGTGTCCAGGGCCGGCTGGTCCGGCTGGCGCGGCTCGAGTGCGAAGGCCACGTCGACCCCCTCGCGGTGCCGGCTCGGGTCCAGGTCGGCGCCGAGTAGCTCACTCAGCGCGACGTAGCTCTCCGGGTCGCGGGCCCAGGCCATGGCCGCGCCCCGGGTGAGGGCCGCGGCCTCGGCCCGGATCCGGTCCGAGCGGAACGGCCCGTAGGTCTGCGGCAGCAGCACCAGCGGCCGGCGGCGCAGCAGGGTGAGCCGTTTCGGCCAGGCCACCGTACGGAACCGGTGCTCGCCGTAGATGTCGCTGAAGCTGTCCCCGCCGCTGACGTCGAGCACCACGTCGGCCCGGTCGATCTTCGCCACGCCGGAATTGCCGAACCCACCGAGCGCGGCGCTGACCCGCATGTTCAGGTACGACTCGGGGCGGTGGTAGCGGCGCGAGTGCCGGGCACCGGCGAGCGAGATCGACACCGGTCGGCCGCCGACGAAGGCGTGCCCGGACCGCTGGCCCCAGCCGTCGTCGAAGACGGTGACGTCGGCCTGCGGCTCCCGGGCCAGCAACCCGCCGAGGGTGGCCGCGCGCAGCGCGCCCACGCCGAGGTTGAGGTGGGATCCGGGTACGCCGAACAGGCAGGCGGAAAGCACCTCGCCGCTCATCGGGCCGGCTCGCTGTGCTGGGTCATAACTCGATTACCGCTTTCTCACACCGGAACGCCTCGGCGTACCGGGATCGGCATTCCATGCCCCGCAGCCGGGCCAGCCCGAGGAAGACCTCGTCGTCCCACCAGTCCCGGTCCTTCTGGGACGGGTAACTGGTGTGTAGCAGCTCCACCTTGCGCCGGGCCTGCTCGTCCGTGAGCGGCAGGTAAATGTTCCGCCGGCCCAGGTCACCGTCCCACTTGGGGATTTCATAGTGCAACACCGACGCGCGGCGAAATGAGGTGGGTACCAGTTCGGCGAGGGTGCGATGGTCCTGGTGGGCATCGTCCGGAGCCGGCGCCACCACCAGGTCGGGGCTGGTCGCGGCGGCTGCCGCATTGACGATCTCTTTTGCCTGTTCCCAGTACGCGGGCACCCGGCCGTCGGGAAGTTCGTGCAGGTCGAAGTCGATCCGGGCGGTGGGCAGGAACGCCGCGGCCGCCGAGCGCGCCTCGGCCTGCCGGTCCGGCGTGCCGGTGAGGAGCAGATAGTGCACCCGCAGGCCGGGGTTGGCCGCACCGAGCGCGAGCAGCAGTCCGCCCGCGCCGATCTCGATGTCGTCGGGGTGCGCCCCGACGAGGACCAGCGATCGGACCGCGCTCAGCCGCAGCGCTCCCATCAGTGGATCAACGCGTGGGTGCCGGGGCCGGCCTGCTCGGCCGGGGTGTCGATCCGGCCGGCGAACGGGGGCGGGATCGGGCTGCCGCCGTGCCGGTGTGCGTCCCAGAGCATCCACGGGCAGCGGGCGGAGTGGTAGAGCTCCTCCAGCTCGGCCCGGTCCTTGAAGGTGTCGGCGGCCCGCCAGAAGCCGCTGTGCCGTTGCGCCATCAGTCCCTGGCGTGGCAGCAGCCGGTCGAAGGCGTGCGGCACCATGTCCTCGCCCTCGCGCAGCTCGTCGAAGATCTCCGGGCGGAGGATGAAGTAGCCGCCGTTCTCCCACTGCATCAGCTCGCGGATGGGCCGGACCCGGCGCACCTGGTCGTACTCGTCGATGTCGATCACGTGGTGGGTCGACTGCACCGGTACGGCGAGCAGGCTGGCCGTGGCGGTCGAGGCCCGGAACCGGTCGATCATCGCGGGCAGGGGCGCGTCGGTCAGCGTGTCCGCGTAGTTGGCCAGGAACATCTCCTCGTCCTGGACGTGCTTGCGTACCCGCATCAGCCGCTCGCCGATGGTCGCGCCGAGCCCGGTGTCGATGAAGGTGATGTTCCAGTCGGTGATGTCGGTGGCGAACAGGCGTACGTCCCGACCACCCATGGTGAGGGTGAAGTCGTTGGAGAGCGTTTCGTCGTAGTGCAGGAAGTAGTCCTTGACCGCCGCAGCGCCGTAGCCCAGACAGAGGATGAAGTCGGTATGTCCGAAGTGGGCGTAATAGCGCATGACGTGCCAGAGCAACGGCCGGTCACCGATCATCGCCATCGGTTTGGGCGCCGAGGCGGCACCCTCCCGCATGCGCATTCCCAGTCCGCCGCAGAACAGGACGACCTTCATCAGACCACCTCAAGCTCCGGGATGGGGTAGACGAGCCGGCCGCCCCATTCACGGACGTACGCCAGCTGGGTGGAGATCTCGGTACGCAGGTTCCAGGGCAGGACCAGCACGTAGTCGGGACGGTCCTGCGCCAGCCGCTCCGGCGCGTGGATCGGGATGTGCGTCCCGGGCAGGAACCTGCCCTGCTTGTACGGACTCCGGTCGACCGTGTACGCCAGCAGGTCCGACCGGATACCGCAGTGGTTGAGCAGCGTGTTGCCCTTGCCCGGGGCACCGTACCCGACCACCCGCTTGCCCTCGGCCCGCGCGGTGAGCAGGAAGTCGAGCAGGTTCCGCTTGATGGTGAAGACGGCCTCGGCGAAGCCTCGGTGCCCGTCGAGCGTGTGCAGTCCGGCCTCGGCCTCCGCCTCCAGCACCGACTTGACGTTGCTCGACGGCTCCCAGCCCAGGCTCGACGGCACCCAGCCCGAACTCTCACCCGTGCGGGCGCCGCCCGGTTCGGCGGCGACCGCCGTGGCCGTGGACAGGGTCGCCGGCCGGGCGTGCACCCGCAGCGAGCCGCCGTGCGAGGAGAGTTCCTCGACGTCGGCGACGGCCAGCCCGGCGGTGGCCAGCGCCCGCTGCGCGGTGAGCAGGGAGAGGTACTGGTAGTGCTCGTGGTAGATGGTGTCGTACTGCCGGCGTTCGATCAGCCGCAGCAGGTGCGGGAACTCCAGCGTGACCAGCCCGCCCGGCTTCACCAGCGCGGCCAGCCCGGCGGTGAATCCGATCAGGTCCGGCACGTGGGCGTAGACGTTGTTGCCGGCGACCAGGTCGGCCCGGCCGTACCGGGCGGCCAGGTCGGCGCCGGTCTCGGCACCCAGGAAGTGCACCTCGGTACGGATCCCCTTGGCCCGGGCCACCTCGGCGATGTTCGCCGCCGGCTCCACCCCGAGCACCGGGACGTCCCGGGCGACGAAGTGCTGGAGCAGGTAACCGTCGTTGCTCGCGACCTCGGTGACCAGACTTTCCGGACCGAGCCCGAGCGTATCGATCATCGTGTCGGCGTACCGCTTGGCGTGTGCCACCCACGAATCGGAATAGGAGGAGAAATAGGCGTAGTCGGAGAAAATGTCCTCTCCCGGCACGTATGCCGGCAGTTGCACGAGCAGGCAACTGGAACAGATCCGTACGTGCAGGGGGTAGAACGTCTCGGCGCTGTCCAACCGCTCCCCGGGCAGGTAGCTCTCGCAGAGCGGCGACATGCCCAGGTCCACGAACGTCTCGGTCAATGCCGTGCCGCAGAGCCGACATTCCGCAATGGTCATGCGATCCACCCCGATTATTCGCCCACCTCGCGCGGCGCCCGCCGGCACGCTTCGGCCACGCTAGTTCCGGCGCTTTCCGGCCGGGGTGTTCAGTAAAAAGTCCGACACTACTCAGTGGTGATCACCGCGCCCTCATAAACTCTGCCTTCTCACCCCCGCGGACCCTCGGGAGCTTTGCCGTGCGCGTTCTCGTCACCGGTCATCACGGCTACCTCGGCAGTGTGCTGACTCCGCTGCTCCAGGCCGCGGGCCACCAGGTCACCGGTCTCGACACCGACCTGTTCGCCGACTGCCTGCTCGGCCCGGCGCCCGCCGAGGTGCCGTCCCTGCGGGTGGACCTGCGCGACGTACGGCCGGAGCACCTGACCGGATTCGACGCGGTCTGCCACCTGGCGGCCCTCTGCAACGACCCGATCGGCAACCTCAACCCCGAGTTGACGTACGACGTCAACCATCGGGCCACGGTGCGACTGGCCGAGGCGGCCAAGGCGGCCGGGGTGACCCGGTTCCTCTTCTCCTCGTCGTGCAGCCTCTACGGCGCCGGACTGGACGACCGGCCGCTGGACGAGAACGCCGGCTTCGCGCCGGTCACCCCGTACGGCGAGTCGAAGATCCTCTCCGAGCAGGGCCTCGCCGCGCTGGCCGACGACAGCTTCTCCCCGGTCTTCCTGCGCAACGCCACCGCGTACGGCTTCTCGCCTCGGCTGCGCGGTGACCTGGTGGTGAACGACCTGACCGCGAGCGCGCTGCTCACCGGCGAGGTCCGACTCCTCTCCGACGGCACCGCCTGGCGCCCGCTGGTGCACGCCGAGGACATCTGCGCGGCGTTCCTGGCCCTGCTGGAGGCGCCCCGCGAGCAGGTGCACGGCAAGGCGTACAACGTCGGCATCAGCACCGAGAACTACCTGATCCGCGACGTCGCCGAACTGGTCGCCGAGGTGGTCGACGGGTCCACCGTCACGTTCGCCGGTGGCGCCTCGGCGGACTCCCGCAACTACCGGGTGAGCTGCGACCTGATCGCCGCCGAGGTGCCCGGCTTCCAGCCCCGCTGGACCGTACGCAAGGGCATCGAGGAACTGGTCGAGGCGTACCAGCGGCACGGGCTGACGATCGAGGTGTTCCGCGGCGAGCGACACCAGCGGTTGCGTCGGATCCAGGCGCTGCAGGCGGCGGGCCGGCTGGACGCGCAACTGCGCTGGGCGGCCGGTGTGACCGCGTGAGCCGGACCTGCGACGCGTGCGGCGGCGCCGCGCTCGTACCGTTCGCCGACCTGGGTGCGATCCCGGTGTTCTGCGGGGTGCACTGGGCCAGCCGGGAGGAGGCGCTCGCCTCCCCGCTGGGCGGCATGGAACTGGCCTACTGCCCCGAGTGCGCGTACGTGCGCAACCTCGCCTTCGATCCGGCCGCGCTGGTCTACGACACCACCATGGACACCAACCTGCACCACTCCCCGGCGTTCCAGACCTTCTCCGCCGAGTTGGTCAAGCACCTGGCGCAGCGGTACCCGCTGGCCGGCGCGACGGTGCTGGACATCGGCTGCGGCCAGGGTGAGTTCCTCCGCGAGCTGTGCCACGTTGCGGGCTGCCGGGGCCACGGCTACGACGCGATGTACGCCGGCCCGGTCGGCCCGGACCCGTCCGGCGCGACCTTCCACGCCGGGCACGCACCGCTGGACGACAGCACGCCGGTCTTCGACTTCGTCACCTCCCGGCACTGGTTCGAGCACCTGGACGACCCGTACGGCTTCCTGGTCCGCCTGCGGGAGCTGGCCGGCGACCGGCCGGTACGCGGCTACCTGGAGGTCCCGGACGCCTGCTACGACCTCGCCACCGCCGGGTGGGAGGTGATCTACCCGCACGTGTCCTACTTCGACGCCTACTCCCTGCGCCAGGTGGTCGAGCGGGCCGGCTGGCAGGTGACCGACACCGGCCCCCTCTTCTCCGGCATGTTCCGGTTCGTGGAGATCGCGGTGAACGTGCCGGTGAGCGCTGCTTCGCGGGACCTGCCCGGTCCGGCGGATCGGGACCGCCAACTGGAGTCGATCGCCGGTTTCGCCGCCCGGCACGCCGCCGAACGGGAACACTGGCGGTCCACCATCGACCGGCTGCTCGCCGCCGGTGACCGGCCGGTGCTCTGGGGCGCCGGTTCGCGCGGCGTGCAGTTCCTGCACCTTGCCGACCCGGACGGCCGGCTCGCCGCGGTGGTCGACGTCAACCCACGCAAATGGGGCAGATACCTGCCGGTGACCGGGCACGAGGTAGGCTCCCCTGCGAGCCTGACCGCGCTGGGCACCCGTTCGGTGATCATCACCAACCCCGCCTACCGGAACGAGATCGGCGCCGCGCTCCGCGAGCTCGGCGTCGAGGCCGAACTGATGGTGGCCTGATCATCGAGCACCGGATCACACCGACATTCATCCACGATCACTCGAAGCTGAGGAGAGTGATGGACGGAGCGCCCCGGGTGAGTCTCGGCGTTCCCCTCTACAACGCCGAGCGGTACCTCGAAGGATGCCTGGACGCACTGCTCGCGCAGGACTACCAGGACTTCGAGATCATCGTGAGCGACAACGCCTCCACCGACCGGACCTGGGAGATCTGCCAGCGCTACGCCGCGAACGATCCACGATTCCGGCTCTTCCAGAACCCGCGCAACTTCGGCGGCCACGTCAACTACGCCCGGGTCGCCCAACTCGCCCGCGGCGAACTGTTCAAGTGGGTCGCGTACGACGACGTCTGCCTGCCGACGTTCCTGAGCACCTGCGTGGCGGCGCTCGACGTCGCAGGATCACAGGCTGTGCTCGCCTATCCTCGTACCGTGCTGATCGACGAGGAGGGTTCGGTGATCGGTCCGTACGCCGACCGGCTGGACCTGCGCGATCACCGCCCCTGGCGGCGGGTCGCCGGGGTCGCCAGCAACATCAACCTCTGCCACGCCCACTTCGGGGTCTTCCGGCTCGCCGCACTGCGCCGCACCGGGATGATCCGGCCCTTCCTCTCCTCCGACTACACCCTGGTCGCGGAGGTTGCCCGGCTCGGCGAGATCCACGAGGTAGACCAGCCACTGTTCCTGCGCCGGATGCACGGCGCCTCCAGCCGGCAGGCCAAGGACTCCACCCCCGCCTCCGCCCTCTCCTGGTACGCCCAGGACAGCGGCAAGGTCCGGGCACCCAGGCAACGGATGCTGCTGGAAACCCTGCGTACGCTGCTGACCGGCGACGACCCGCTCGGTACGCGGATCAGCTCGGCCTTCGCCTTCCTCGGCGCCTGGTGGGCCCGGCGGGTCCGGGTGCTCCTCGGCCGCTGGCGCCGCCGGCTCACCCGCCGGTCGAGGACCAGCACGGCCAAGGGAAACGCCTAGTGGTCAGCACGACGCCCGACGCACCGACCGAATCCCCGCCAGCGCCCACGCGCGGGCGGGTACGGTCGGCGATCGGTTGGTCCTACCTGCTCACCGCTGGTCGGGTCGGTTCCTCGATCGTGGTCACCTTCCTGCTCGCGAAGCTGCTCGGACCGAACGAGTTCGGGCTGGTCGCGATGGCCACGGTCTTCATCACCATCGCCCAGACGATCATCCAGCAGGGGCTGGTCTCGGCGATCGTGCAGCGGGACAAGCTCACCCCGGAACACCTCGACGCCGCCTTCGGCGTGACCCTGCTCGCCGGTCTCGGCGTCGGCGCGCTCACCGCCCTGCTCAGCCCGCTCTGGTCACTCGTCAACGGCGACCCGGACGGGTTGACCGCGGTCTGCCTCGCACTCTCCCCGCTCGTCCTGCTCCAGGGACTGGCCATCGTGCCGGAGGCGGTGCTCCGCCGCGAGTTGCAGTTCCGGTCGGTTGCCATCCGTACCCTGTTGGCCGCCGCGATCAGCGGCATCGTCGGCATCTCGCTCGCCCTGGCCGGCGCGGGCATCTGGGCCCTGGTGGCGCAGCAACTGGCCACCTCCGTGGTCAGCCTGATCGTGCTCTGGACGGTCTGCCCGTGGCGCCCGAGCCGGCGGCCCCGGCTCGGCGCCATCCGCGACCTGTGGGCCTTCTCCGCCCACTCGGCGAACGCCGGGCTCGGTCTCATGCTCAGTTCCAAGGCCGACATCATCTTCACCGGCATCTTCTTCGGTCCGGTCGCCACCGGCATCTACCGGCTGGCCGCGCGGCTGCCGGACATGCTGGTCGACGTCACGGTCCGGTCGCTGCAACAGGTCGCGCTCCCGTCGCTGTCCCGCCTGCAGGAGGATCGGCGGTTGTTCGCCGTCCACCTGACCAAGCTGCAACACCTCGGCGCGATCGCCGGCCTGCCGGTGCTCGGGGTGCTCGCCGCCACCGCGAGCCCGCTGGTGGGCTTCCTCGGCCCGGACTGGGCCGGCACCGAGATCCCGCTGCGGCTGCTCTGCCTCTTCGGCGTGATCAACGTGTACGGCGTCCTGCTCGGCCCGGCGCTGCAGGCGATCGGTCAGCCGGCGAAACTCGCCGCGATCCTCTGGACCCGGGGCATCCTCGGGGTGGCCACCCTGGCCGCGGTCGGCACCCTGCTCGACGGGCGCAACGACGTGACCGAGGCGAGCGCGGTCGCCATCGCCGGAATCGGCATGCAACTGGTGGTCAATGCCGTCTCCATCTGGGTCACCGTGCGCCAGGCGATCGGCGCCTCGGTGATCCGTTTCCTCGCACCCACCCTGCCGGCGCTGCTGGCCGCGGGCGGCGCGGCACTGACCCCGCTGGCCACCGACCGGATCGGGGTCGACGACCTCCATCCGCTGCTCGGCGTGTTCGTACTCGGCGCCGCCGCCGGCCTGGTCGCGGCCACCCTGCTGCTGAGCACCGACCGCCGCGCCCGCCAACTGATCTTCACCCGCCTCCGCCGCCCCCGCTAACCCCACCCCCGCACCCGCGCCGCGCGCTGCGCCGCGCCGCGCGCTGCGCCGCGCTCCGTGGCGCCTGTCGTAGAGAAAGAGGGGCAATCCGGGGCTGCGATACCACTCATTCTCTACAAGAGTGGTCACGGATTCTTCGGCAGGTGAGGGCGGGAGGGGCGGGGATGGATGGGTGTTATTCGTGCGGGAACGAGCGGCGGCTCGATGTGCTGCCGGTACGGGAGCGGATCGCCACGGACGAGCACTGGCGGGTCGCGCACGCGTTCGCCACGGCGCTGCCGGGCTGGCTGGTGCTGGTCCCGCGCCGGCACGTGACCACTATCGCCGAACTCAGCGACGCCGAGGCGGCCGGCCTCGGTACGTGGCAGGTGCGGCTCTCCCGAGCCCTGCACGCGGTGACCGGCTGCCAGAAGACGTACGTGGTGCAGTTCGCCGAGGCCGAGGGGTTCGGCCACGTGCACTTCCACGTGGTGCCCCGGATGGCCGACCTGCCGGCGTACCAGCGTGGGCCCGGGGTGTTCGAGCTGCTGTCCGCGGACGAGGGTGAACGGGTCGGCGCCGAGCGAATGGACGAACTGGCCGACGAACTGGCCCGACACCTGTCGGGCTAGCGCGAATCCTTCGGAGCGTAAGCAGGGGCCCTTCCCATCCCGAAGGCGATGGGAAGGGCCCCTTTCGTGCTGCTCGGGGCGGAAGACGGTCTACTCAGGACGGAAGACGATCGCGGTGCCGTTGACCAGGATCGGCTGGTTGTACGAGTGCTGCACGGCCGCCGTGCCGGCCGGGTTCTCGATCCCGACGGTTGCCCCGCCGCCCAGTTCGGTCGGCTTCGTGGTGGCCATGTCGGCGTAGTGGAACGCGATCTCGCCGTTGACCGAGAGGACCGCCTCGACCGTGATCCGGGCCGACGACGACCCGTACATGCCGATGTTGCGCCACTCGACCACGAACCTGCGGTCCGCGCCCGTACCGATTGCGGCGGTCCGGATCGTGCTGTCCGCGCGGATCACCAGGTCGTCCCAGAACGGGTACAGCGCCCCGTTCGGCGGCGCCGCGTCCGGTACCGCCGTGTTGACCGGTTGGGCGCCGCTCGGGTTGACGAACGAGAGGAACCCGTTGCTGGAAACCCAGGCCGAACTGTACGTCTGCCCGTAGAACGGGAAGGCGAACGGCAGCGTCACCTGGCCCACCGCGTCGTCACCGGTCAACGGCACCAGGGTGCCCTCCGCCGGGACGAACGGTCGGGTCTCGGTCGACTTGGTGTAGTCGCCGTCACCGGTCGGCGGCGGCTCTTCCGGCGGCGCGGTCAGCGACAGGTTGACCGTGTGGGTGCTGCCGGCGACCACGGTCACCGAACCCGATCCGGTGAGGTCCCCGGTGGCCGTGCCGGCAACCGAGTACGTGCCCGGCGCCACCCCGGTCAGGGTGTACGTCCCGTTCGCCGCGGTGGTCGTCGACCGGCTGCCCGGCGACAGGGTCACCGTCGCGCCCGACACCGCCGTACCGCCGGCTGCCCTGGTGACCGTGCCGGTCACGGTGCCGGTCGTCGGCGGCTCCGGCTCCGGCGGGGGGCCGCCGTTCGGCGGGGTGAAGATGACCGCCTTGCCGTTGGCCAGCAGCGGCTGGTTGATGCCGTGCTGGACGGCGACGGTGCCGGCGGCGTTCTCGATGCCGACCGTGGCGCCACCGCCCAGCTCCAACGGCTTGCTGGCCGCGAGGTCGGCGTAGTTGAAGGTGACCTGCCCGGTCTCGGAGATGAGCGCTTCGAAGGTCACCCGGGCCGACGACGAGCCGTACATGCCGCTGTTGCGCCACTCCACCACGAACTGGCGGTTCGGTGCGGTGCCGACCACGCCGGTCCGCACGCTGGAGTCGGCGCGGCCGAACAGGTCGTCCCAGAACGGGTAGATCGAGGCGTTGGGTACAGAAGCCTCCGGGATCGGGGAGTTGATGCCCCGCGGCGCCGGTCCTGGATCGGTGAACGAGATCTTCCCGTTCACGTCGACCCAGGCGCTGGTGTAGCTGTGCCCGTAGAACGGAATCGGGAACGGGAGCGTGACCTGGGTGACCGCCTCGTCCCCGGTCAGCGGTAGCACCGCGCCGTCGACCGGCACGAACGCCCGTCCGGTGGCGGTGGTGCAGGTGTAGCCGAAGGTGTCACCGCAGTCCCCGTCGCCGTAGTCGGCCGTGTAGGTCGCGGTGTAGGTGGTCGCGGTCGACGGCGCGGTCACCACGTGCGTCCGGGCCCCGCCGTCCGACCAGCGGTCGAAGTCGAACGTCGAGGCGCCGACCGCCTGCGGACTCGGTGCGCTCACCGTGTTCGTCGAGCCGACGATGACCTGCCGGGTGGCCGGGGTGGTCACGTCCGCGCCGTTGACGTTCAGGGTCAGCCCGCTGGGACTGCTGGCCAGGTTGAGATTGACCGTACGCGGGTCGAGGCGGACCGTCGTGCTGCCGGTCAGCCCGCCGCTGTCGGTCGCGGTCAGGGTCAGTTCGAGGTACGACGGGAACTCGTGGTCCGGTGCGACGAACGAACCGGACGCCACCCCGGTCAGGTTCTGTACGGGGTGCGTGTGGCAGTTGTCGGCCGCGTAGCAGTGCCGGTTGATCAGCTCCCAGTGCAGCGCCCCCGGGCCGAGGTTGCCCTCCTGCGGGTCGCTCGCGTGCCCGGAGAAGTTGACGGTCTGCCCCACCTGCCAGTTGAACGAGGACAGGGGCGTGTCGATCACCGGCTCCGGCGCGTTGGTGCCGACCCTGATCTGGATGGTCTTGGTGTCACTGGAGCCCCCGATGTCGGACACCCGCAACCGGGCCGTGTACGTGCCCGTGTTGGTGTACGTGAAGGTGCTCGTGGAGCCGGTCGCGTCGAAGGTGCCGTCGTTGGTGAAGTCCCACTGGTAGCTGAGGATGTCGCCGGGGTCGGAGTCGGTCGAGCCGGTGGCGTCGAAGTTCACCCGCAGCGGCGCGTTGCCGGAGACCGGGGTCGCGTTGATCACCGCGGCCGGTGGCTGGTTGCCCGAGCTGTAGTGGAAGCGGCGGACCGTGCCACCGGTCAGGTCGACGTAGTAGAGGTCCTGGTCCGGCCCGACCTCCACGTCGACGGGGCCAGAGACGGTGTTGGAGAACGGGACGATGCTGGCCGGGTCGGGTTCGCCGTTGGCGCCGGCACGCATGGCCCAGATGCACTCGCGGGAGTAGTCGGCGAAGAACAGCGCACCGGCGTACGACGCCGGGTAGTTGCCGCCCGTGGCCGGGTAGAAGGCGACGCCGGACGGGGCCGAGCCACCGGTCGGGCAGCCGTCACCGGGGGCCACCACCTGGCTGTGCGCGTACGTGTAGTACGGCGGGGTGACGGTGCCGGCGGGCGCGCTGTAGAGGCTCTCGCAGAGGGTGAGGTTGGCCGAGTTGTAGCCGCCCTGGGTCGCGTTCCCCTCGTAGCAGGGCCAGCCGTAGTTGCGCAGCGGTCCGGCGGCCGGGTTGGGGATCTTGTTGATCTCCTCCCAGGTACGCCAGCCGACGTCGCCGATCCAGACGTCGCTGGTGCCGGGCCGGAAGGTCCACCGGGTGGGGTTGCGCAGGCCGTGCGCCAGGATCCGCCGGTTGTTCGGGTCGGTGCTGTTGGCCAGCGGGTTGTCCGGCATCGCCGCGCCGGTCGCCGGGTTGATCCGGATCAGGGTGCCGGAGAGCCCGGTCGGGTCGCCGGAGGTACGGATGTCCTGCGAGCGCAGCGCGCCGCCCTCGCTGGTGGGCGGGGTCTGCGGGCCACCGGCCGGCGCCGGCGGGTCACCGCACGGGTTGGTGGGGTTGCCGGCCTGGCCGTAGTCGGTGAAGGTGGCCGAGGCGCCCTCGCCGCCGGTCACGTAGAGCGCGCCGTCCGGGCCGAAGTTGAGTTCACCGATCGAGTGCGACTCGATCTGCTGGCACCAGTCGTGCAGCAGCACCTGTTCGGTGCCGGTCATCACGTTGCCGTTGGCCTGCAGCCGGGAGACCCGGGCGCTGGACATGCAGTTGCCGGTGACCGCGCAGGTGTCGTTGTACGTCGGCGCGCTGCCCCCGATCACGCCGTCGTAGCTGTAGCTGACGTAGACGTACGGGTCGGCCGGGAAGTTCGGTGGCAGGGCCAGCCCGATCAGGCCGAAGTCCTCGTAGTCGAAGACGTTCGTCCGGAGGTCGGCGAAGATCGTGGCGGTGGTGTCCGAGGTGCTGTCGTAGACCTTGATCTGGCCGTTCTTCTGGGCGACGAAAACCCGCCCGTCCGGCGAGAAGACCACCTTGGTCGGTCGGGTCAGTCCGGTGAAGACCACCTGCTCGGTGAAGCCGGGCGGGATGGCGGCCGCGGGCTTTTCGGTGTCGAGTAGCAACCCGGTCACCACGGGTAAACTCATAGCCAGCGCTAACACCATTGACAGTGCGCGCCGGAATAGCTTCGGCATCGCTGCTCTCCTTCTCACGGCGCGGCACGGCAATGTCCGCGAAACATCCGACGATCGCCGAGTACGCGCACGGGGCACCGCCGCCAGACTTCCAGTCGGGGGTCCGTTGCCCGGCCCCCTTAGTGGCCTGAATTGGCGCCCGGTCAGTCGAACCACATCGTCCGGTCGACCCGCGTCATGCACGGCTCCACTTCGGACCGGCGTCACTATATCGATATCGGCGATCCGCACTGTCCGATGAGGACGGTCCGTACGGGACCAACCCTCACCACCTCGCATTACTCACCGTGTTGCTGTTGGCGCATTTCCGTGACTACCGGGTTATCCAGTCCGGAGGTTTCCGAAACTTCGTACTTCTCCGACCTGTTCCGACGTACACCCTCGCCCACCTGCTGACCACCGAAATGGCGCCGCCTAAGAAGTACCGGAACCGATCGCAAAGGGCTGTCGGTTCGCCGACCCACCAAGGCAGCCAACCGGATCGACTCGACGAACGGTCAGCTGCCCTGGTGGGCCGAGTATCGAATCAGTCGACCGGACGGAACACGACGGCGGTACCGTTGGCCAGCGCCGGCTGGTCGAACGAGTGCTGGACCGCCGCCGTACCGGCCGGATTCTCGATTCCCACCGTCGCGCCACCGCCCAACTCGGTCGGTTTCGTGGCGGCGAGGTCGGCGTAGTTGAAGGCGATCTCACCATCGACGGAGAGAACGGCCTCCACGGTGATCCGGGCCGACGCCGATCCGTACATCCCGACGTTGCGCCACTCCAGCACGAACTTCCGATCCGCGCCGGTACCGATGTCCGCGGTACGGACCGTGGTGTCCGCACGGATCACCAGGTCGTCCCAGAACGGGTACAGCGCCGCGTTCGGCACCGCCGCGTTCGGCACCGCCGTGTTCGTCGGCTGCGGGCCGCTCGGGTCGGCGAAGGAGAGGAAGCCGTTGCTGGACACCCAGGCCGAGCTGTACGGCTGGCCGTAGAACGGGAACGGGAACGGCAGCGCCACCTGTGCCACCGAGTCGTCACCGGTCAACGGCACCAGCGAGCCCTCCGCCGGCACGAACGCCCGGGTCTCGGTCGACTTCGCGTAGCCGCCCTCCTCCCCCACCAGCAGGGTCAACGCGAGGTTGGCGGTGTGCGTACCCCCGGCCGTGACGGTGACCGGGGTCGAGCCGGAGAGCAACCCACCCAGAGCCGAACCGGAGACGGTGTAGCTACCCGGTGCCACCGCGGCGAGGCTGTAGGAGCCGTCCAGGCCGGTCGTCGCCGTCCGACCGCCGGGCGTGAGGGTGACCGTCGCACCGGCCACCGGCAGGCCGGTGCCGAGCGCCGTCACCACGCCGGTCAGGGTGCCGGTCGTCGGCGGCGGGGTGCCACCCGGCGGGGTGAAGACCACCGAGGTGCCGTTGCGCAGCACCGGCTGGTTGGTGGAGTGGCTCAGCGCCACCGCACCGGTGCCGTCCTCGATCGCCACGGTCGCCGAGTCGCCCTGCTCCCGCCCGTTCCCGGCCAGGTCCGCGTAGCTGAAGGTGATCTCACCCTGCTCGGTGAGCACCGCCTCGAACGTGATCCGGGCCGAGGAGGAGCCGTACAGGCCGCTGTTGCGCCACTCGACCACGAACCGCCGGTTCGGCGCCGTACCGAGCACCGCCGTACGTACGGTCGAGTCGGCCCGTTGCACGAGGTCGTCCCAGAACGGGTAGATCGCCGCGTTCGGCGGGTCGGCGCTCGGCACCGGGCCGTTCAGCGGAGCCGCCGACGCCGGATCGGTGAAGGAGAGGAAACCGTTGATCGAAACCCAGGCCGTGCCGTGCGTCTCGCCGTACAGCGGGAAGCCGAACGGCAGGTTGACCTGGGCGACGCCCTCGTCGCCGGTCAGCGGCAGCACCGCGCCGTCGGCCGGCTCGAACGGCCGGCTGGTCGTCGTGGCGCAGGTGTAGCCGAAGCTGTCGGCGCATCCCGCGGCGCTGGTGTACGCCGCGGTGTAGGTCGCGGCGGCGGCCGGCGCGGTGATCACGTGCGTCGCCGCACCGCCGTCGGACCAGCTCGCGAACGTGTGCGTCTGCGAGTTCGCGCTCTGCGGGCTCGGCGCGCTGACCGTGTTGGTCGAACCGACGATCACCGTACGGGTGAACGGGGTGGTCCCGGCCGTCGGTCCGACGCTGAGCTGGAGCCCGGTCGGGTTGCTGGTGAAGGTCAGGTCCACCGTCTGCGGGTCGAGCCGGCGGACCACCGTGCTGGACAGCCCGTCGGCGTCCGTGGCGGTGAGTTCCAGTTCCAGGTACGAGGGATACTCGTGATCCGGCGCCACGAACGAGCCGGACGCCACCCCGGTCCACTCCTGGAGCTGGTGGGTGTGGCAGTTGCCCACCGACTCGCAGTGCTCCATCCGCAGCCGCCACCGCAGCCCCGCCGCGGGCACCGAACCCTGCTGGGGGTCGCTCGCGTGTCCGGCGAAGCTGAGCGTGTCGCCCACCTTCCAGGTCGTCCCGGCCGTCGGGGAGTCCACCACCGCGGTCGGTGCGCTGTTGCCCGGCTGGATCGTCACGGTCGTGCTGGCCGAAACGCCCAGCGTGTCGGTGACGGTCAACCGCGCGGTGTGGGTGCCGGTGCCGGTGTAGGTGAAACTGGCGGTCGGTGTGGTGGCGTCGACCGTGCCGTTGTCGGTGAAGTCCCACTTGTACGTCAGCCGGCCCTCGTCCGCCGGGTCCGGGTCGCCGGAGCCGGTGCCGTCGAAGGTGACCGTCAGCGGGGCGGTGCCCGAGGTGGGCTGCGCGCTGATCACCGCGGTCGGCGGCTGGTTACCGGGGAAGTAGCGGATCCGCCGGACCGTGCCGCCGCCCAGGTCGACGTAATAAAGCTCGTTGCCCGGACCCATGGCCAGGTCGGTCGGGTTCGCCGCGGCCTGGCCGAACGCCTCGATGTTGGTCGGGCTGGGCAGCCCGCCCGGGGTGGTCGGGCGCATCGCGTAGATGCAGTTGCGCGAGTAGTCGGCGAAGAACAGCGCACCCGCGTACGACGCCGGGTAGTTGCCGCCGCTGGTCGGGTAGAACGCCAGGCCGGAGATCGCGTCGCCACCGGCCGCGCAGTTCTCCCCCGGCACCACCGCCGCGCTGTGGTTGTACGTGTAGTAGGGCGCGATCTGGCCGGCGCCACTGTAGAGCGTTTCGCAGAGGTTGAGGTTGGCGTTGTCGTAGCTCGACATCCGACCGGCGCCCTCGTAACACGGCCAGCCGAAGTTGGTCACGCCGCCGGTCGGGCTGACCAGCCGGTCGATTTCCTCCCAGACGTTCCAGCCGACGTCGCCGAGCCACACCTCGTTGGTGCCGGGGCGAATGGTGAGCCGGAACGGGTTCCGCATCCCGTGCCCGACGATCCGACGGGCGTTCAGGTCGGGCGAGGCGATCAGCGGGTTGCCGGCCGCGGCGGCGCCGGTGGTCGGGTTCAGCCGCAGCACCGCGCCGTCCAGGCTGGTCGGGTCGCCGGTGGTCCGTACGTCCTGGGCACGCAACGCGCCGCCCTGCGCGGTCGGCGGGGTCATCACCCCACCCGGCGGGTCGGCGCACGGGTTGGCCGGGCTGCCGAGCTGGCCGTAGTCGGTGGCGCTGAAGCTGGCGCCGTCTCCCGCGCTGGCGTAGAGCATGCCGTCGGCGCCGAAGCGCAGGTCGCCGACCGAGTGGCTGGGGTACTGCTGGCACCAGTCGTGGATCAGCACCTGCTCGGTGCCGGTCATCACGTTGCCGTTGGCCTGCAGCCGGGAGAGCCGGCCGGTGACGACGCACTGGCCGCTGTTGGCGTCGCCGCAGGTGTCGTTCCATACCGGGGCGGTCTGTCCGGGCGGCGCGTCGTACGTGTAGAGCACGTACACGTACGGGTTGGTCGGGAAGTCGGGCGGCAGTGCCAGCCCGAGCAGGCCCCGGTCCCACTGGTTGTGCACGTTCGTGGAGAGGTCGGCGAATACGGTCGCGGTCGGGTCGGCCAGGTCGTCGAAGACCTTGATCCGCCCGCTCTTCTCCGCCACGAAGATCCGCCCGTCCGGGGCGAACTCGATGTTCGTCGGTTGATTGAGCCCACTGAACACGATTTGTTCCTGGAATCCGCTGGGCAGCGTGACCGCCTCCGCCACGGTTGCCCGCAACGGTGCCAGCACGCTGCCCAGCAGAGCCCCCACCAGGGCCAGTCGCATGACTCGACGCAGACGCGTCATCGCACCCCTCCCCACACCCCCAC
Organism: Micromonospora sp. NPDC049523; assembly: GCF_040676775.1. Classification (NCBI taxonomy): domain Bacteria; kingdom Bacillati; phylum Actinomycetota; class Actinomycetes; order Micromonosporales; family Micromonosporaceae; genus Micromonospora; species Micromonospora sp. NPDC049523. Next base: position 280,865 of record NZ_JBFAPP010000004.1, on the reverse strand, counting down.
CCGGAGTACGCGGGCCGCGTACCGCGTACGGTCCACCGGTGCCAGCCGGACGACCGCAGGCACAGGGTAGCCATCACATCAACATTTACAAATGCTCTTCTCTGACTGCCCACTCAACCCGACTGACTCGCGCTTTCGACGGGATGGATGTTTCAGCAGGCCGGCCGGGAAACGGCTGGTGATTGGCAGTGCCGACGTAACCCGTACGTACTGATGAAGTCCGGATGAACGCATGAAAGAGCAATCGGCCGATCGGCCTCCGCCTTGTAATTAAGTCGACATCACTCGCGAATCGCCGCTGCTTGCTCATCCCCCGCCAGTAGGGAAATCTTTCGGTAGAACAGTCTCCCGGCACCCGGGGGGCCACCCGGTCGCGGCGTCCACACGCCGCGACCGTCCATCGAAAACGTCGTCCGAGCTGCGCGGATCGGAGTCGGGGATGGCCAACCCACGTCCACATGTCGTCATCGTGGTGGTCAACCTGCCCGTGGAACGGGACCGCCGAGTGATCCGGGAGTGCCTGGCGCTGGAAGCCGCGGGCTACCGGGTCACCGTGATCTGCCCACGCGGTCCCGGGCGGTTGACCCAGCTACCCGGATCCGCGGGCACCGCGATCCGTTCCTTCCCCCAACCGCTGGCCGGTTCCGGGGTGCTCTCCTTCGCCGCCGAGTTCGCCTGGGCCCTGATCGCGGTCACCACCCGACTGCTCGGGATCATGCTGCGCGGCCGGGTGGACGCCGTGCAGGCGTGCAACCCGCCGGACGTGTTCTGGCCGGTCGCCCTGCTGATGCGGGCGCTCGGCCGGCCGTTCGTCTTCGACCACCACGACCTGAGCCCCGAGTTGTACGAGTGCAAGCCGGGTTCACCCCGGCCGGCCGTACTGAGCATCCTGCGACTGTTCGAGAAACTCTCCTGGCGCTGCGCCTCGGCCGTGGTCTCCACCAACGAGTCGTACCGCGAACTGGCCATCAACCGGGGCGGCTGCGACCCGGAGCGGGTGGTGGTGGTCCGCAATGGACCCACCCTGGCCGAGGTCGGACCGGCCGGCGCGACTCCGGCGACCACCGCACCGAACCGGCACACCATCGTCTACCTCGGCGTCATCAACCCGCAGGACCACGTCGACGCGGCGGTGCTGGCCGCCGAGCGGCTGCTCGGCCTGCGCGGTGGCGAGGACTGGCAGTTGGTGGTGGCCGGCGACGGCGACAGCCTGCCGGAACTGCGCCAGCTGGTCAGCCAACGCGGCATCTCCGATGTGGTTCGGTTCACCGGGTGGTTGGAGGCCGACGAGGTCGACGCCCTGTTGCGGTCGGCTTCGATCGCCATTCAGCCGGATCCGCCCACCCGAATGGCCGAATTGTCGACGATGGCGAAAACCGTGGAGTACGTCGCCCGCGGCCTTCCGGTGGTCGCGGTGGACCTGCTGGAGACGCGGCGTACCGCGCAGGACGCGGCCGCCTACGTGCCGACGGGCTCCCCCGACGAGCTCGCCAAGGCCCTTGACCAGCTACTCGGCGACGACGCCGCCCGCGCCGCGATGAGCGTGGTTGCCCGGCGACGGTTCACCGAGCAGCTAGCCTGGGACCACCAGGCGAAGTCGTACATCCGACTCTGGGATCAACTGCTTCGGCGAACCCCGGGGAGTTACAACTCGGTTTCGTCCGAAATCGGGACGGATGCTACACGCCGGACCGGGCCCCAGCATGGTACGAAAGAGGCGGTCCCGTGAGCCTGGACCAGCCTCGCCATTTCTCTGACGCATCCGTTCGCGCACCCAAAGGGGTCGATCGATGGACCTTCTCGACCTGCTGAAACTCATGTTTCGGCGATGGTATGTCACGACACCGGTCGTGGTCCTGACCCTCGCGGCTGCATTCACCCTCAGCGTCGTGATCCAACCCGAGTACAAGACGTCGGCGGCGGTCCTGCTGGTGCCGCCGACCACCAGTCCGGCCGCGCCCGCGCCGAACGCCAGCCCGCAACCGGGCAACCCGTGGCTACGCAGCGGCGAGAACGCGATGGCCCAGGCCGTCCAGATCTCGATCTCCGCCCACGAGGCCCGCGTCAAGGTCGAGGCGGCCGGCGGCAACACCGAGTACGAGGTCGGGCTGGTCAACCGCAGTCCCATCCTGACCATCGACGTGACCGGTGCCACCCACGGCGAGGCGCTGGCCACGGTCACCGCGGTCACCAAGCTGATCGGTGACGAGGTCGCCGGCCGGCAGGCCGAGTACAAGCCCAAGGCCGGCGAACAGATCACCACCCAGGTGCTCGACCCGGGCCTGAACATCGTCCAGTCCCGGTCCAACGTGCTCCGCGCCCAGATCGTGGTAATCGCGATCGGCCTGCTGCTCGCCGCCGCGGCGGCCGTCGGCTACGACGCGATCGTCCGGCGCCGGGAGCGCGCCCGGCTCGCCGACCGGCACGGTTCCCGCCCGTCGATGGCCTGGAACGCCGGGCAGGCAACGGTCGGCGCCGCCCGACGCCCGATCCCCGGGCCGAAGGGAAGCATGGACTCCAGCGACGCCACCCAGGTGGTGGGCAACCTCGGCTCACCGCCGCCCACCTCGGGCAGCGGTGACCGGTCGGGCGGTACGCCGCACATCTCGGCGGACTTCGTCCGCGCACCGCAGTCCGACGACACGATCCTGCTCACAGCGGTCCGCCGTCCCGCCGACGACACGGGCAAATAACCACGCCCCGATGACGTACCGACGGAGCGGATGACGTGCCCACGTACCTTTCCTCACGACGATCCGCCACGGTGTACGACGGCGTCACCCCGGGCGTACGCCACTTTCCGGACGCCACCGCCGTACTGATCACCTCCGTGCTCCTCGCGTACCTGCTGCCCGCACGGCTGATCTTCCCGCCGCTCACCACGCTCGGCCGACCGGGCGTCATCGTCGGGTTCTTCCTGATCGTCTGGTGGGGCCTGACCCGACTGCATCCCACCCTGGTCACCCGTGGCCAGCAGCCGATGCGCTGGGCGCTCGCGTTCTACCTGGCCACCATGGGCATGTCGTACATCGCCGGCGAGGCCCGGGGCATGCCGGTGCTGGAGGCGAACAGCGCGGACCGGACCATCCTGATGGCGTTGGCCGGGGCCGGCATCATGCTCGCGGCGGCCGACGGAGTCCTCACCCGGGAACGGATCGACCACGCACTCCGGGCGCTGGCCTGGGGCTCGACGGTGATGGCGCTCTTCGCGCTGGCCCAGTTCATCCTGCGGGTGGACTTCACCACCTATCTCAAGCTGCCGCCACTGCTGACCTTCCAGAAGGACCTGATCGGCTTCGACGCCCGCGGTGGTGGCGGGCTGGTCCGGGTCGCCGGTACGGCCGGGCACTACATCGAGTTCAGCGTGCTGATGGTGATCGGGCTGGTGGTCGCGATCCACTACGCCCGCTTCTCGGACAACCGGCGCGGGCGGCAGATCTACGGCGCCCTGGCGATGATCCAGGCGGCGGTCATCCCGATCTCGCTGTCCCGTACCGGGGTGCTCGCGCTCGGCGCCGCGATCCTGCTGTTCATCCTGGTTTGGCCGCTGCGCACCACGTTCAACGTACTGGTGATCGGGTTTTTCCTCGCCGCGCTGATCCAGGTCGGCAAGCCGGGCCTGCTCGCCACGCTGCGCGCACTGCTGTTCGCCGGGGAGAACGACCCGAGCGTGCAGGGGCGGCTGGAGGACTACGCGTTCGTCGCGCCGTACATCAAGGAACGGCCGTGGTTCGGCCGGGGCGTCGGCACCTGGTTGCCCGAGCTCTACCAGTTGCTCGACAACCAGTGGCTGGTCACGCTGGTCAGCACCGGCATCGTCGGAGTGGTCGGGCTGGCGGGGTTCTTCCTGGTCGGCATCGTGGTCGCCGGTCGGGTACGCCGGTTCGCGGCCAGCGAGCGGGACCGGGACCTGGCCGCCGTGCTGGCGGTGACGATCGGCGTGGCGGCGGTCTCCGCCTTCACCTTCGACGCCCTCTACTTCACGACCTACTTCATCACGGTGCATCTGCTGCTCGGCCTCGCCGGGGCGTTGTGGCGGTTGACCAGGGCCGAACGCATCAACTCCAGCGGGGCGTCATGACCGAGCGAACCACCGAGGTGTACGCGTGACCGGTATCGACATTCTCATGATCACGTACGACCGGCCGGAGTACGTCCGGCTGTCGCTGCCACACCTGCTCGGCACCTGCCCGCCCGACGGCCGGGTGTGGCTCTGGCACAACGGCACCGACCAGGCGACGCTCGACGCGGTCGAGGAGTTCCGCCACCACCCGAGGGTGCACCGGTTCCACCACAGCGAGGTCAACGCCGGCCTGCGTGAACCGACCAACTGGCTCTGGCGGGAGGCGACCGGCGACTACCTGAGCAAGGTGGACGACGACTGCCTGCCCGACCCGGCCTGGATCTCGACCCTGCGCCAGGCGCACGACGACGTACCCCAGTTCGGGGTGATCGGCACCTGGCGGTTCCCGGACGAGGACGTGGACGACAACCTGGTCGCGGTGAAGCTGGCCGACTACCCCGGTGGGCACCGGCTGCTGCGCAACCACTGGGTGCAGGGCAGCGGTTACCTGCTCAAGCGCGAGGTGGTCCGGCAGGTGGGCCCGCTGGCCGAGCAGGACACCTTCACCACCTGGTGCCTGCGCGCCGCCCGGCTCGGCTGGGTCAACGGCTGGTACCACCCGTTCCTGCCCGAGGACCACATGGACGATCCGCGCAGCCCGCACACCATCTACGTGACCGATGCCGACTTCATGGCCCGTCGTCCGCTGTCGGCGAAGCGGACCGGGGTCACCACGGTCGCCGAGTGGACCGAGCAGATGCGCCACTCCGCCCGGGTGGTCCAGGCCGCCCCGCTGGACCTGCGGGAATACCAGGGCTGGCGACGGCGACGGCGTACGGTCAGCCGCCGGATCCGGCTCGCCCTGACCGGGCGGGCACCCTGGTGACCAGCGTGGTGATCGCCGCGCACAACGAGGCGGCGGTACTCCCCCGGTGCCTGCACCGGCTGCTCGACGGTGCCGCGCCGGGCGAGTTCGAGGTGCTGGTGGTGGCCAACGGCTGCACCGACGCGACCGCCGAGGTGGCCCGCTCGGTTCCCGGCGTACAGGTGCTGGAACTGGTCGAGGCGTCGAAGTCGGCGGCGTTGAACGCCGGTGACGAGGCCGCGACCCGGTTTCCCCGGATCTACCTCGACGCCGACATCGAACTGTCCGCGGCCGGCGCCCGGGCCCTCGCCTCGGCGGTCGACTCCGGTGCGCTGCTCGCCGCCGCCCCGGCCCGGCGGCTGGACGTGACCGGCCGCCCGCTGGCGGTACGCGCCTACTACGCGATCAACTCCCGACTGCCCGCGTTCCGGGACGCGCTCTTCGGCCGTGGCGCCATCGTGCTCTCCGCCGCCGGTCGGGCCCGCTTCGACCGGTTCCCCGGCCTGGTCGCGGACGATCTGTTCCTGGACTCGCTCTTCGAGGTGGGCGAGAAGCGGGAGATCACCGCGGTGACCACGGTGGTGGCCACCCCGCGGCAGACCCGGGACCTGCTTCGCCGGCTCGGCCGGGTCCGCGCCGGCAACGCCGCCATGCGAGCCTCCGACAATCGGGTACGCCGGGCCCGACGTGCCTCCTGGCTGGTCGACGTGGTGCTGCCGCGCCCGTGGCTGCTGCCGGCCGGGGTCTGCTACGCGGCGCTGACCGTCCTGGCCGGGATCGCCGCCCGGCGTACCGCCACCCAACAGGGCTGGGGCCGGGACGAGTCCAGTCGCACCCCGGCGGAAGGAACCTCCCGATGAGCCCGGCGGTCAGCGTTGTCATCGTCTCTTACCAGACTCGCGACCTGATCCTGCGCGCGCTGGCCACCCTCCGTACGGCGAGCCCGTCCGGGTCGTACGAGGTGATCGTGGTCGACAACGCGTCGACCGACGGTTCGGCGGACGCGGTGACCGAGGAGTTCCCCGAGGCGCGGGTGGTCCGGCTGGCCCGCAACGTCGGCTTCGGCCGGGCGGTGAACGTCGGCGCGGCGCGTGCCCGGGGCACCTGGATCCTGCTGCTCAACCCCGACACCGAGCCGGTCGGCGACGTCATCGGCGAGTTCGTCGCGTACGCCCACGCGCATCCGGAGCACCGGGTCTACACCGGCCGTACGCTGCACGCCGACCACACCGACGATGGGCGCTCGGCGTTCGCCCTGCCCTCGCTGTGGGGCTACGTCTGCTTCGCCACCGGGCTTTCCACCGTGTTCCGCCGGTCCCGGCTGTTCAATCCGGAGGAGTTGCCGGGACTCGACCGTTCGGTGCCCGCACCGGTCCCGGCGGCGTCCGGCTGCCTGCTGCTGTTGCAGCGCTCCCTCTTCGCCGAGCTGGGCGGGTTCCTGCCGGACTACTTCATGTACAGCGAAGACATCGACCTGTGTCACCGGGCGACTCTGCTCGGGGCGTCTCCGGTGCTGGTGCCCGGTGCGCGGGTGGTGCACGTCGGCGGCGCGTCCTCGACCGGTGTCGGCAAGCGGGTGATGCTGCTCCGCGGCAAGGCCACCTACCTGCGGCTGCGCTGGCCACGGCGGCGGGCGGCGGCCGGACGGGCACTGTTGGCCACCGGGGTGGCGGTACGCGCCGCCGGTGCCCGGCTCACCGGGCGGGCCGGTTACTGGCGCGAGGTGTGGGCCGAGCGTCGTACCTGGCTGGCCGGCTGGCCGGCCGGCGCGGAACTGCCGGCGGTGGAGGTCGTCGAGCCCCGGGCCAGCGCGAACTGACCCGGACGACCACTACCGGCGATTTCGGTTCGGCTCAGTTCGCCGCACCCGGCGTCTGATCCGTCGGTCGCAGTCCCGCCGGCCGCTCACCGAAGGCAGCCACCGTACGGTCGGCGTACGCGCTGGCGTCGCCGAAGGTCATCGGACCGTCCCAATTGGACGGCAGCGGCACCGGTACGGCCGGGTTGACCCGGCGGACCACCTCGTCGAGCACGGTTTCGGCGTCGCCGACCCAGAGGTGCTTGGCGCCGGGAACCCCGACCACCTCGGCCTGTGGGACCACCCCGAACCGGCGGCGTGCCTCGTCCGGGCGGAGGTAGTCGTCGAACTCGGGGACCAGCGCGGTCAGCGGCTTGCCGGATTCGGCCCAGACGGTCAGGTCCGCAGGGGAGGAGAAGCGCAGCGGCGGGGAGAGCAGGATCGCCCCGCTCACCCCCGGGTCGCAGCCGTACTTGAGGGTCAGGTCGGTGCCGAAGGACCAGCCGAGGAGCCAGATGTTCGGCAGTTCGGCGAACTCGGCGTACTCGATCGCGGCGGCGACGTCGTACCGTTCCGCGACGCCGTTGTCGAAGGTGCCCTCGCTGGTTCCCTGCACGCTGCTGGTGCCCCGGGTGTTGAACCGGAGCACGGCCAGGTCGGCCAGGGCGGGCAGCCGCCAGGCGGCCTTGCGCAGCACGTGGCTGTCCATCATCCCGCCGTGGGTGGGCAGCGGGTGCAGGCAGACCAGGGTGGCCACCGGTGGCCGGTCTGCCGGCAGGGCCAACTCGCCGACCAGGCGCAGCCCGTCTGCGGTGTGCAGTTCGATCTCTTCCCGCCGCGCGGGCAGGATGGACGACGCGCGGATCGCTGTGCTCACCGGTCAAGTCTCGCTCGATCGGGACGATGACGTCAGCCGGGACGGGCGGAGCGTGACGAAGATCCCCGATCGGGTACGCGGTTCAGCCGTACCTGGGAGCGCTGCGCGAGCGTTCGACGGTGGGGGAACGCCGCTCGCGTGCCCGCCAGCAGCCGTTGTGCCAGTGCCGGCGGTCGGTGAGGTCGCCGCGACCGTCGGCCGGCCAGGCCACCAGGTGCGCCGTGCCGGGTGTTATCTCCTGCTGGCAGCCGGGGCAACGGTAGGTTTTGACTGCGCCACCGGCGGTGATGGAACGTACCTGCCAGTCGCCGTCTCGCCAGCTCTGCACTGCCTCGACGCCGCGCCGGGCCCGGTCGCCGTCGAGCGGGGCGGTGTCCTCGGCGCGGGGTCGATTACGACGGGGGCTCACGTTGAGCAAGAATACGGGGCTTCCGGCACGGCCGGCATTATGCAGCGTTATGCGCCATATTGACTACACAAGGCGAATGTCAGATCACGGTCAGAAAGTACCGCTTGTACCCATTGACGCCTAACGTCCCAGATAGAGGTCGGCTCTGCGGGGGTTGACCCGTGTGGCGAGGAGATCTTCATGTGGGCAAAGCGCGTAGCGGTGGTGGCCGTCGCGGCCGCCGTGGCCGCCGTAGGTGCGGTGGGTGGGGTGGCACCGGCGGCCTGGGCCGGGGGTCAGGGTGAACCGATGGTCGGCGACCTCAACCATGACGGGTTCGTGGACCAGGCCATGCTCGAGAGCGCCCCGTCAGTCACCCGCGCCCCGTTGCTCGACTGCACGGTCTCCGTACGGCTGGGCAAGTCCGGCGGCGGCTACCTGCCTCCGACGCGGTACCCGTACCTCACGCTGGACGGAGCGGAAGCCAGCTGCCCGGATCTCGGGGTGGCCGTGGACCTCGGCGGTAACGACACCATCGAACTCGTGCTCGCCTGGTTCGGTGGCCGCCCCTATCCGGTCGAGCACGACCTGCTGATCCTGGAGAACTTCAAGGCCTCGGCCGGCTTCGACGCGATCTTCCAGCCCAGCTTCATCGGGCTGGCCGACTTCAACGGCGACGGCCGCCAGGACGTCTACCAGTGGACCGACCAGGGCGACGGGTTCAGCACCTACCTGAACACTCCCGACGGCGGTCTCACCCCGGGCCCGATCGCCTGGTGTTCCGGCCGCCCGCAGTACACGCTGGCCGACTTCAACGGCAACGGAGCGATGGACGTGGTCATCGCCTACGTGGAGGGATGCGCGGACTACTTCACCGGAGTGGTGGCGATCCGCGACGACGGGGTGGCCTGGCATCTACAGGGCGACCCGTACGGGGACCACATGTGGACGGTCAAGGTGCAGAACACCAACGGCGATCGCATCCCCGACGTCGTGACCAGGGACACCGTGACCGGTGAGGTCACGTACTTCGTCGGTAACGGTGACGGCAGCTTCGTCAAGACCCCCAAGGCGGCGGCGGACAAGGTCAGCGTGAGCAACCGGAAGAAGACGAGCATCCAGGTGCTCAGCAACGACGCCGCCAGCAGGCAGGCGAAGATCACGATCGTCACCGCGCCGAGGTACGGCACGGTACGGGTCACCAGCAACCGGACCGTGGTCTTCACCCCGAACAGCAAAACCGGAAAGAGCGATCGGTTCGTCTACCGGTTGACCGACCAGGGCCGCAGTTCGGACGCCGCGGTCTCGATCAAGATCACCAACTGACGTACCACGGAACGACCCGACCACGGCCGACTCTCCGGCCGACCGTGGCCGGGTACGGCTCGGGTACGGGGTGCCCGGCCTCGTACCCGTTGCCGGCCTGCCCGTACGCGACCGTCCCGATCGACGTACCGGTTGATGCCCGGCTGACCGGCTGGTCAGGTCGAAAGACAGATCACCGTCAACGCGTACCGAATCGGCCCCCGAAGCGGCATCGTCTGTGAACAGCCGGTCACGGACCGGCATATCGGGGAACCAGCCGGTCTGCGGGGCCGGCACGAAGCGCGGAGGCAACCTCATGTGGAGGAAGCGGATCACGGTACTGGCGGTCGCCACGGCGATGGCCATGGTGGGTGCGGCACCGGCGGCAATGGCCGGTTATCAGGGTGAACCGCTCTACGGCGACCTGAACGGCGACGGCATCGTCGACCGCGCGGTCCTGACCGGTGGCGGCCCCGGGCAGTGCGGCGTACAGGTGGCGCTCGGCAACGGTTCGGGCGGCTACGGCACCGCCACCACCTACCTCTATGACAACCCCGACAACGAGTACGACCATTGCCCGGACATGGGAGTTGTCGTCGACCTCGGCGGCGACGGCACGGTGGAACTGGTGCTGGCCTGGTTCGACGGCCGGCCGCCGGGCGTCAACAGTGACCTGCTGGTGCTGCGCGACTACCAGCCGGTCGCCGGATTCGACGCGATCTACCAGCCCAGCTACATCGGGCTGGCCGACTTCAACGGCGACGGCCGCCAGGACGTCTACGAGTGGACCGACCAGGGCGACGGCTTCCTGACCTACCTCAACACCGCCTCCGGCCAACTCGTGCCCGGACCGGTCAAGTGGCCGTGCGGCTGGGACCCCGACTACGTGCTGGCCGACTTCAACCGCAACGGCGCGACCGACGTGGTGATCAGCTACGCCGGGGGCTGCGAGTACGAGACCGGGGTGGTCGTGGTGCTCGACAACGGCGCCGTGGTCGACCTCGAAGGGGATCCCGTGGGCGACTCCTACTGGAGCATCGCGGTGCTCGACGCCAACGGCGACGGGATCCCGGACGTACGGACCACCGACACCACGACCGGCGAGGTCACCCACTTCATCGGCAACGGCCGGGGTGGCTTCGGCGCGGCACCGCTCGCCGACGACGACGTGGCCTCGACCAAGGGCACCAAGAAGGTCGACATCCCGGTGCTGGCGAACGATCTCGCCACCAACGCCGCGAAAATCACCATCGTGACCCAGCCGAAGTACGGCAAGCTCCAGATCACCAGCCGCCGTACGGTGCTGTACACCCCGAACGGCCAGCACACGCAGCCCGACAGGTTCGTCTACCGGCTCACCGCCGACGGCAAGAGCGACGTCGCCGGGGTGACGATCCGGGTCAAGAGCTGACGGTCCCCTCCCGGAAGCCCCGGCCGGTCCCCCGGCCGACGTGACCGGCGGTGACCATCTGCTCCAGCAGCGGCGCGGGGGCCAGCCCCGGCTCCCGTGCCGCCCGGTAGACGCCCCGCTGGATCTCCAGCGCCACGTCCAGCCCCACCCGGTCGAGCAGTTCGAACGGGCCGACCGGGTACGCGCAGCCGAGCCGCATCGCGTGGTCGATGTCCTCGGCGGTCGCGTACGACGCCTCCAGCATCTTCACCGCGTCGTTCAGGTACGGGAACAGCAGCGCGTCGACCACGAAGCCGGCCCGGTCGTCGCAGACCACGCCGGTCCGGCCGAGCGCCACGGCGACCGTCCGCCCGGTGGCGACGGTCTCCGCCGAGGTGCGCACGGTACGGACGATCTCCACCAGTTGGCGGTCCGGCGCCGGATGCGGGAAGTGCAGCCCGATCACGTCGGCCGGGCGACCGGTGGCCATCGCGAGGTCGATCACCGGGCCGGTGGCGGCGGTGGTGGCGAGCACCGCGCCGGGGCGGCAGACCTTGTCGAGCCGGGCGAAGAGCGCCCGCCGGTCGGCCGGGTCGCCGTCGATCGCCTCGACCACCAGGTCGACCTCGGCCAGTCGGGCCAGGTCCGGATGGTCGTCGCCGGACGCGACCACCACCCGGTGGCCGGCCGCGGCGAACACCTCGGCCAGCGCGCTGGCGAGCGGACCGGAGCCGACCAGGCCGACGGTGCCCGGCGTGTTGTCGCCGGCCGCCGGCTCGACCGCCAGCGGCGTCAGGTCATCGGGTACGACCGCAGCCGACCCCGGCCCCTGGTAGGTGTAGAACCCACGGCCGGACTTGCGGCCGAGCAGCCCCGCGGTGACCATCTGCCGGATCAGCGGTACGGGTGCGTGCCGGCGGTCCCGACCCCCGCGCCGGTACATCGTGTCCAGGATCTCGTACGCGGTGTCGAGGCCGATCAGGTCGAGCAGGGCCAGTGGCCCCATCGGCAGCCCACAGCCGAGTCGCATCGCCGCGTCGAGGTCCTCGCGGGTGGCGTACCGCGCCTCGAACATCGCCACGGCCTGGTTCAGGTAACCGAACAGCAGCGAGTTGGCGATGAAGCCGGCCCGGTCGCCGATGGTCACGCCTACCTTTCCGAGCCGGGCACAGAGTGCCTCGACGTCGGCCACCACCTCGGGGGCGGTGACCACGGTCCGGATCACCTCGACCAGCTTCATCACCGGCGCCGGGTTGAAGAAGTGCATACCGACGACCCGCGCCGGCCGGGTGGTGGCGACCGAGATCTCGGTGACGCTCAGCGAGGAGGTGTTGGTGGCGAGGATGGTGTCCGGCCGGCAGATCCGGTCGAGTTCGCCGAAGAGCCGCCGCTTGAGGTCGAGCCGCTCGGGTACCGCCTCGATGACCAGGTCGACGTCGTCCAGCGTGGCCAGCCCGACGGCGAAGGTGACCCGGCCGAGTAGCGCGTCACGCTGCTCGGCGGCGAGCTTTCCGCGGGCGACCGCACGGTCGGTGGAACCGGTGAGGGTCGCCCGCCCCCGCTCCAGCGCCTCCTCGGAGATCTCCACCGCGAGTACGTCGATGCCGTTGCGGGCGAACACCTCGACGATCCCGGCGCCCATGGTGCCCAGGCCGATGACGCCGACGTTGGTGATCTCGCGTGCCACAGCCGCCTCCACCGCTTCCGGGCCGCCCGACGGGTGAACGGCCGCTAAGTTTCTGCGGCGAGTCTGCCACGGAGCGCCCGGCGGGTCAGCCGCCGGTCCGGACCGCCGCCTCGATCGCCGCGGCGCCGCCGGCACCGAGGGCGATGGTGTAGTGGTTCACGCCGGGCACCGTCTCCTCGACCGTGCCGGGCAGCCAGTGCGCGGCGTACCCGGCCGGGTAGAGCGGCTTGTCCGGCTCGTCGAGCATGCCGCGCGGCGCCCGCAGGAAGACCGCCGGCACCGGCAGCGCCGACGGCTTGACACCGGGATAGGCGTACTGGTCGCGGGCGTCCCGTACGGCCGCCTCCAGCCGGCAGGCCGGATGCAGTTCGGGGGCGGTGCCGACCAGGTCGTAGTCGACGTACCGCTGCACTGCCGGGGTCCAGTCGGTGAAGGACGGGTGCTCCCGCCACATCGTCAGGTACGTCTCCCGGTCCGGGAAGGTCCTGGTCAGCCGGGTGAACGCGGGTCCGACGGTGGCCGAGATCAGCGCCGAGATGGTCTGCTCGTCCGCGTCCGCGTCCAGACCGGGCGGTGCCGGCAGCGGCGCGCCGCCGTCGACCAGCACCAGCCGCCGGACCAGTTCCGGGTAAGTCCGGGCCAGCTCGACGGCGACGAAGCCGCCCATCGAGTGGCCGAGCAGCACCACCGGGCCGCCGCCGTACGCCTCGACCACCCGAACCAGGTCGGCCGCGTGCCGGACCATGCCGTACGGGCCGGGCAGGTCCCGGCTGCCGCCGCGTCCGCGCAGGTCGACGGCGACCAGCCGGTGATCGACGCCGAGCCGCTCCCCCACCAGCGACCAGGCCAGGTGGGACGAGGTGATCCCGTGTACGGCCAGCAGCAGCGGTCCGTCGCCGCCCCGCCCCCATTCACCGACGGTCAGCTCCCCGCCCTCCACCGGCACCGTCCGCCGCGCGTACGGCGTCGCGCCCTCCGGCGTCTCCGCTCCGCTCACAGGATCAGGTCCAGCAGCGCGGCGGCGAACTCGGCCGGACGCTCGACATGCGGCGAGTGGCCGCACTCGGCGTAGACGACCTCGCGGTACGCGCCACCGGCCGCCGCGTAGCGCTCCAGCACCGCCCGTGTCTGCCCGACCATCGGCTGCGGCGGGCACTCCTGCTCGCCGGGCCAGCCGGGAACCAGTCCGAGCGAGCCGAGGTACGCCAGGTCGAACAGCGAGGTGTCCGAGACGATCGCGTCGGCGTCGCCACGTACCCAGGTGATCGGCGGCTTGACCGCGACGGCGACCAGCTCGTCGGCGACCCGGAAGTGGTTCGGTGCCATGGTGTTGAGCACGCCACGAGTGCCCGGAGCGACGCCCGGCCAGGTGTCGGTGGTGGTCGCGTCGCCGGGGTAGTTCGCCTCGCCGATCGCTGTGCTGAGCATGCTGTCCAGCAGCAACTCCTCGTCGTCGCCGAAGGAAGCCGGGTCGGCCACGTACGCGGTACGCATGACGTTGCGGGGGCTGGTCGGCGCGTCCACGCCCCGGTCCTTGGCGGCGATCCGGGCGACGAAGTCGGGGTTGGCCGTACCGGCGCCGGTGCCGGCGAAGTCGGCGCTGGTCGGGGTGCCGTCCAGGTCCCGGGTGCCGCCGAACCCGTACGGCGACAGCGGCGATTCCAGCAGCAGCGCACGGACCCGGTCCGGATGGTCGACCAGGAGTTGCATGGCGACGCCGGCACCCATCGAGTGGGCCGCCACCACCGGTCGGGCGCCCGGGGAACCGAACAGGCCCGGCGCGTCGAGCAACGCGGCCACGTCGTCGGCGAAGTCACGCAGGCCGCGGGTGGCGTCCAGCGGCGCGGTGTCGGTGGCGCCGTAGCCGCGCAGGTCGGGTGCGACGATCCGGAGCGTGGGCGGCAGGTGGCGCAGCAGCGGTTGCCAGAAGTCGGCGGACGAGCAGTTGCCGTGGATCAGCAGGACCGGGCTGCCGTCCGCCGGCCCGGCGACGAGCACGTTCTGGGTGATGCCCCGGGCGGTGATGTTCACCTGTTCGGTTTCCATCCCCGCGATGGTGCCACTCCTTCGGGAGCCCTGCAGTGTGGCGTCCCCACATAAGGCGACCGGAGCGGCATGGCGGCGCCCCCCGCTCCGCCGTACCACACCTAAGCGGACATTTCCCTAGTTCAACACCAGGAGGGCCCAGGCCGCCCAGCCGGCGAGCACGACGCCCCCACCGAAGATCCAGAGCAGCCGGCCGGGCCGGGGTCCGGTCGCCATCATCTGGGTCGGGGCACCGAGCGCCGCGGCGGTCGACGACGCGGACGCCTCGTCGACTGCCCGGAGTGCCGGCGGCGGAAAGCTGGGCGTGTACCGGATCGCGCCGACCGGGTCGGTCAGCGCCGCCGCCGGGTCGAAGAACCGCAGCTCGACGTGGCCGATCCGGACCCGGTCACCGTCGCGCAACTCTCTCACCTGCGAGATCCGCTGGTCGTTGAGCCAGGTGCCGTTGGTGGACCCGCAGTCGGTCAGCAGGGCGCGGCCGTCAGCCAGTTCCACCGTGGCGTGCCGCCGGCTCACCTTCCGGTCGTCGATCACGATGTCGACGCCCTCGTCGCGACCGATCCGGCGGGTACCCGGCCGCAGCCGGAAGCTCGCCCCGCGCAACGGGCCGTTGACCACCGTCAGCAGTGGAAGAAGATTCAACTCGTCCGACATCGACTCTCCGCACCCGTACGTCTGCGGGCCGGCATCCCCCACGGTGCCGGCCACCGCGCCCCCCTTGGCGCACGGGACCAGCCTGACATCGAGCGGCTCCCATCTCCATTGACCCCAGGATGGACTTCCTCGTCCGGCGGGTTAATTCGGCTCACCGGTTCGGTGGGCACCCCGAGACTTACCCGTGAGTATTATTCAGGTTTACACTTCCGACATGACGGCTCCGTTGGGTCCCGGCGTACCGGTGATCGACCACGGCGAGTTGATTTCCACCCATCCGGCCAGCGGCGCGGAGGTGGGCCGCTTCCCGGTTGCCAGCGCCGACGACCTGATCGCGCGGGTGGCTCGGGCGCGCGAGGCAGCGACCTGGTGGGCCGGGCTGGACTTCGCCGAGCGGAAGGTGCGGCTGCTGCGCTGGCGGTCCCGGCTGGCCCATCGGATCGACGAACTTGCCGCCCTGGTGCACGCCGAGGGCGGCAAACCGGTCGCGGACGCGATCGTCGAAATCGCCTCGGCGATCGAGCACGTCGACTGGGCGGCCCGCAACGCCAAGCGGGTGCTCGGCCGGCGGCGGGTCCGCTCGCGGCTGATCGTCGCCGAGTTCTCCGGCCGGCTCGAATACCAGCCGTACGGGGTGGTCGGCGTGATCGGCCCGTGGAACTATCCGGTGCTCACCCCGATCGGTTCGATGGCGTACGCGCTGGCCGCGGGAAATGCCGTCGTGCTCAAGCCGAGCGAGTACACCCCGACGGTCGGGCAGTGGCTGGTCGACAGTTTCGCCGAAGTGGTGCCGGAGCAGCCCGTACTCCAGGCGGTGCACGGGCTCGGCGACGTCGGGGCGACGCTCTGCCGGGCCGGGGTGAACAAGGTGGCGTTCACCGGCTCCACCGCGACCGCACGGAAGGTGATGGCCGCGTGCGCCGAGTCGTTGACGCCGGTCCTGCTGGAGGCGGGCGGCAAGGACGCGATGATCGTGGACGCCGACGCCGACCTGGACGCGGCGGCCGACGCGGCGGTCTGGGGTGCGCTGACGAACGCCGGCCAGACCTGCATCGGGATAGAACGGGTCTATGCGGTGGAGGCCGTCTATAACGACTTCGTGGCCAGGGTGGTGACGAAGGCACAAAAGCTCACCGTGGGGTCGGAACCCGAGGCACATCTCGGCCCGATCACCATGCCCGGACAGCTCGACGTGATCCGTCGCCACATCGATGATGCCCTGGCCAGGGGCGGTCGCGCGGTGCTCGGCGGTGCCGACGCGGTGCAGCCGCCGTACGTCCGGCCGACCATCCTGGTGGACGTACCCGAGGATGCCCTGGCGGTCCGCGAGGAGACCTTCGGGCCGACCCTCACCATCAGCCGGGTCAAGGACGCCGACACCGCCGTGACCAGGGCAAACGCGGTGCCGTACGGGCTCGGCGGCTCGGTGTTCGGCAAGCGCCGGGCGGTGGAGATCGCCGGGCGGCTGCGCTCCGGGATGGTCGCGGTGAACTCGTCGTTGACCTTCGTCGGGATGTCCACACTGCCCTTCGGCGGGGTGGGCGACTCCGGTTTCGGGCGGATCCACGGCGACGACGGGCTGCGCGAGTTCGGCCGGGCCAAGGCGATCACCGTACGACGTGGACCGTCGCTGCTGCCCTCGACGACCTTCGACCGCACTCCGGCACAGGTCGCAAAAATCGCAAAAGCCGTCAAGTTTATGTACGGTCGGTGACCCTTACCGGACCGATCGTGCTCTATGAATAGGCGTTTCGGATATACCGGCCCAAGCCGACCGACCCCTACATTCCGTCGAGTGGGCATACACGGATTGCGGTCGCGCCTGGTCGAGAGCGAAGATTCGTTCGCCGCCCGGCGTCGTAGCCGACGAGCGGACTGGCTGGTCGAGACGTTTCCCGACCTCGCCCAGATGTCCGTCATCGACCTCGGCGGCCGCGTCGAGACCTGGGCCCGCGCGACCGTCCGCCCCAAGCACGTACACGTGGTCAACCTGGAGAAGCCGCCGTCCGAGATCCCGGCCTGGGCCGAGGTCGACCACGGCGACGCCTGCGCACTTCCTCCCGGCATCCTGGACCGCCGCTACGACCTGGTCTTCTCCAACTCGGTACTGGAACACGTCGGCGGCCACGAACGCCGGGTACGGTTCGCCGAGACGGTGCACCTGCTCAGCAACGCACACTGGGTGCAGACCCCGTACCGGTACTTCCCGATCGAGCCACACTGGATCGCCCCGGGCATGCAGTTCCTGCCGGTCCGCCTCCGTACCCTGATGGCCCGCAAGTGGCCGCTGGCCCACTCCCCGGCGAAGAACCACGAGGCCGCGATCCGCCAGGTGCTCTGGACCGAACTGGTCGACCGCTCACAGATGCGGCACTACTTCCCCCGCTCCCACATCCGCATCGAACGCCTAGCCACCCTCCCCAAATCCCTGATCGCCATCCTCGGCGCCCCCCAACCCACCCCAGCCCGCTTGGCGCGTTGATCATGAAGTTAGCGACAGATCCCGGTCGATTTCCTGTCGCTAACTTCATGATCAACGCTCTGGTCCGGGTTAGCGCTTTGGGTGCCAGCATTGTGGGTGGTGGGTGGTGGGCGGTGGGAGCTAGAAGAGGGTCAGCTCGTCGCGTTCGATGCCGCGCAGGCGGTCGTAGTTGACGGCCACGCACCGGATGCCCCGGTCGCTGGCCAGCACCCGGGCCTGCGGCTTGATCTCCTGGGCGGCGAAGACGCCGTGCACCGGGGCGAGCAGCGGGTCACGGTTGAGCAGTTCCAGGTAGCGGGTCAGTTGCTCCACGCCGTCGATGTCGCCGCGCCGCTTCACCTCGACCGCCACGGTGGCCGATGCGCCGTCGCGGCAGAGCAGGTCGACCGGGCCGATCGCGGTCGGGTACTCCCGGCGGATCAGCGTGAAGCCGTCGCCGAGGGTGGTCGGGTTCGCCGCCAGCAACTCCTGCAGGTGCGCCTCCACCCCGTCCTTGCGCAGGCCGGGGTCCACCCCGAGCTCGTACGAGGTGTCCTGGAAAACCTCTTCCAGGGTGATCCGCAGTTCCTCGCCGGCCTTGTTCACCACCCGC
Organism: Micromonospora sp. NPDC049523; assembly: GCF_040676775.1. Classification (NCBI taxonomy): domain Bacteria; kingdom Bacillati; phylum Actinomycetota; class Actinomycetes; order Micromonosporales; family Micromonosporaceae; genus Micromonospora; species Micromonospora sp. NPDC049523. The sequence goes on along the minus strand of NZ_JBFAPP010000004.1, from coordinate 262,718 downwards.
CACACGCCGGGCGCCTCTTCGAGCTTGCACGGCGGGCTCATCCAGTTGAGCGGCTTGTATGCCCGGTCGTCGGCGTGGATCGACACCGACCCGTCCGCCTTGACCATCAGCAGGCGGGTGGCCAGCGGCAGGTGCGCCGAGAGTCGTCCCACGTAGTCCACTGCGCATCGCGCTATCACCAACCGCACCCGACGAGGGTAGCGGAGAGCCCCGCCGCCGCCCGCCGCGCACGCCGCAAGGCGCCTGCCGAAGGAGACGAGCCGCCCACCGCGAGCCGCCCACCGAACGGAACGAGCCGCACGCCGCGAGGCGCCCACCGAACGGAACGAGCCGCACGCCGCGAGCCGCCCACCGAACGGAACGAGCTACCGCCACAAGCCCTGGGCCGCTCGTTGAGCGGAAGTGGCGCGTCGATGAGATGCTGACGGCGTGCTGGAAGCCCTCACCGGTACGGGCCTGGCCGCGTCATCCGGCCTGAACGCGTACATCCCCCTGCTGCTCATGGGACTGCTGTCCCGGTTCACCGGTCTGATCGACCTGCCCAGCGGTTGGCAGTGGCTCTCCAACGGCTGGGTGCTAGCGATCCTGGCGGTGCTGCTCGCGGTCGAGTTCGTGGCCGACAAGGTGCCGGTGGTCGACCACGTCAACGATCTCGTGCAGACGGTGGTCCGGCCGACCGCCGGTGGACTGGCGTTCAGCGCCGGCTCCAGCTCCGAGACGGTGACGGTCAGCGACCCGGGGAGCTTCTTCTCCTCCAACCAGTGGGTGCCGATCGTGACCGGCATGCTGATCGCGTTCGGCGTACACGCGGTGAAGTCGGCGGCCCGGCCGCTGATCAACGCTGGCACCGCCGGTTTCGGCGCCCCGGTGGCCAGCACCGCCGAGGACGCGACCAGCGTGGTCGTGTCGCTGGTGGCGATCGTCCTGCCGGTGCTGGTGCTGGTCTTCCTGGTCGGCTTCGCGATCCTGGTGCCCTGGTTGCTGCGCCGCCGACGGGAGCGCAAACGTGAACGGGAGGCCGCCCGAGCCGCAGGTTTCCGCGTCTGAGCAGCACCAACGGGTGAAGGGCTCCGGATAGGGCCATGAGCATTCCTCACTTCTGGAATGATCTGCCCGGTGAGTCGACCCCGGTCCCGGCTACTGCTGGGTGTACTGGTGGCGGTGGCCGTCCTCGGCACCGCCACCGCCGCTGTCGGGCTGACCAGAACACTGTCGCCCCCGGATCGTGCGCCGTCCACCGGCGGCACACCGGGCCCCGGCACCCACGCGATCGGTCCGGCCGCCACCCCGACCGGAGCCGCCACCAAGCCGGGCACGACCAAGCCCAGCAGCGCCGCGCCAGGTACCACCGTCCCCGGCGCTACGCGGGCGGGGACCAGGCCACCGGTGGTCGACAACGGACCGCGTACGGGCAACCGGGTCGCCCTCACCTTCGACGCCGACATGACCGACTCGATGCTGCACAGCCTGCGTACGGGCAAGGTGAAGTCGTACGCCAACCTGAAGATCATCGACCTGCTGGAACGGGAAGAACTGCCGGCCACCTTCTTCCTGACCGGCAAGTGGGTCGAGCGCTACCCCGACCTGACCCGCCGGCTGGCCCAGAACCCGCGTTTCGAGCTGGCCAACCACACGTACGGGCACCTGGCGTTCACCGGGGACTGTTACGACCTGCCCCGGGTGCCGGCCAACAGCATGACCGAGGACGTGGCCAAGACGTTCCGGGTGATCGAGCCGTACGGCGGCCGGCAGACCCGCTACTTCCGCTTCCCCGGTCTCTGCCACGACACCGCGGCCCTCACCGCACTCGCCCCGCTCGGCCTGACCGTGGTCGACGGTGACGTGGTCAGCGGCGACCCATTCGCCACCGCCTGGCAGCCGATCGTCAGGGCGGTGCTCGACAAGGTACGGCCGGGCTCAGTGGTGATCATGCACGTGACCGAGGCGAACGCCGCGATGACCGACGAGGCGCTGCCGCACATCCTGGCCGGCCTGCGGGAGCGCGACCTGGTCCCGGCAGCACTCTCCGAGGTCCTGGGCGGATCTTGAGCCACTCCGGGGTGGCCGGACCCCCGCTGCCCACGGTCTGTCACCGGCGCGCATAGTGTTCGTCATGAGTGACCAGCTCGCGATCTCCGTACGGGGATTGCGCAAGTCGTACGGCGAGCACGTCGCCGTCGCCGGCCTCGACCTGACGGTCCGGGCCGGTGAGGTGTTCGCCCTGCTCGGCCCGAACGGCGCCGGCAAGACGACGACGGTCGAGATCCTCGAAGGCTATCGGCACCGCGACGGCGGCGAGGTCGACGTGCTCGGCGTCGACCCGAACACCGCCGGGCGGGACTGGCGTTCCCGGGTCGGCATCGTGCTCCAGGGCACCGGCGAGTTCGACGACCTGACCGTGGGCGAGGTGGTCGACCACTTTGCCGCGTTCTACCCTAATCCGGACGATCCGCGCCAGGTGATCGGTCGGGTCGGGCTCACCGACAAGACCCGTGCCCGTACGCACACCCTCTCCGGCGGCCAGAAGCGCCGGCTCGACGTGGCACTGGGCATCATCGGCCGCCCCGAACTCCTCTTCCTCGACGAGCCGACCACCGGCTTCGACCCCGAGGCGCGACGCGAGTTCTGGGAGCTGATCCGCGACCTGGCCGCCGCCGGCACCACCATCGTGTTGACCACGCACTACCTGGACGAGGCGGAATCACTCGCCGACCGGGTGGGCGTGATCGCCGCCGGCCAGCTCGTCGAGGTCTCCACCCCGGCCGAGCTGGGCAACCGGCAGCAGGCGTTGCCGGTGGTCTCCTGGCGTACGCCGGACGGGACGCCGCAGCGGGCGGAGAGCGCGACGCCGACGGCCCTGATCGCCGAGTTGGCCGCGCGGTACGGCGGCGAGGTGCCCGGCCTCACCGTGACCCGCCCGACCCTGGAAGACGTCTACCTGCGGATGATCGGACAGTCATGAGCACCACCACGGAAGCCGCTCCGGTAGCGGTGCCAAGCCGGACCAGCCCGATCGAACTCGGCCTGCGTCAGGGACGACTCGAACTGCGCCAGTTCCTGCGCAGCCGCGAGTCGGTGGTCTTCACCATGCTCTTCCCGGTGGTCCTGATCCTGACCTTCGCGTCGATCTTCAAGGGCGAGATCGGCGGCGGCGTCAAGTTCACCCAGTACTTCGTCACCGGCATGATCGCCACCGGCCTGCTCACCGTCGGCTTCCAGAGCCTGGCCATCCAGATCCCGATCGAACGCGACCGCGGCGTACTCAAGCGCCTGCGCGGCACCCCGATGCCGAAATGGGTCTACTTCGCCGGCAAGACCATCATGGTCGCCGTCATCGGCGTCGCCGAGACGGTGCTCCTGCTCGCCGTCGCCGTGCTGCTGTTCGACCTCAAACTGCCCGACACCGCCACCAGGTGGCTCACCTTCGGCTGGGTATCCGCCCTCGGCATCACCGCCTGCACCCTCTGCGGCATCGCCTTCTCCTCGCTGGCGCGCAGCGGCCGGAGCGCACCCAGCACGGTCACCCCGGTCGCCCTGATCCTCCAGTTCATCTCCGGCGTCTTCTTCGTCTTCACCGACCTGCCGACCTGGATGCAGCAGGTGGCGGCGATCTTCCCGCTGAAGTGGATGTGCCAGGGCCTGCGCTCGGTCTTCCTGCCCGACTCGTTCGGCGCCCAGGAGCCCGCCGGCTCGTACGAGTTGGGCAAGGTCGCCCTCGTCCTGGCCGCCTGGTGCGTCATCGGCCTGGTCCTCTGCCTACGCACCTTCCGCTGGACCACCAAACGCGACGGCTGACGCAGTCCACGACGCCGCACCAACGCACGTGCCCTGACCTGCGAAAGGCTGTGGCCCTCCGTGCCCGGCGGAGAGATCAAGCCTGACCGCTCGGAGCCGGGCACGGAGGGCCACAGCCCCCACGACGAGCCCGTCAGTACGAGTAGAAACCCTTGCCGCTCTTGCGACCCAGGTCCCCTGCGGTGACCATGCGCTGGAGCAACTCCGGCGGGAAGAACTTCTCGTCGCCGGTGTCGCCGTAGATGTTCTGCGTCGCGTGCAGCAGCACGTCCGCGCCGGTCAGGTCGGTGGTGGCGAGCGGGCCCATGGCGTGGCCGAAGCCGAGCTTGCAGGCGATGTCGAGGTCCTCGGCGGAGACGACGCCGGACTCGACGAGCTTGACCGCCTCCATGACCAGCGCGGTGATCAGGCGGGTGGTGACGAAGCCGGCGATGTCCCGGTTGACCACGACGCAGGTCTTGCCGATCTCCTCGGCGAAGGCGCGGGCGGTGGCGAGCGTTTCGTCGCTGGTCTTGTAGCCGCGTACCAGCTCGCAGAGCTGCATCATCGGCACCGGTGAGAAGAAGTGGGTGCCGACGACCGACTCCGGCCGCTTCGTCACCGCGGCGATCTGGGTGACCGGGATCGCCGAGGTGTTGGTCGCGAGGACCGCGTCGGGCCGGCAGATCCGGTCCAGTTCGCGGAACACCTCCTGCTTGAGTTCCAGCCGCTCGAACACCGCCTCGACCACCAGGTCGGCGTCGGCCGCCGCGTCCAGGTCGGTGGTGGGGCTGATCCGGCCCAGGGTGCCCTCCACCTCGCCGGCCTCGATCTTGCCCTTGCTGGCGAACCTCTCCAGCGAGGTACGGATGCCGTCCAGGCCGCGCTGGGTGGCCGCGTCGTCCAGGTCCCGGAGCGTCACCTGCCAACCTGCCAGCGCCGCCACCTGTGCGATGCCCGAACCCATCAGTCCGGCCCCGATGACCGCGAGTCGACCCGCCATCCGCCTGCTCCTCCCCTGGTACGCCTGTCCTCACCGCACTCTATCCGCCGACCTGAACGACACCTCAGGCGACGCGGACGAGCAGCGGGTGGGACGGCGGCGAGGGTGGACAGGGAGTCAGAGCGAGAAGTTCTGCTCGGCCGGTGCGGTGGTGCGTTCGACCTCGACGCCGAGAGCGCGCAGGTCCGCGACGAAGTCCGGATAGCCCCGGTCGACGTGGTGCACGTGCGATATCTCGGTGACCCCGTCGGCGCAGAGGCCGGCAATCACCAGGCCGGCGCCGGCCCGGATGTCGGTGGCCCGGACCGGGGCGCTGGAGAGGCGTTCCCGGCCGCGTACCACGGCGTGGTGCCCGTCGGTCTTGATGTCGGCGCCGAGCCGGGCCATCTCGTTCACGAACATGAACCGCCCGTCGAAGATGTTCTCCGTGATCAGCGAGGCACCCTCGCTGACCGAGGCCATCCCGATCGCCATCGGCAGCAGGTCGGTGGCGAAGCCGGGGAACGGCAGGGTGACCACGTCGACGGCGGTGGGACGCCGGTCCATCCGTACCCGGAAGGCGTCGGTGCGGGTCTCGACCAGTCCCCCGGCGGAGATCACCTTGTCCAGCGCGATCTCCAGGAAGCTCGGGCTCGCGCCGGTCACGGTCACGTCCCCCTGGGTCATGGCCGCCGCGAAGGCCCAGGTGCCGGCGACGATCCGGTCCCCGACCGTACGGTGTTGGACCGGGCGCAACTCGCTGACGCCCTCGATCCGGATGGTCGAGGTGCCGGCTCCCTCGATCTTGGCTCCCATCGCCGAGAGCATCGTGCAGATGTCGACGATCTCCGGCTCGCGGGCCGCGTTGTCGATCTCCGTTGTCCCCTTGGCCAGCACCGCGGCCATGACCAGGTTCTCGGTCGCGCCGACGCTGGGGAAGTCCAGCCAGATGGTCGCGCCGCGCAGCCCGTTCGGTGCCGAGGCGATCACGAAGCCGTGCGAGCCGGAGATCTCGGCGCCCATCCGGGCCAGGCCCGACACGTGCATGTCCAGCCCACGGGAGCCGATCGCGTCGCCACCGGGGTGGGCCACCCGGACATAACCACGCCGGGCCAGCAACGGCCCGAGTACGCAGATCGACGCGCGCAGCCGCCGTACCAGGTCGTAGTCGGCGTCGGTGCCCGGTTCCGCCGGCACGTCGATGGTGACCGTACGGGCCCGGCCGGGCAGCGCACCGAGGTCGACCGCGGCCTGGGCCTCACCGCTGGCCGTCGAGGCGACGTCGCGGACCGGTCCGGCGCCGTCCACCGGCGGCACCTCCACCGGTACGCCGTCGGCCACCCCGACCACCGGAATGCCCTCGATGGTCCCGGTCGACGTGCCGTTGTCCTCGCCGAACGAGACCTCGCAGCCGAGTCGACGCAGCACCTCACCCATGATCGCGATGTCGGTGATCCGGGGCACGTTGGTGATCACGCTGCGGCCGGGCGCCAGCAGGGCCACCGCCATCAGCTTCAACGCGGAGTTCTTGGCACCCACGACGTGCACCTCACCGGCGAGCCGGGCGCCGCCGCTGACCCTGATCACGTCCACGTCGGCAATCGTAGAGTCGGCCGCCACCTCCGCGGTCACCCCGGCCGCCGGCCAGTCAGCCGGCAACACGCCGGTCGGGTCGGCTCCGTCACCGGTCACCGTCTGGGTGGGCGGCTCGCCGTCGGACCTCCGTACGCTGTCCGTCATGGCCGTTCACCTCACCCGCATCTACACCAGGACCGGCGACGCCGGCCAGACCAGGCTGAGCAACAACGAACTGGTCGACAAGACCGATCCGCGGATCGCCGCGTACGCGGACGTGGACGAGTGCAATGCCGCGATCGGGGTGGCGCTCGCGCTCGGCCAACTCGACGAAGGCTTGCGTACGGTGCTGGCCGCGGTCCAGAACGACCTCTTCGACGTCGGCGCCGATCTGGCCACGCCGGTCGAACCGGATCCGGCGTATCCCCCGTTGCGGGTGACCGAGGAGTACGTGACCAGGCTCGAAACCTGGTGCGACGAGTACAACGCGGAACTGGGCAAGCTCGACTCCTTCATCCTGCCCGGCGGCACCGCGGGAGCGGCTCTGTTGCACGTCGCACGCACGGTGGCCCGGCGCGCCGAACGAGCGGCCTGGGCACTGGTGAACCACGATCAGGAACGAACCAGCATCCTTCCGGCAAAGTATCTCAACCGGCTATCCGATCTGCTGTTCATCCTGGCAAGAACGGCCAATCCCGACGGCGATGTGCTATGGGTCCCCGGCGGCCGGAAGTGACGCCCACCCGAGGCTGATCACCACCCGGACCGGTCCCGCTCCGGCCGAGCCGTACGGGTGTCCGGGCGGGTGCGCCGCCCCTGGTCCGGGCCGCGCCGCCGCAGCGGCGACCGGGCACGGCGTACCCGTCCCCGGCATCCTGTGGCGGACTCCCGGTCACGGCGGGCGCGGCCCCGACCCCGACGGCGCCGCGCCCAGACCCCGGCGGCGACCAGCCCGGCCACGGCCACCACGATCACCGCGACCGTGCCGACCAGTCCACCGATGCGCAGGTACGAGGCACCGGCGAGATAGCCGATCAGGAAGATGCCGGGCACCCAGACCAGCACCGCGGCGGCGTCGTACACCGCGAACCGCCGGTACGGCAGTCCGGCCATCGCCGCCATCCGGGGCACCAGGGTCCGCACGTACGGCGTCCACCGGCCGAGCACGATCGCCGGGCCGCCCCCGGTGGTCAGCAGGCGCTCCGCCCGCTCCCACCGCCCCGCGTCGATCCGGCGGCCGAACCGACCCCGCCGCAGCCGCGGCCCCACCAGCCGCCCCTCCAGGAAGCCGAGATGGTCCCCGAGCATCGCCGCCAGGCTGGTCACCACGAGGGCGGTGGCCGGGTCCAGGTCACCGGCGCGGGCCAGGAAACCGACGGTGAGCATCGTGGTGGCCGCCGGCAGCACCATGCCCGGCAGCACCGCCACCTCTGCGGCCAGTACGGCGGCCGCGGTCAGGTACAGCCAACCGGTCGACAACCCGGCGAGCCAGTCGACGAAGGCGCTGATGATCTCCACCTGGCTACCCTGACGCCCACCGGTACGCCGCCACGTCGTCCAGCCGGCCGAGGGACCTCCTCCGGGTGGCCGGAGGCAGCCCTAGGGGACGCCGGCCGCCGGGGTACGGCAATCATCGGGGTGCCGGTGAACAGGCCGGGTCGGACTCCTCGACCAGGTTGAACCCGTCGTCCACCAGCCCGAGCCGGTGGGCCACCACCGCGGCCTGCACCCGGTTGCGCAGCCGTAGCTTCTCCATCGCGGCCGAAACATGGGTCTTGACCGTGGTGACGCCCAGGTGCAGCCGACCCGCGATCTCCGCGTTGGAGAGCCCGACCCCGACCAGGGCCAGCACCTGCCGCTCCCGCTCGGTCAGCAGGCGCCGCTGCCCTGCGGAAACCTGCTCGGCATCCCGCTGGGCCTCCTCGCGGTGCGCGGACAGGGCGCGCCCGACGATGCGGGCAAGCACCGGCGGAGCCAGCAGTGACTCCCCGCCGGCCGCGCGCCGGACCGCTTCGATCAGCGCCTCCGGTTCGCCGTCCTTGACCAGGTAACCGATCGCGCCGGCACCCAGGGCGCCGTAGATGTTGGCGTCGTCGGCGAACGTGGTGAGCACCAGCACTCTGGCGGCCGGATGGTGGTCGAGGATCCGGCGGGTCGCCTCGATCCCGTCCATCCTCGGCATCCGCAGATCCATCAGCACCACGTCGGGGTGCAGCCGTCGGGCCAGGCGTACCGCCTCCGATCCGTCAGCGGCCTCGCCGACGATGTCGAAACCCCCGGCCGTACGCAGCAGCAGCGCGACGCCCGCGCGAACCAGCGCCTGGTCGTCCACCACGAGTACGCGGATCATCGGCTCTCCTTCACCGGTCGGATCATCGGGGTCTCCTTGACCGGTAGGTGGGCCGTCAGCCGCCAACCGCCGCCGTCGGCGGGACCGGCGGCCAACCTACCCCCGAGCAGCCCGACCCGCTCCCGCATGCCGGCCAGTCCGTGCCCCGACGGCGGCAGTGCCGACGCGACCGGGCCGGCTCGTAGGGACCCGCTGTCGACGACCTCGACCAGCAGGCCGCGGTCCTCCCGGCACAGCCGCACCGAAACCGAGCTACCGGGGCCGGCGTGTTTGAGCGCGTTGGTCAGCCCCTCCTGGATCACCCGGGCCGCGGTCGTACGCACCACCAGCGGCGCACCGGCCACCAGTTCCGCACCGGCGAGCCGGACCTCCAGCCCGCCCGCCTCGACCTGGCGGACCGCGTCCCGGAAGATCTGCTCCGGCTCCACGAGCACCGTGGTCGCCTCGACCGCATCCGGGTCGCGCAACACCTCCAGCAGCTCACGCAGCTCGTCCAGCACCCGACCGGCCGTACCGCGCAGTTCGCCGAGTGCCACCACCGCGTCGTCGACCTTGCCGGTGTGCCGGGCGGCGAACTGGGCGGCACCGGCCTGCAACGCGATGGCGCTGACGTGGTGGGCGACGATGTCGTGCAGATCCCTGGCGATACTTGTGCGCTCGGCGAGCCGGGCCGCCCGGTTCTCCGCCGCCCGCCGGGTCTCCGCCTCCCAGGCACGTTCCTCGGCGACCAGGGTGGCGTCGCGCTGCCGGCGCAGGTACCGGCCGAACACGATCGGCGCGCCGACCAGTGCCGCGATGGCGAGTACCCGTACCGTCGCCTGCTTGTCGGTCAGCTCCAGCGGGTCACTGGCAGGGTCGACCACGTCGATCAGGGTCGCGACCAGGGCCACCAGGAACGCCGTGGCGCTGCCCACCCAGCGCGAGCGGTAGCCGACCACGGCCGACGCGACCGCCAGTCCGAGTTGGGTGATGACACTGTTCGGTGGTGCGACGGCGTCGGCGACCACCAGCAGGGTCGCCTCGACCGCCATCGTCGGCCACGGCCAGCGCCGTGCCCCGAACAGCGCGAGCCCGGTCGCGGTGGCCAGGCCGGCGACCACCGGGTTGTCCTGCATCTCGGCCCAGCCGAGCAGGCCGTTGGCCGCGACCAGCGCGAGCCCGACCAGGCCGAGCAACAGATCAGGACCCCACCGCCACCGCCCCGTTCGCACCCGCCAACGATACGTAGCGGGCGCGGGCAGCCGGTCCGGCCACCGGTCGGTCCGCCTCCTCCGGGTGGCCGAAGTTCAGACCATCCGGACGACCGGGTACGGACGGTCATCGCCTATTTTGGTGGCCGTGGCCAATGAGAAATTAACGTTCCTGACCCAGTTTGTCCGCCAGCCGATGTCGGTGGGTGCGATCGCGCCCAGCTCACGGGCGCTGGCAGACAAGATCACCGCACCGGTTCCGCGTACGGGTGATCCGGTGGTGGTCGAACTCGGGCCCGGCACCGGCTCCTTCACCGGCGAGATTCAGCGCCGGCTCGGCGGGCGCGGCCACCAGCTTGCCATCGAGATCAACCCCGACTTCGCCGGTGCGTTGAGTCGGCGCTACCCGGCGGTGGACGTCATCTCCGACGACGCCCGCAAGCTCCGCGACCTGCTGGCAGCACGGGGCCACCACCAAGCCGACGTGATCGTAAGCGGCCTGCCCTGGGCCGCCTTCAACAACGACCTGCAGCAGAACCTGCTCGACGCGGTCGCCGACGGGCTGGCCGACGACGGCGCGTTCACCACCTTCGCCTACCTGTTCGCCATCTGGACCCCGCCGGCACAGCGCCTGCGCACCGCACTCAGGTCCCGGTTCGAAGAGGTCACCTTGGGCCGTACGGTCTGGGGAAACCTTCCCCCCGCACTCGTCTACCACTGCCGCCGCCCGATCCGACCCACCCGCCCGCACTCCGGCCTCGCCGCCACCAACACCGGCACCACCACCTGAGCAGGGCACTCACGCACAGCGATCACCCTGCCGCAAACGCCCGGTCCCCAACGGGACCGGGCGTCGACGAACAAGGTTCTGGGTTAGGCCTGCCGTGCCCGGCGGAGAGATCAAGCCTGACCGCTCGGAGCCGGGCACGGCAGGCCCAACCCCCAACGAGCACCCTCAGGCAGCAGGCCAATCATGAGCCCCCAGACGCGGCGAGACCGCCCCCGGAGGGGCGGCCTCGAGCCACGACAGAAACCCGGTCACCGTGGATTGCGCCATCGCGATCTCCACCGGTGCCTGGTGGCTGGTACACCGCAGGATCACCCAGTCGGCCGGCATGGAGAACTGTTCCTGGCCCTCGGGCAGTCGGCGACGTTCCACCGCGAGCCCCCGACGGGCGAGCACCCGCTTGGGCCGGATGGCAAAACTGAACATCCGGTACCAGCGCAGTTCGTCGTCGGTGAACCGCCCGAAACCTGGCGACCAGCCCCGGCCGTCGAGCATCGTCGACACCCGTACGCTGAGCCGGATTATGCCGCCCGAGCGGGTGACCAGGGCACGCCGGACGAAGAGTACGAGCAGGCCGGCGAGCACGACCAGCGCGCCGACCCCGATCCACTCCAGAACCAGCACCGACGTGCCGGGTCAGCGGGTCGAAGCGGCGGTAACCGGGGTGGCGCTCTCGGCTAGGACGGTGACGCCCTCGCCGGTCACCGAGAGGAAGCCACCGGCCACCTCGAACGTGATCTGCTCACCACCGGCGAGCTTGATCCGGACCTGGCCGGGCTCGGCGAGCTGGCCCAGCAGCGGAGCGTGGCCCGGCAGCACTCCGAGCTCGCCCTCGGTCGTCCGCGCGACGACCATTTCGGCGTCGCCGGACCAGACCTTCTCCTCGACGGCTACGAGCTCGACGTGTAGCTGATTTGCCACGCTGTCTCCTTGTATAGCTACGGGATCCCACCGAGTCTAGTCGCGTATCCGTCCCGCTCCCACGGCGGGTGGCGAGAAGCACCCCGGTTACTTGTCCGTGTTGATCAGTTCGGGGTGCGCGGCCACGAACGTGTCGAGCGTGTCGGCCTGTACGGAGGCGAAGAAGTCCGGCGCCGGAGCCTTCAGCTGCTCGCCCTGGTAGTTGCTGGAGGAGCCGAGCGCGGCATGCGGCAGTTTGATCAGCGTCATCGAGTCGGACCGCAGGTCGCGTAGGGCGAATGCCCAGTCGGCGACGCTGTGCCCGCGACCGCTGAAGATCAGGGACTGTCCGGCGGCGCGCAGCACCGCGTCGAGCTTGAGCGGGTTGGTCACCACGTCCCGGCTGAGCGCCTGGCTGGCCATCGCCCGGATGAACTGCTGCTGGTGCCGCTGCCGGCCGTAGTCGCCGTCGACCAGTGTCTTGCGCTGCCGTACGTAGTCCAGCGCCTGCCAGCCGTTCAGGTGGGCCTGGCCCTTCTTGTACTCGCGCTGCGGCCCGATGTAGCCCTCGCCGTTCGGGTTGCCCGGACGCGGGGTGCCGTCCGGTTGGAGGTGCTCGGACTTGGTGTCCGCGTCGATGTACATGTCGACGCCGCCCATCGCGTCGACAATCTTCTTGAAGCCACCGAAGTTGAGGATCGCGCCCGCGTCGAACCGCTTGATGCCGGTGTAGTTGCTGATCGTGGTCTGCAGTAGCTCGAATCCCTTGGCCGCGTCCGGGTTCTTCCCGGGCACCAGGCTGCCGTGTGACATGGCGGCGTTGAGCCGGTCGTTGCCCCCGGCATAGTTCGCCTTGGGGAAGGCGGGGATGTCCACCCGCAGGTCACGGGGAAGCGAGAAGAGGTACGCCCGGTCCATGCCGGCCGGCACGTGCAGGATCATGATCGAGTCGGCCAGCGGTGGCGTGGACGGCTGCCGGGGGTCGATGCCGACCAGCAGGATGTTGACCGGCCCCTTGATGTCGGAGACCTTCGGCGGCGGCGTGCCGGGCCCCTCGTCGCCGAAGAGGTCCGCGCTGGCCACCGCACCCTGGTAGCGGGAGAGCAACACCTCGAACCCGACCAGTACGACCCCACTGAGCAGCATGAGCACGGTACCGAAGATCGTGCAGAGTCGCGCCCAGCGCGGCACCGCCGACTTCTTCCTGCGCTTGCCGTGTGTGGTTGGCGTACCGAGGTCGGTCACCAGGCATCTCCCATCATCGCGCCCCGACGGCACCGGACGGCCCCTTCGGGGGCACGGACGTTGCAGAGCGTAGCGCTGGTTTCTGGAAGAACCCCTGGAAGATCAACTGGCCGCCACGCGGCCCCCCGTACGCGAAAAGGGACCGTGCCGGCGGTCAGCCGACACGGTCCCCAGTCGTGGTACGGAAAAACTAGTCCTTCATCAGCTCGCGTGCGTTGCGCTCCAGGTCGTCCAGGCCACCGCACATGAAGAACGCCTGCTCGGGGAAGTGATCGAACTCACCCTCGCTGATCTTCTTGAACGCCTCGACGGTGTCCTTGACCGGCACGTACGAACCCTTGATGCCGGTGAAGACCTCGGCCGCGAAGGTGTTCTGCGACAGGAAGCGCTCGATCCGCCGGGCACGCCCAACGGTGATCTTGTCTTCCTCGGAGAGCTCCTCGATACCGAGGATGGCGATGATGTCCTGCAGGTCCTTGTAGCGCTGCAGGATCCGCTTCACCTCGGAGGCGACGGTGTAGTGCTCCAGCCCGACGTACTCCGGCGCGAGGATCCGCGAGGAGGACGCCAGCGGGTCCACCGCCGGGTAGATGCCCTTGTCGGAGATCGACCGCTCCAGGTTGGTGGTCGCGTCCAGGTGGGCGAAGGTGGTCGCCGGTGCCGGGTCGGTGTAGTCGTCCGCCGGCACGTAGATCGCCTGCATCGAGGTGATCGCCTGGCCCCGGACCGACGTGATCCGCTCCTGCAGCTCGCCCATCTCGTCGGCGAGCGTCGGCTGGTAACCCACGGCGCTCGGCATCCGGCCCAGCAGGGTGGAAACCTCCGAGCCGGCCTGGGTGAACCGGAAGATGTTGTCGATGAAGAGCAACACCTCCTGCTTCTGCACGTCCCGGAAGTACTCCGCCATGGTCAGCGCGGAGAGGGCGACCCGCAGACGCGTGCCCGGCGGCTCGTCCATCTGGCCGTAGACCAGCGCGGTCTTCTCGATGACGCCGGACTCGGTCATCTCGTGGATGAGGTCGTTGCCCTCACGGGTACGCTCGCCCACCCCGGCGAACACCGAGGTACCACCGAAGTTGTTCGCAACCCGGATGATCATTTCCTGGATCAGCACGGTCTTGCCCACGCCCGCGCCGCCGAACAGGCCGATCTTGCCACCCTTGACGTACGGGGCGAGCAGGTCGAGAACCTTGATGCCGGTCTCCAGCATCTCGGTCTTCGGCTCGAGGTCGGCGAAGGCCGGGGCCTTCCGGTGGATACCCCACCGGTCGGAGACCTGGAGCTTCTCGCCCTCCTTGAGGTTGAGGCACTCGCCGATCGCGTTGAACACGTGACCCTTGGTGCCGTCACCCACCGGCACCATGATCGGGTTGCCGGTGTCCCGGACCTCGGCGCCGCGGACCATGCCATCGGTCGGCTGCATCGAGATGGCCCGGATCATGTTGTCGCCCAGGTGCTGGGCGACCTCCAGGGTCAGCGTCTTCTCTCCACCGGAGAGCGAGACGGTGACGTTGAGGGCGTTGAAGATCTCCGGCATGGCGTCGCGCGGGAACTCGGCGTCGACGACCGGGCCGATGACCCGTACCACCCGACCGGTGGCGGTCTTCGTCTCTACTGGTGCAGTCATCACACTTCACTTCCCGACGCGGCCAGCGCGTTGGCGCCGCCGACGATCTCACTGATCTCCTGGGTGATCCCGGCCTGGCGGGCCGAGTTCATCTCACGCGTGTATCTGTCGATCATGTCCTCGGCGTTGTCGGTCGCGCTCTTCATCGCGCGCCGGCGTGCCGCCGACTCACTGGCCGCCGATTCGATCAACGCCGCGTAGATCCGGGTGTTGATGTACTTGGGCAGCAGTGCGTCGAGCAGCGCCTCGGCTTCGGGCTCGAACTCGTACGCCGGCAGCAGGCCCTCGGACCGCGGACGGTCCTCGACCTCCATCGGGCCAATGATCTTGGTAACCGGGTTCTGCGTCATCAGCGACTTGAACTCGGTGTAGACGATGTGCAACTCGTCCACACCCAGCACGCCGTCGATGCCGCCGCTGCCGCTCTCGTCGTCCGCGCCGTGGCCGAACGCCTTGATCAGCGTCTCACCCACCTCGCGGGCGTTCGCGAACGACGGCTGCTCCGAGAACCCGGTCCAGCTCGCCTCGATCGGCCGGTTGCGGAACCGGTAGAAGGTGACGCCCTTACGGCCGATGACGTAGAGCACCGGCTCCTTGCCCTCGTCCCGCAGCCGAGCCAGCAGCGACTCGGCCATCCTGATCGCGTTGGAGCTGTAACCGCCGGCCAGGCCGCGGTCACTGGTGACCACCACGACCCCGGCTCGCCGTACCCGCGGACGGGCGGTGAGCAGCGGGTGGTCGATCGCCGCGTTGGACGCCAGCGCGGTGAGCACACCGGTGATGGCCTGGGCGTACGGCAGGGACGCCGCAACCCGGGCCTGGGCCTTGGCGATCCGGCTCGTCGCCACGAGCTCCATCGCCTTGGTGATCTTCTTCATCGACTTCGCCGAGCGGATTCGTTGACGAAGAACGCGAACCTGGGCCGCCATTGGTCAGCCCTACTTCTCTACCGCAGCGTCGGTCCCGCCATCCCGGTACCGGGTTACGGTCTCGCGGTTCTCTTCGCCTTCGAGGGGCGCGGCTGCGGCCTCGTTGACCTTCACGTCGTCCGCTTTACCCAGGAACTGGGGCTTGAACCGGTTGATCGCCTCGTCCAGGGCGCGCGGCTCGTCGTCGCCCCAGTTGTTGGCGGCGATCGAATCCAGCGTCGACTTGTAGTTGTGCCGCAGGAACTCGAGGAACTCGTTCTCGAACCGGCGCACGTCGGCAACCGCGATGTCGTCGAGCTTGCCCTCGGTGCCGGCCCAGACCGACACCACCTGCTCCTCGACCGGGAACGGCGAGTAGTTCGGCTGCTTGAGCAGCTCGACCAGGCGGGCACCGCGGTCCAGCTGGTTGCGGGAGGCCCGGTCCAGGTCGGAGGCGAAGGCGGCGAACGCCTCCAGCTCGCGGTACTGGGCCAGGTCCAGCCGGAGCCGGCCGGCGACCTTCTTCATCGGCTTGACCTGCGCAGCGCCACCGACCCGGGAGACCGAGGTACCGACGTTGATCGCCGGGCGGACACCCTGGTTGAACAGCTCGCCCTCGAGGAAGATCTGCCCGTCGGTGATCGAGATGACGTTGGTCGGGATGAACGCCGAGATGTCGTTGCCCTTGGTTTCGATGATCGGCAGACCGGTCATCGAGCCGCCACCCAGCTCGTCGGAGAGCTTGGCGCAGCGCTCCAGCAGGCGGGAGTGCAGGTAGAAGACGTCACCCGGGTACGCCTCGCGGCCCGGCGGGCGACGCAGCAGCAGCGACACGGCGCGGTACGCCTCGGCCTGCTTGGTCAGGTCGTCGAAGACGATCAGGACGTGCTTGCCGCCGTACATCCAGTGCTGTCCGATGGACGAGCCGGCGTACGGGGCGATGTACTTGAAGCCGGCCGGGTCGGAGGCGGGCGAGGCGACGATGGTGGTGTACTCCATCGCGCCCTGCTCCTCCAGCAGGCCCTTCACCGAGGCGATGGTGGAGGCCTTCTGGCCGATCGCCACGTAGATGCAGCGGACCTGCTTGGCCGGGTCACCCGACCGCCAGTTGTCCCGCTGGTTCAGGATCGTGTCGATCGCGACCGTGGTCTTGCCGGTCTTCCGGTCACCGATGATCAGCTGACGCTGACCCCGGCCGATCGCGGTCATCGCGTCGATGGCCTTGATGCCGGTCTGGAGTGCCTCGGTGACACCCTGGCGGGCCATGACGTTCGGCGCCTGCAGCTCGAGCTCACGGAAGCCCTCGTTGGCGATCTCACCGAGACCGTCGATCGGGGCACCGAGCGCGTTCACCACGCGACCCAGGAAGGCGTCGCCGACCGGAACGGACAGCACCCGGCCGGTGCGCTTGACGCGCTGGCCTTCCTCGATGCCGGCGTAGTCGCCGAGCACCACGGTGCCGATCTCCCGGACGTCGAGGTTGAGCGCCACACCGAGCGTGCCGTCCTCGAACTCCAGCAGCTCGTTGGCCATCGTCGAGGGAAGCCCCTCGATGTGCGCGATGCCGTCACCGGCGTCGGCGACAGTGCCGACCTCCTCGCGGGAGATGTCGGGCGAATAGGAGGAGACGTAGCGCTCCAGGGCGCCGCGGATCTCCTCCGACGAGATGGTCAGCTCGGCCATCCTCTGCTTCCTCTATTCAGGGCCCGGAGTTAACTCAGAGCGGCAGGCTAAGTACGGCGTAGTTCGTTCAGCGCTTGGTGAGCGCGTTACGGGTTTCGGTGAGTCGGCGCAGGATGGTGCCGTCGTAGAGATCGGCACCGACCTGGACGCTCAGCCCGCCGAGCACGTGCGGGTCTACCGTCTGCTTGACGGTGACCTCCCGACCGTAGATCTCGGTCAGCTTGGCGCTCAGCCGGCGCTCCTCTTCCTCACCGAGGGGCGCCGCGACGGTCACGTAGGCCACCTGCCGGTCACGGCGGTCGGCGGCCAGCTCCACCAGGCGGGTGAGCCCGTTGGAGAAGGACCGTCCACCGAAGCCGGCCAGGGCCACCTCGGCGAGGCGGATGGTCGACGGCTTCGCCTTGCCCGACAGCAGCGTCCGGACCAGTTCGGTCCGCTGCGCCACCGGTGCGATCGGGTCGGACAGGGCATTGCTCAGTCCGGTGTCCCCCCCGACCACCTGGCCGAAGCGGAACAGCTCGTCCTCGACCTCACCGAGGTCGTCGGCCCGGTCGGCGCTGGCGAGCAGCGCCTCCACTCCGAGTCGCTCGGTGCCGGTCAGCAGCTCGGACGGAGCCGACCAGCGACCGGTCACCAGCGCGGTGAGCAGCTCGGACGCATCCGAGTTCACCTTGCCGGCGAGCAGGCTGCCCAGCAGGCCGGCCCGCTCCTCGCCGGAGCGGGCCGGGTCGGACAGGGCCCGCCGCAGCCGCGCCTCACGACGCAGCAGATCGGCCACGGCGAGGATCCCGTCGGCGGTGTCGGCGATCGCCGACGGCTCGGCGGTCTGGGCGTACGCGTCCAGACGCTCCGCCACGGCGGCGTACGACTCCCGGCTGGCGGCCTGCATCAGCGGGCCCCCGCGCTCTCGAGCCCGGTCAGGAAGCGCTCGACCGTGCCCTTCTGACGCGCCTCGTCGGCGAGCGACTCACCGACGATCTTGCTGGCCAGGTCGACCGCGAGCGTGCCGACCTCCGCGCGCAGTTCGCGCACGATGGTCTGCCGTTCGGCGGCGAGCTGCTCCTTGCCGAGCGCGATGATCCGGTCGGACTCCTCGCGCGCCTTGGCCAGGACGTCCTGTCGGATGCCCTCGGCGTCGGCCCGCGCGTCGTCACGGATCTTGGCGGCGTCGGTACGTGCCTCCGCCAACTGGGCCCGGTACTGATCGAGGAACTGGTTGGCCTCGGCCTGTGCGACCTCGGCCCGCTTGATGCCACCCTCGATCGCTTCGACCCGCGCCTGGAAGGTCTGCTCCATGCGCGGGAAGACGAACTTCATCAGCACGAAGCAGAGCAGCGCGAAGGCTACCGAGCCAACGACGATCTCCTGCCAGAGCGGGAGAATCGGGTTGTGCTCGGTGGCGCCTTCCGCAGCGGCGATGTAAAGCATGTGAACCCTCCGTTGACGAAGGCGGGCAGGACTAGGAGAGCGTGCCCTGCCAGATGAAGCCGAACGCGATGCCGAGCAGCGCGAGCGCCTCGATCACGGCGAAGCCGATCCAGACGTAGGGCAGGGTGATCCGCGACGACTCGGGCTGACGCGCCGTCGAGTTGATGTACGCGGCGAAGACCAGGCCGACGCCGATGCCGGGGCCGATGGCGGCAAGGCCGTAACCGATGGCGGCGACGCTGCCCTCTACTGCGGCGATGTCCATTAGTTGGTTCCTCCTGGTTATCACGCGTGACGGTCACGCGGGACGACAACGGTTGTGCGGTTGTGAACTCAGTGCTCTTCGGCGACAGCGCCCTGCACGTAGCTTGCGGTAAGTACGACGAAGACGTAGGCCTGTAGGACGATGACCAGTGCTTCGAGGAAGGTCAGCGCGACGGTCATCACCCAGGAGAGCACCGAGACCGGCGCCAGCAGCGGGGTCGCGTTGAGCATCGCGAATCCGCCGAGGGTGAAGACCAGCAGGAGCATGTGGCCGGCGAACATGTTCGCGAACAGACGCACGGCCAGCGAGAACGGGCGAACCAGGAACGTCGAGAATGCCTCGATCGGAATCAGCAACGGCAGGATGTACCACGGCGCCGGCGGGATGAGCGAGTTCTTGAAGAACTTGCCCGCTCCGTGGTGCCGGATGCCCACCCAGATGAACATCACGTAGCTGATCGCCGCGAAGATCGCCGGGAAGGCGATGTGCGAGTTCGGCGAGATCTGGATCAGCGGAACGATGCTGAACAGGTTGGTCAGCAGGATGAAACAGAAGAGCGTGGTGAAGTACGGCGCGAACGCGACTCCACGGTGTCCGATCATCTCTACGGCGATGTTGTTGCGCACGAAGCCGTAGATCGACTCGGCGAACCACTGCTTCTTGGTCGGCACCAACTGCGGTTTGCGGTAGCTCAGCAGGAAGAACAGGATGAGCAACCCGGCAGCGAGCCAGACCAGCAGGGTGATCTTGGTGACCCACAGCGAGTGTCCGCCCCACGGGGCGACGCTGGGCAGGAAGAAGTCCCCCACGCTGGGTGGAAACGGGGAATCGCCCTCCGCGAGGACGACCGTTTGTCCGATCACCGCGTCCCTTCCCTAGTTAGGCGGCGCGCCGAGCCGGCGGATGACCAGGTAGATCCCACCGGCCGCGCCGAGTACGACGCCGATCCCGATGGCGACGCCATCGGTCTCGAGCCACCGGTCGACCAGCCAGCCGATGAGGCCCCACACCAACATCCCTGCGATCAGGTACGCGAGCGCGGTCCATCCCTGTCCGGCGTTGGGCGGCTGATAGTCGCCTGTGCCGTCAGCGGGTTGGGGGGTTTGGTCACCGGCCATGACAGGGCGAACGGTATCAGCCAGAAATACGAGGCAAGGAGGCACCCCCCGCACAACCGATGTGTGTGGGCGTTCTGGGGCGCAGCGTCGTCTGGAGGCACGCTACTCCGCTTAGGCCCGCTGGGAAATGACCGATCACGGACAGTTTTTTGCCGCGTCGTGCTAGGCGGCGGTCCGCCGCAGGTGAACAGCGGTGATCCACCAGATGTGCACCCCGGTCCAGACCGCCACGCCGGCAACCACGCCGAGCGCCAGCGGCACCAGCCCTGGCCAGCCAGTAGCAGCCGCGGCGGCCATCAACACGCCGAACACCGAGAATTTGGCCGCGTACATGGCCAGGCCGAACGGGAGGACCAGTTGCGGGTCCACCGAATCGGCCCAGGCCACGACCAAGGTGGACGACGTGTAACTGAAAGTGACGACGGCAACGCCGATCGCGGCGCCGATCGCTCCGGTCGTGCCGGAGGTCAGGCCGCCGACCAGGGCGGCCAGCGCCACCAGGCCCGCGGAGGCCAGCAGCAACACCGGCAGGTGTCGCAGCCGCCAATGTTTGTCCGTCGGGGACGCCGGGTCCGTGACAGCGTCAGTGGGGGGTGCGTCGACCGTCGCGGAGGGCTCGACCGGGTCGTGGTCGGCCTCCAGGGCGCGGTCCGCCGCCAGCTCAGCCACGGGGGTACGCCGGGAAGCCGGCCACCAGCTCGGTGACCTCGTGGGCGACGGCGGCCAACGTCTCCTCGCCGCCGGTAGCGGTCGGATCGGTCCGCACCGCCCGGGAGATCAGGCTCGCGATCTGCCGCATCTCACCCTCGCGCATGCCCTGGGTGGTGACACTCGGAGTGCCGACCCGGATCCCGGAGGCGATCATCGGCTTCTGCGGGTCGTACGGAACCGCGTTCTTGTTCAGCGTGATGCCGGCCCGGCCGGCGCGTTCCTCCGCATCCCGCCCGGTCACGTCCAGCTCGCGCAGGTCGATCAGGGCGAGATGGGTGTCGGTGCCGCCGGAGACCGGCCGCATCCCCTCCGCCGCCAGCCCTGCGGCGAGCGCACGGGCGTTGCGGACCACCTGGGTGGCGTACGCCTTGAAGTCCGGTGACGCGGCCTCGCGCAGCGCGACGGCCTTGGCCGCGACGGCGTGCATCAACGGACCCCCCTGGGTGAACGGGAACACCGCCTTGTCGATGCGCTCGGCGAGCCCCTCCCGGCACAGGATCATGCCGCCGCGAGGTCCCCGCAGCACCTTGTGGGTGGTGAAACAGACCACGTCGGCGTACGGCACCGGGGACGGGATCGCCCCGCCGGCCACCAGCCCGATGAAGTGCGCGGCGTCCACCATCAGGTACGCACCGACCTCGTCGGCGATCTCCCGGAACCGGGCGAAGTCGATCAGGCGGGGGTAGGCGGTCGCGCCACAGATGATCAGCTTCGGCCGGTGCGCCAGAGCGAGGTCGCGTACCTCGTCGTAGTCGATCAGTTCGGTGTCCCGGCGGACGGTGTAGCCGATCGGGGAGAACCACTTACCGGAGAAGTTGACCCGGCTGCCGTGGGTCAGGTGGCCGCCGTGCGGCAGCTCCATCGCCAGCACCGGGTCACCCGGCTGCACCAGCGCCGCGTACGCGGCCAGGTTCGCGCTCGCCCCGGAGTGCGGTTGCAGGTTGGCGTGCTCGGCGCCGAACAGCTCCTTGGCCCGGTCGATGCCGATCTCCTCGGCCCGGTCCACCTCGGCGCAGCCACCGTAGTAACGCCGTCCGGGATAACCCTCGGCGTACTTGTTCGTCAGGGTCGAGCCGAGCGCCGCCAGTACGGCCGGCGAGGTGAGGTTCTCGCTGGCGATGAGTTGCAGTCCGCCCCGCAACCGGTCCAGCTCGCCGAGCACGACATCGGCGATCTCCGGGTCGGTGGCCGCCAACTCGTCGAAGTCGGGCCCGTAGAACTTGCTCATGTGGTCTCCTCGTCGAGTGCGCCACCGCAGTGGAGTGTACGGAGCGGCCCGGCGTGATCCACCTATGCCCTGGTCAGGACGACAACCCGGCCGCCGCGCTCAGGGCAGCAGGGCGGCGGCGAGCGGGTCGACGGTCTCCTCGATCTCGTCGGCGACCCGGCTGAAGCACTGGTCGCCCCGGCCCCACGGGTCGTCGAGGTCGTCCGCCGGCAGCGGGGTGCTGCCGCGGCGGGCGGCGTCGACCGCCTCGACCAGCGCGACGCCTCGGGCGTACACCTCGTCCGGGGTGGCTGCCGCGGCCGGCAGCCCGCTCAGGTCGACGGCAGCGAGCAACCGGCCGAACTCGCCGAGCACGAAGGTCCGCCCGCTCGCGTCGGGGCGCAGCGCCACCACGTAGTCCTGCTGGTCGGCGGTGGCGGTCAACACCAGGTCGGCCGCGTCGATCTGGTCCGAACGCAGTTTGCGGGCGGCGAACCCGTCGATGTCACCGCCACGGGAGCGGACCTGGCGGGCGGCGGGCGGGTTCATCTCCTCGCCCGCGTGCCAGCCGCCGGTGCCGGCGCTGTGGCTGTGCAGCAGTTCGTCGGCGAGCGTCGCCGCCACCGTCGCACCGTCGGCCCGCCGGGCCAGCCGCTCGCGGATCGCGAGGGTGAGCAGCCGTTCCGCCATCGGCGAGCGGCAGATGTTGCCCATGCAGACGTGCAGGACGGTGAACGGCGGCACTCAGGCCTCCCGGCCCTGGATGTCCGGTACGACCTCGCGCAGCTTCTCCAGCGGGATCGCCCCCTCCCGCAGCACACGCGGGATCTCGCCGGTGAGGTCGACGATGGTGCTCGGCACCGGGTCCGGCGCGGTGCCGGCCTCCAGGTACGCCCGTACGGAGTAGCCGAGCTGGTCGCGGGCCTCCTCCGCGGTGGTCGCCGCGGGCTGCCCGGTCTTGTTCGCCGACGAGACCGCCATCGGCCCGGTCTCCCGGAGCACCTCCAGCGCGACCGGGTGCATCGGCATCCGTACGGCGACGGTGCCGGCGGTGTCGCCGAGGTCCCACTGCAGGCTGGGCGAGTGCTCGACGACGATCGTCAACGCGCCCGGCCAGAACGCCGCGACCAGGTCACGGGCGGCCGAGGGCAGGGTGAAGACCAGCCCGTCGAGGGTGTGCCGGGAGCCGACCAGGACCGGCGGTGGCATGGACCGACCCCGACCCTTGGCGTTCAGCAGCGCGGTGACGGCGTACGGCGTGAACGCGTCCGCGCCGATCCCGTACACCGTGTCGGTGGGTAGCACCACCAGCTCGCCGTTCTTGACCGCCTCGATCGCGGCGGCGATGCCGCGGTCGCGCTCGGCGAGGGACCGACAGTCGTAGAGCATCACGAGGAGCCAGTCTGCCACGCCGGAACGGCATCGGCGGCACGGGTGCCGCCACTGCGACACGCGGTGACAAACCGGGCCCGACCCGTCAGGTCCGGGTGGTCGCGTACCTCGTCGAACCGGCCGTCGGCGCGCAGCAGCGCCGGTACCGCCTCGGCGTGGGTGTCGTCGTGTTCGATGCCGAGCAGCCCGCCGGGGCGCAGCAGGTCGGCCGCGCGGGCCAGCACCGGCCGGATCACCGCCAGGCCGTCCGGGCCGCCGAAGACCGCCTCCGCCGGGTCGTGGTCGGCCACCTCCGGGGGTACGGCGGTCGTCGACGGCACGTACGGCGGGTTGCAGAGCAGCACGTCCACCTGCCCGACCAACCCGGCCAGCAGCCCCGGCTCGGTGACGTCGCCGGCCACCACCTCGATCGGCCGGTCCCCGGCGGCGGCCCGCTCGGCCGCGTTGCGGCGCAGCCAGGTCAGCGCCTCCGTGGACCGCTCGACCGCCACC
The DNA here is from genome assembly GCF_040676775.1 of Micromonospora sp. NPDC049523. Classification (NCBI taxonomy): domain Bacteria; kingdom Bacillati; phylum Actinomycetota; class Actinomycetes; order Micromonosporales; family Micromonosporaceae; genus Micromonospora; species Micromonospora sp. NPDC049523. Next base: position 239,084 of record NZ_JBFAPP010000004.1, on the reverse strand, counting down.
ACCCGCGCCTGCGGCACCTCGTCGGCCACCGCCAGGGCGATCGCCCCGCTGCCGCTGCACAGGTCGACCACGAGCGGTTCGACGGCCGCGCCCGTGCCACCGCCCATCGCACGTGCCCCCTCGATGCCCCAGCCGGCGAGCAGTTCGGTCTCCGGGCGGGGTACGAAGACGCCGGGCCCGACCGCCAGCTCCAGATAACGAAACGGCGCCGAACCGAGCAGGTACTGCAACGGCTCGCGGCCCACCCGTCGGCGGACAAGTTCGGCGAACCGGTCGAGTTGGGCGGGGGTGAAGCGGGCCGTCAGCGCCAACCGCCCACGCGACGTGTCCAGCACGTACGCGGCCAGCAGCTCCGCTTCGGCCCGCGCCGGCCCGATTCCGGCGGCGCCGAGCACACCGGTCGCCCAGCCGACGGCGACCGAGGGCCGCAACCGTTCTGACCCTTCGGCGGGCTGCTGTAGGAAATCTGTCACGCCATAATCATGAGACGTCGGACGGGGGCACCGGACACGGGCGCCGCTCGTCCGCGATTCGTAGGAGGTTCCGCGTGAGCTGGCTCGACCAGGTCAAAGACCAGGCCGAGGTCCTCATGCACGCTCGCGGGCTGATGGAGGCCGGCCGGTCCGCCGCGGCGTGCCAGACCTTCGAACAGGTCATCGACACCACCGAGGACCCATATTCCCGGGCCGACGCGCTGGTCCAACGCCTCTCCGCGCTGATCAACCTGGGCCGGACCGCCGAATACACCACCGCCGTCGAGCGGGCCTTCGACGCCGCCCGCGACCTCGTCTCCGAGCCGTACCTGCACGGGCACCTGCACGCGCTGGCCGCGCTCGCCGCGCACGACCACGGCGCGCTCGACCGGTGCGTCACGCACCTGGTCCGCAGCGCCCAGGCGCTGGCCGCGGTCGAGGACCCGGACCGGGAAACCGCCTGGGCCTGGCACGACCTGGCCATGGCCTACTCCTACCTCAGCTTCCACGGCTACGCGCTCTCCGCCATCGAACGCGCCCGCCAGCTCGGTGCCGCCGCCGGCATACCGGACGAGACGTTCGCCGCACCCGGTATCCGGCTGCGCAACGCGGTCACCCTCGACCACCACGGCGACAGCGACGGCTGCCTGCGGGTGCTCCGCGACATCGGCGGCGACCTGGACCGGTTCGTCGCCACCGGCGGTGGCGCGCGACTGCGCCCGAGCAGCCTGGTCGCGTACGGCTACGCGGTCGCCCGCCGGGCGGCGCTCGGTGAGCCGACCGAACTGCCCACCGGGATCTCCGCCACCTCGTTGCTCAGCAAGGGCGGGGACAGCGCACGGGCGCGGGACATGCGACAGCTCGGCGAGGCGTGCCTGGCGATCGCCGCCGGGCGGCCGATCGAGGCGATGACCCGACTGGACACGGTCACGGTGGCCGCCGAAACCCTCGGCGCGGCCGAGCACGCCCGGCTGCGCAGCATGGCGTACAGCCGCGCAGGTGACCACCCGGCGGCGCACCGGGCCGACCGGTTCGCGTTCCGGCTCGCCGCCCAGCGCAACGACCGGCTCCGGGACGTGTACGTCGACGGCATCGCGGCCCGGATCGACCACGAGGAGTTGCGCCGCGAGGCGGCCCGGTACGAGGACGAGGCGCTCACCGATCCGCTCACCGGCCTGCCCAACCGCCGCCGGCTGGAGCGTTACGTCGCGGCGATGGTGGGACGGGGCGAGCGGGCGGTGATTGGGGTCTGCGACCTCGACGGGTTCAAGGCGGTCAACACCGCGCACGGCCACCACTCCGGCGACCTGGTGCTGCAACGCATCGCCGGGGTGATCAACAGGGTGATGCGGCGGGGTGACTTCGTGGCCCGGTTCGGCGGTGACGAGTTCATCGTGGTGCTGCCGAGCGCCGGCATGGCAGAGGCGGACGACGTGGGTCGCCGGATCACCGCGGCGGTGTACGCCGAGGACTGGGCCTCGCTGGTGCCGGGCACCCCGGTCGGGGTCAGCGTCGGTTTCGCCGAGGTCAGCGGGGCCGGTGCCAACCTGCGGGAGGCACTGAGCACCGCGTTCAAGGTCGCCGACCGGGAGATGCTGCGGTCGAAGACCCGGCCGCGGATCGTCTCCTGACCGGGTCCGCGAGAGCGGCGGATCAGCGGCGGGACAGCTCGCTCTCGCCGGCCAGCCTGGCTGCCCGGTCCGCCTCGGTCAGCGCGTCCAGCACCGCGTCCAGGTCTCCGGCGAGCGCCAGGTCCAGGTTGTACGCGGTGTAGCCGATCCGGTGGTCGGTGATCCGGTTCTGCGGGTAGTTGTAGGTACGGATCCGCTCCGAGCGGTCGACCGTACGCACCTGCAGCCGGCGGGCGTCGGAGGCGGCCGCGTCGGCCTGCTCCTGGGCGGCGGCGAGCAGCCGGGCGCGCAGGATCCGCATCGCCTGCTCGCGGTTCTGTAGCTGGCTCTTCTCGTTCTGGCAGGAGACCACGATCCCGGTCGGCAGGTGGGTGATCCGCACCGCCGAGTCGGTGGTGTTGACCGACTGGCCGCCGGGGCCGGACGAGCGGAACACGTCGATCCGCAGCTCGTTCGGGTCGATGGTGACGTCGACGTCCTCCGCCTCCGGCAGCACCAGGACACCGGCGGCGCTGGTGTGGATCCGGCCCTGGGACTCGGTGACCGGCACCCGCTGTACGCGATGCACCCCGCCCTCCCACTTCAGCCGGGACCAGACCCCGTTGCCGCCCTCCGGTACGCCCTTGGTCTTGACCGCGAGCGAGATGTCCTTCACCCCGCCGAGGTCGGAGTCCTGCACCTCGAGCACCTCGGTCACCCAGCCGTGGCGTTCGGCGTACCGGGTGTACATCCGGAGCAGGTCACCGGCGAAGAGCGCGGACTCGTCGCCGCCCTCACCGGCCTTGATCTCCAGGATCACGTCCTTGGCGTCGTGCGGGTCGCGCGGGGCGAGCAGCTCGGCCAGCCGCTGTTCGAGCGCGGGCAGCGCCGCGACCAGCGTGTCGACCTCGCTGGCGAACGACGGGTCCTCGGCGGCGAGTTCACGGGCGGCTTCGAGGTCGGCGCGGGCCTCGGCCAGTTCACCGGCCGCCTTGTGTAGCGGGGTCAGCTCGGCGAACCGGCGCCCGACCCGCCTGGCGGTCGCCTGGTCGGCGTGGATCGCCGGATCCGCCAACCGCTTCTCGAGCTGCGCGTACTCGTCGAGAAGGCCAGCCAACCGCTCACTGCTCATGACCCGTACTCCTTATGACCGAGCGGGGGAACCACGGCGGAATGGACAACCGCGGGCACATACGGACAACGCCCGCGCCCGGTACGAACCGGGACGCGGGCGCCGTCGACGCAGCTACTTGGCCTTCTTGGCCTGAACCTTGGCGTACTTCTGCTGGAACTTCGCAACCCGGCCGGCGGTGTCGAGAACGCGCTGCTTACCGGTGTAGAACGGGTGGCAGGCGCTGCAGGTCTCGACGTGGATCGAGCCGCCCTTGGCGGTGCTGCGGGTGGTGAAGGTGCTACCGCAGGAACAGGTCACCTCGGTGGTGACGTATTCCGGGTGGATGTTGGGCTTCATGTCGCCTCGGTCCCTTTCGTCAAGTGGTCGCCGGGTCGCCGTCAACGCTCGTCACGATCGCGTGGCGCGCTCGGGCGTGAACCGGAACCGGTGGCCGATTGACCAGTGTGCCATGGGCCTTGGCCCACCCCGAAATCGGGCTGCACACCTGATCCGTGGTGGTTAACGTTTCCCGCACCCCTGTGCATTCCCCTCCCGCCGGAAGGCATTCCCCGTGACCACCCCTGTCCGCGTACCGGTGACGTCGCTCTCGCAGATCCTCGACCCGTCCGCCCTGGCCGCCGCGCTGGCCGAGGGGCTGGTACGCGCGCAGCGCCACCCCGAGCTGCCGTTGTCGATCTACAACTACACCGAGGCGTGCGCGTACACGTCGGCGTGGTCACCGGTGACGTTGGCCTGTCGGGGGCTGATCGTGGACGACGTGACCGGGGCGGTGCTGGCCCGGCCGTACCCGAAGTTCTTCAACCACGACCAGCCGGGGGCGCCGGACCTCCGTCTCGACGCACCGGCCACGGTGACGGACAAGGCGGACGGCTCGCTCGGTGTGATCTTCCCGACCCCGGCCGGGTACGCGGTCGCCACCCGCGGCTCGTTCGCGTCCGACCAGGCCCGGCACGCCACCGACCTGCTGCGCACCCGCTACCCCGACTTCCTCCCGCCGGCCGGGCACACCGTACTGGTCGAAATCATCTACCCGGCCAACCGGATCGTGCTCGACTACGCCGGCCTGGACGACCTGGTGTTGCTCGGCTCGGTCGAGATCGCCACCGGCCGCAGCCACGGCCCGGCGGCGGTGCCCGACTGGCCCGGTCCGGTGGTGGATGCGCTGCCCTACCGCACGCTCGCCGAGGCGCTGGCCGCGCCGCCGCGCGACAACCGGGAGGGGTTGGTGGTGCACTGGCCGGACACCGACCAGCGAGTGAAGATCAAGTACGCGGACTATGTCCGGCTGCACCGCCTGGTCTACGGCCTCAGCGCCCGTACCGTCTGGGACGTCATGGTCCACGGCGGCAGCCTGGCCGACCTGGTCGAGCCGCTGCCGGACGAGTTCCGTGCCTGGGTCGAGGCCGTCGCGGCCGAGCTGACCGCGACCGTCGCGGCCCGCGCCGCCCAGATCGAGGCGGCGTACGGTGAAATCGTCGCACGCCTGCCCGACGGCTGGACCCGACGCGACTTCGCCGGCCGGGCCCTGGCCCACCCGGAACGCGCCGCCCTCTTCCTCCGACTCGACGGCAAGGACCACCATCCGCTGCTCTGGCAGCAGGCCAAGCCCGCCGGTGACCGCACCCCGCACAACCCGGAGTGAACGATGACCCGACTGATCCTCACCCGCGGGCTGCCCGCCTCCGGCAAGACCACCTTCGCCCGCGAACTCCAGCCGGGCGTGGTCCGGGTCAACCGCGACGACCTGCGCCGGATGCTGCACGGCACCCGCCTGTTCACCCAGTGGGCCGAGGGCCAGGTGACCGCCGTACAGCGGGCACAGGTCGAGGCGCTGCTCCGGGCCCGGGTCGACGTCTGCGTCGACGACACCAACCTGCGGTCGAAGACCGTACGGGACTGGGCCGAACTCGGTGCCCGGTTCGGCGCCACGTTGGAGGTGCACGACTTCACCGACGTACCGGTGGACGAGTGCGTACGCCGGGACGCCGACCGACCCGAGGACGACCAGGTCGGCGAGGAGGCGATCCGCCGGATGCACCAGCGTTACCTGGCCGGACGCAACCTGCCACTGCCGGTGCCGTACGTGACCCCGGGCGGCCCGGCGACCGTCTACCGGCCCACGTCCGGCGCGCCGGAGATCGTGCTGGTGGACATCGACGGGACGGTGGCGCTGATGGGCGAGCGCAGCCCGTACGACATGAGCCGGGTCGGCGGCGACCTGCCGAATCCGGCGGTGATCGCGGCGGTCCGGGCGATGCACTCGGCCGGCTACGGCGTGGTCTTCTGCTCCGGACGGGACGACTCCTGCCGGGCCGAGACCGAAGCCTGGCTGGACCTGCACGTGGCAGTGCCGTACCTGGGCCTGCACATGCGCGAGTACGGCGACAGCCGCAAGGACTCGGTGGTCAAGCGGGAGATCTTCGAAGCCGAGATCCACCCCCACTTCCAGGTGGTCGGCGTCTTCGACGACCGCATGCAGGTGGTCCGGATGTGGCGCGACCTGGGCCTCACCGTCTTCCAGGTGGCCGAGGGCGACTTCTGACGGGTGTCACGACGAAGGGGCACGGCCGTTTCCGGCCGTGCCCCTTTCGTTTACGTCAGCCGGGATTACTCTCCCGGGGTCGACTTCGCGATCTGCATCAGGAACTCGATGTTGGTACGGCTCTGCTTGAGCCGGTCCAGCAGCAGGTCCAGTGCGGCCTGCGAGTCCAGCGAGTGCAACACCTTGCGCAGCTTGTGCGTGATGGCCAACTCTTCCGGCGCGAGCAGGATCTCTTCCTTACGCGTACCGGACGGGTGGATGTCGATGGCCGGGAAGACCCGCTTGTCGGCGATCTTCCGGTCCAGCTTCAGCTCCGCGTTACCGGTGCCCTTGAACTCCTCGAAGATGACCGTGTCCATCATGGACCCGGTCTCCACCAGCGCGGTGGCGAGGATGGTCAGCGAGCCGCCGTTCTCGATGTTGCGCGCCGCGCCGAGGAACCGCTTCGGCGGGTAGAGCGCGGTCGAGTCGATACCACCGGACATGATCCGGCCGCTGGCCGGTGCCGCCAGGTTGTACGACCGCCCGAGCCGGGTCACCGAGTCCAGCAGTACGACCACGTCGTGGCCGAGTTCGACCAGGCGCTTGGCCCGCTCGATGGCCAGCTCCGCGACCGTGGTGTGGTCCTGCGGCGGCCGGTCGAACGTGGCCGCGATGACCTCGCCCTTGACCGAGCGCTGCATGTCGGTGACCTCTTCGGGCCGCTCGTCGACCAGCACCACCATCAGGTGGCACTCCGGGTTGTTGTGGGTGATCGCGTTGGCGATCGCCTGCAACACCATCGTCTTACCCGCCTTGGGCGGGGAGACGATGAGCGCCCGCTGGCCCTTGCCGATCGGCATGACCAGGTCGATGACCCGGGTGGTGAGGATGTGCGGCTCGGTCTCCAGCCGGAGTCGCTCCTGCGGGTAGAGCGGAGTCAGCTTGTAGAACTCCGGCCGCCGCTTCGCCTCGTCCGGCTCCATCCCGTTGATGGTGTCGAGCCGCACCAGCGGGTTGTACTTGTCCCGCCGCTGCTCACCGTCACGAGCCGCGCGGACCGCGCCGGTGACCGCGTCACCGCGGCGCAGGCCGTACTTCTTGACCTGGGACATCGACACGTAGACGTCGTTCGGGCCGGAGAGGTAACCGGTGGTCCGTACGAAGGCGTAGTTGTCGAGCACGTCGATGATGCCGGCCACCGGGACGAGCACGTCGTCCTCGTTGACCTGCGGCTCCCGGCCGCCACCGGTGGTCTCGGCGCCCTCGGGGCGGTCGTTGCGACCACGCCGACGGTCCCGGAACCGGCTGCGGCGGCTGCGACGACCACCGCCCTCGCCATCGTCGTCACCGTCATCGTTGCGGTCGATGTTCCGGTCGTTGTTGCGGTCGAGGTTGCGGTCACCGTTCCGCTCGCCGTTGCGGTCACTGCCGCGCTCGGCGTTACGGTCGTTGCCGCGCTCCGCGTTGCGGTCACTGCCGCGCTCGGCGTTGCGGTCGTTGTTCCGCTCGCCGTTGCGGTCGGAGCTGCGCTCGCCGTTGCGGTCGGAATTGCGCTGGCCGCGCTCGGCCCGCTCGGTGCGCTCACCGCGCTCGGACCGGTCGCCCCGCTCCCTGCTGGTCCGGGACTCGGCCCGCTCGACCCGCTCGGTGGTCTCCGCCACCGGCTCGTCCGCCTTCGGCTCCACCGCGGCCGTGGCGGCGGTTGCCGCGGCACGACTCGACCGGCGGGAGGAACGCTCGCGTACGGGCGCCTCGGTGGCTGCCGGCTGGGCAGCCGGAGCCGGGTTCTCGTCCGCGCCACGCCGCTCGGTGGTGTCCCGCACCTCGGCGCGTACCTCTTCGCGGGCCGGCGCGGCCGCGGCGGCGACCTCGACCCGTGGACGCGGCGGGCTACCGGCGGCGGCGCCGCCCTGCCGTTCCGAGATGGCGCTGATCAGCTCGCCCTTGCGCATCCGGGCGGTACCGGAGATGCCGAGCGACGCGGCCAGGCTCTGCAGCTCCGGCAGCAGCATCGCCGACAAGCCGGTGCCAGTCCGGCGGCGACGGACGGGACCCGCGGTGGCTTCGCCAGCGACGTTGGAAACATCCGACGTCACGTCGGTGGTGTCGCTCAATGGATTCCTTCCCTCGATAAGGCCGGGGCTACCCGGGATCGACTAACAAGGTGGCCGGGCGGCCTCGGTACACCCGCCTCGCGTCGCGCGTAACGGGAGTCTGTAACACAGCAGCCGGTTTTCCCGACTCACCAACGTCGGTGAGCAGTCTTCGCCGTCTGCGACGACCGGTGGAAAACTGCGGTGCGGCGTGGGCCTAGGCAAGGGTGAGACGGGCTAACCGCCGAAAGCTTCGGGGGTGCACCGACCCGCAGGAGATCGCATGCTTCGCGGCTGTGCTAAGTCTAGAGCGTAATCAACTCTTCCGACCTGCGGCAACAGGGTCCCGCTCGGCGTGTCCCAGTCTAACCCTATCAACCTGGGCGCCGGTCACGTCTACTGGCAACAGCCGGACCGACCAGCCCATTCCCGGGTCGAAGTTTTCCGGCACCGCGGACAGGGCCAGTACGGTCGGTCCCGCCCCACTGACCACCGCCGCCACTCCAGCCGCCCGCAGGGCCGTGAGCAGGGAAGCAGTGCCCGGCATGCCGGCCGCCCGGTAGTCCTGGTGCAGCCGGTCGGAGGTCGCGGCGTACAGCAGGGACGGGTCGGCGGTGAGCGCGTGCACGAGCAGCGCGGCCCGTCCGGCGTTCCGCGCGGCATCCCGGTGCGGCACCGTGGCCGGCAGTGCGGCACGGGCGACGGCGGTGAGTCCCCGTTCTTCGGGCACAAAAAGCACGGGCGCGACATCCGGCGACGGCCGCAGCACAACCGCGCGTGCACCGGCTGCCGTCGGGCGTACGCCGGACTGCCCGGCACCGGCCGTCACCTGGGGCTCAATCGAACCGGCCGTCCCATTCGTCACTCGCGACGCGGGAGCGGACGTACCGGTCAGGTCGGATCCGGACGAGAGCGGCGCCGTCTCGGTCCAGGCGATGGTGAAACCACCGAGCAGACAGGGGGCCACGTTGTCCGGATGTCCCTCGATCTCGGCCGCCAGGCGCAGCGCATCGGCGTCGTCGAGCCGGTCCATGCCGTCGACGGTCAGGCCGCGGGCCAACTGCACCCCGGCGACGATCGCCGCCGACGAGGAACCCAGGCCGCGAGCCTGCGGTATCCGGTTCACGCAGTCCAGCGCCAGCCCCGTCGGCTGGCCGCCGAGCAGGTCGAAGGTGGCCCGCATGGCCCGGACCACCAGGTGCGTCTCGTCGTCGGGAAGTTCACCCGCGCCCGCACCGGTCACCGTGACCCGGCAGCCGGCGGCGGTCACCTCGGCGCTGACCTCGTCGTGGAGGGCCAGCGCGAGGCCGAGCGAGTCGAAGCCCGGCCCGAGGTTCGCGCTGGTCGCGGGCACCCGGACCCGGACCGGCCCGGAGACGAAGGACAACACCATCCGCCCATGCTAGGGCGGCCGGCCACCGAGGTGACCGGCCGCCCACGCCTGATCAGTATTCGGACGGCGAGTCGTGAGCAGAACCGCTACTCGCCGGACTCGCCCGGCGCCCGCTCCCCCGATCCCCGCTCACCCGATCCCGACGCTTCCGATGCCGGCTCGGGCAATGTCGGCTCGGGCAATGTCGGCTCGGGCGACGGTTTCGGTGATCGCCCGACCGTGCGCAGGGCGAGCCGTAGGGCGTACTCGATCTGGGCGTTGACGCTGCGCAGGTCGTCACCGGCCCAGCGGGCCAACGCGTCGTAGACCTGTGGATCGAGCCGGAGCAGGAGTTTCTTGCGCTCGGCCATCAGCCGGACCGCCTCTAGCTGTAGAGGGAACCGGCGTTGACCACCGGCTGGGCGGCCCGGTCGCCGCAGAGTACGACCAGCAGGTTGGCCACCATCTGTGCCTTGCGCTCCTCGTCGAGGTCCACCACGTGCTCCTCGCGCAGCTTGTCCAACGCGAGGGAAACCATCCCGACCGCGCCCTCCACGATCTTGAAGCGGGCGCCGACGATCGCGCTGGCCTGCTGGCGGGCCAGCATCGCCTGGGCGATCTCCGGAGCGTAGGCCAGGTGGGTGGTACGCGATTCGAGCACCTCGACGCCGGCCATCTCGGACCGCTCCCGCAGTTCGTGGGTCAGCTCCTCGCTCACCACCGCGCTGTCGCGCAGGCTGGCCCGACCGGAGTCGTGCGCCTCGTACGGGTAGCTGGTGGCGAGGTGCCGTACGGCGGTCTCGGCCTGCACTGCGACGTACTCGACGTGGTCGTCGACGGCGAACACGGCCTTGGCCGCGTCGACGACCCGCCAGACGACCACGGCCGCGATCTCGACCGGGTTCCCGTCGGCGTCGGAGACCTTGAGCCGGGCGGTTTCGAAGTTGCGCACCCGCAGCGTCACCTGGGTACGGGCGGTCAGCGGGAGGGTCCAGTGGAAACCGGCGTCGCGGATGGTGCCGACGTAGCGGCCGAAGAACTGCACCACCTGCGCGTTGTTGGGGTTGACGATGGTGAAGCCGGTGCCGGCGACGGCGGCCAGTACGGCGTACGCGACGGCGGTGGCCACGATCGCCTGGTCGTTGCCGGCCGCGAGGAGCACACCGGTCGCGACGGCGGCGAGCACCAGCAGGATCGCGATCATGAGGAAGCCGGACATCCGGAAGACCACTCGCTCCATGACATCTCCTTAGTAGCAAAGTGATATCACTACGATAGCGAGCCGCCACCTGTCGGACAACCCTGTATTCGCTATCGGGTCGACTCGGGGTCGGCGGCAGGCTCGGGCTCGGTGAGGGCGAGCCTGCGGGTGGCGATCCGCCAACCGATGGCGTAGACCAGGGTGACCAGCCCGCAGCCGGCCAGCACCACCCGCTCGTCGACGTGGTCGACCACGGCGGCGACCACGAGCTGGCTGATCGAGATCGCAAACGTGGCCAGCATCAGGTCGGTGGCGAACACCCGTCCCCGCAGCCGGTCGGGCACCTCGCCCTGCAACGCGAAATTGGACAGCACCCAGTTGCTGCCGCCGGCGAAGTGCGCCACGAAGACCAGCACCAGGACCAGCGGGAACCAGTTGACCACCGACACCCCGAGGTAGGCCAAGCCGTAGCCGGACATCGACAGCGCCAGGCCGGGCAGCAGCCAGGACCGCCGGGTGAGCACCCGGCGCATCAGCACCGGACCGGCCAGCGCACCCGCTCCCCGGCTGGCGAACAGCAGGCCCGCCCCGATCGCACCGACGCCGTACACCCCGGCGAGCAGGGGGAACACGGTCAGCACCCCGTTGCCGAGACCGACCGCCGACTTCACCGTGACCAGCGCGCGCAGCCGTGGCCGGGCCCAGATGTAACGCAACGCCTCGCCGAGCGCCGCCCAACCCCGCTGCACCGGCACCGCGTGGTCGCGCGGCGCCTGCAACGGGCGGCGGATCAACCAGGCCAGCCCGGCCGCGCCGGCCAGCGCCGCCGCCGCGATCCAGAAACAGGCGTACGGTCCGACGACCTCGCTGAGCACCCCGCCGAGCGAGGCTCCGACCACGCCCATGGTGCCCCAGGCCGCCCCCGCCACCGCGTTGCCGGTGGCCAGGTCCTCCGGATCCAGTACGTTCGGCAGCGCCGCCTGGGAGGCGGGTGAGTAGAACGCCTTCGCCACCGCGACCGCCCCGATCGACACCAGCGCCAACCAGGCGGTGTCGGCACTGCGTACCCAGAGCAGCAACAGGAGCGCGACCAGGCCGCACAGGTTCGACACCATCATGATCTTCTTGCGGTCGATCCGGTCGGCGATCATGCCGCTGTACGGCAGCATCAGCGCGGTGAGCCCGGTGTCGACGGCCAACACCAGCGCGCCCCACACCCCGCTGCCGGTCAACTGGGGCAGCAGCACCAGCAGCGGCACCATCACGAACCAGTCGGCGCCGAAGACCACCAGTTGTGCGGCGAACAGGTTCCGGAAGTCGCGGTTACGGACGACGAGTTGCAGCGGGGACGACGACACGGATCGGGACCCTACCCGGCGGCTGTGACCCCACAGACGGGTCGTCCCGGGCCGGTAACCGCACCGACCCGGGACGACCCGGACTAGCTGAACTGCTCGATCCCCCGGACTACTCCGCCGGTGGCAGCGGCGAGCGCCGGGTCTTCGGCAGCCGGAGCACCTCGAACTGGTCGGTGCCGTCGACCAGCGCACCCGACGGCCGGGGTGCCGCGTCGACACCGAAGCCGCCACCGTCGGTCGAGCCGCCGGCCGTACCGGTCACCGGTGCGCCCGCGCCGACCAGCGCCGGCTCGGGAGCCGTACCGGGCGGGGTGCCGCCGTCGCCCTTGGCCAGGTTGCGCCGCTCGCGGCGACGCTCCCGCCGGCCCTCCACCATGGTGTAGAGGGTCGGCACCAGCACCAGGGTGAGCAGGGTGGAGCTGAGCAGGCCACCGATCACCACGACCGCGAGCGGCTGCGAGATGAAGCCGCCCTCGCCGGTGAGGCCGAGCGCCATCGGCAGCAGGGCGAAGATGGTCGCGATGGCGGTCATCAGGATCGGGCGCAACCGCCGCCGTGCTCCCTCGACCACCGCCTCCTTCACGCCCAGTCCCTGTTCCCGGTACTGGTTGATCAGGTCGAGCAGCACGATCGCGTTGGTCACCACGATGCCGACCAGCATCAGCACACCGATCAGGGCCGGTACGCCGAGCGGCGTACCGGTGACCAGCAGTAGGCCGATCGCACCGGTGGCCGCGAACGGGATCGAGACCAGCAGGATCAGCGGCTGGATCAGGCTCCGGAACGTCGCCACCATGATCACGAAGACGATCGCGATCGCGGCGAGTACGGCGAGTCCCAGGTCGGCGAAGGCGTCCGCCTGCTCGGCGGTGACCCCACCGATGGTGAAGGTGGCCCCCGGTACGTCCAGCGTGTCCAGCTTCTTCTGCAGCTCGGTGCTGGTGGCGCCCAGGTTGGCGCCGGTGGCGGTACCGGTGACGGTCACACTGCGCTCGCCGTCGATCCGGGTGACCGAGACCGGGCCGGCCACCTCGTTGACCGTGGCGAGGTCACCGAGCTTCGCCGGGCCGATCGGCAGTGCCTTGAGCTCGTCCACCGTGGCCGGGGCGGAGCCGAAGCGCAGCACCACGTCCTGCTGGTCGTTGCCGAGCGACACCTGACCCAGCGGGCTGCCCCGGAACGCCTGTCCGACGAGCTGCCCGACGGCCGCCTCGGAGAGCCCGAACTGGGCCGCCTTGGCCCGGTCCACCGCGACGTCGATCCGCGGTGCGCTGTCGGCCAGGCTGCTCTCGACGTCCTCCACCTCGGGGGTGTCGGCCATCGCCTGGCGTACCTGCTCGGTCGCCCGCGCCAGCACGTCGTTGTCGGCGGCCTGGACGATCACCGCGAGCTGGTTGGTCGACTGGCTGCCGCCGCCGAAGGTGATCTCACCGGCGTTGCTCAGCTTGTCGAACTCCGCCCGCAGCGTGTCCTTGAGCGGACCTGCCTCGGTGCCCTCGTGCAGCGCCACCGAGAAGCTCGCGTTGGCGGCGCCACCGCCGCCCTCCCACGGGGTGCCTCCGCCACCGGCGGTCACCTGGTACGTCTCGACCCCGTCGGTCTTGGCCAGGATCGCCTCGACCTGCTTGGCCGCGGCGTCGGTGGTCGCCAGGCTGGTGCCGACCGGCATCTTCTGGCTGATGCTGACGGTGTCCTGGCCGGAGTCGTCCAGGAAGTTCGTCTTGAGCTGGGTGGAGAGACCGAACGTGGCGAAGAGCACCACCAGCCCGATCGCCACGGTGGACCAGCGACGCCGGGTGGCGAAGCCGATCACCGGGAGGTACGCCCGCTGGAGCGGACTGCGCAGTTCCTTCTCCTCGGCGGCGGCGCGTACCGCGGCCTCGCCCGCACCACCGGCGGCCGGCTTCAGGAACCAGTACGCGAGCACCGGGATGACGGTCAGCGAGACCACCAGCGAGGCGAGCAGCGCCACCGTGACGGTGATCGCGAACGGGGCGAAGATCTGCCCGACGAAGCCACCGACCAGGGCGATCGGTGCGAACACCGCGACCGTGGTGAGGGTGGACGCGGTCACCGCGCCGGAGACCTCACGTACGCCGGTGATGATGGCCTGGCGCTTGTCCTCGCCGTACCCGAGGTGTCGTTTGATGTTCTCCAGTACGACGATCGAGTCGTCCACCACCCGGCCGACCGCGATGGTCAGCGCGCCGAGGGTGAGCAGGTTGAGCGAGTAGTCGCCGACCCAGAGCGCGATCAGCGCGACCAGCACGGAGAGCGGGATCGAGACCGCGGTGACCAGCGTGGACCGCACCGACAGCAGGAACACCAGGATGACCAGGACGGCCATCACCAGGCCGAGCAGGCCCTCGGTGGTCAGGCTTTCGATCGACTTCTCCACGTACGGCGCCTGGTCGAAGACGATGGTGAGGTCGGCTCCCGACGCCTCGCCGAGGTCGGCGAGCTTGTCCCGGATCTCGTGCGAGATGTTCACCGCGTTGCCGTCCGGCGACGCGGTGACCTGGATGCCGAGGCTCTCCTGGCCGTTGGTCCGGGTGAACCCGGTCGCGGCGGCGACCTGCTGCTCGACCGTGGCGATGTCGCCGAGCTTGACCGCGGGAGCGCCGGGAGCGGTCGGACTGACGAAGATGCCGCGCAGGTCCTCGATGGTGCCGATCCGGGTACCGATCTGCACCGTACGGGCCTGGCTGCCGTCGACCAGCGTGCCAGCCGGGATGGCCACCCCGTTGGCCTTGAGCGCGGTGCCGATGGCGGTCGGCGCGATGCCGAGCCCGGCGAGCTTGGCCGGGTCGGGGGTGATCACGACCTGCTGGTCGGGCGCACCGGTCACCTCGACCGTGCGTACCCCGTCGATCCCCTCGAGTTCGGGTACGACGGTGGCCCGCAGCTTGTCGGCCAGCGCCTGCTTGTCCCCGCTGCCGCTGGCGGCCAGTACGACCGCCGGCAGGTCGTCGGTGCTGCCGGCGAAGACCAGCGGTTCAACGCCCTCGGGCAGCTGGGTGCTGATCCGGTTGAGCGCGGTCTCCATCTTGTTGACCATGCCGTCGAGGTCGCTGCCGAACTCGTACTCGACCTGGACGGTCGTGGCGCCCTCACGCGAGGTCGAGGTGACCTTGGTGAGGCCGGCGACGCCCTGGATGCTGTTCTCGATCGGCTCGGTGACCTGCGCTTCGACGATCTCGGGCGAGGCTCCCGGGTAGCTGGCCACGATGAAGGCCGCCGGGAACTCCAGCGACGGTAGGAGTTGCTGCTTCAGCGAGGGGACGGCGTACACCCCGAAGCCCGTGATCACCACCGCGATGAGGGCGACCAGCCCTCGGTTGGCGAGACTGAGTCTGGCAAACAACGACATGGGCGAGCTCTCCTGGGGAAGTCAGGGCGCGACACGAATATTTTGCCTGACACGAACAATTCGCGTGAGGCCGGGGGTGCCTGCTAACGTCCGGTGGCCAGTGGCAACGACCTCCGTCACCGCCACCACCGCGGCGAGGAGGCGGGCGGAGCGTTGGCCGACCGGACCCGGCTCATCGGGGCCATCATGGATGGTCAACGTCGGATGCAACAGCTGTTCGCCTCCGACCGCTCCGATCCGCTCCTCTCGCTGCACCTCACCCTGCCGCAGCTGAAAATACTGATCCTGCTCTCGTACAGCGGCAGCGCTTCCGGCCGGGAACTGTCCGGCACCGTCGGGGTCAGCCTGGCGACCATGACCGGCATCGTCGACCGCCTGGTCGCGCAGGATCTCGTGGTACGGGGTGAGGACCCGCGCGATCGGCGGGTCCGCCGGGTCGAGCTGAGCCCGTCCGGCCGCAAGCTCATGGAGGGCATCCTGAACGCCGGCAACACCCGGATGCAAAGCGTCCTCAGCCGGCTCTCAGTCGAGGAGCTGGCAACCGTCGAGCGGGCCACCGCCCTGCTCATCGCCGCCGCGTCCGCCGAGCAACTAGATGCCGACCCGTCCACTCCCAACCCCGGCCCGCCCCCCGGCGACAACCCCACCACAGCAGCAAGCCCCCACCCACCACCCCCCCACCGCTAAACCCAGCCCCCCACCGATTCCCTCGACGATCTTGCACTTGTGGCGCCTGGGTTCAGGGCACTCATCCGGATTTGTGTCCCACCACAAGTGCAAGATCGTCGCGCCGCCTGGGATGCGGGCGGGCGGACGGTCAGACCAGGTCGAGGGCGCGGGCGGCGGCGATCACGTCGTTGCCGATGGTGGTCGGCGACGGGGCGGTGGAGATGGCCCACTCCGGGTCCTTCAGCCCGTGCCCGGTCACCGTGCAGACGATCGTCGAGCCGGCCGGAACCGTACCCGCCTCGGCCTGCTGGAGCAGCCCGGCGACACTGGCCGCGCTGCCCAGCTCCACGAACGCGCCCACCTCACGGGCGAGCAACCGGTACGCGGCGAGAATCTCCCGGTCGGTCACCGCCGCGATCAGCCCGCCCGAGGCGTCCCGCGCGTCCAGCGCCCCGGTCCAGCTCGCCGGGTTGCCGATCCGGATCGCGGTGGCGATGGTGGACGGCTCGCGTACGGCCTCGCCGTTGACGATCGGTGCGGCGCCGGCCGCCTGGAAGCCGTACATCTTCGGGTGCCGGGTGGCGTTACCCGCCTGGACGTCCTCCCGGTAGCCCAGCCAGTACGCGGTGATGTTGCCGGCGTTGCCGACCGGCAGGCAGTGGATGTCCGGGGCGTCGCCGAGCGCCTCGACGATCTCGAAGGCGGCAGTCTTCTGGCCGTGCACCCGGTCCGGGTTGACCGAGTTGACCAGCGCCACCGGGTAGTCCTGGGCGAGCTTCGAGGCGAGCGCCAGGCAGTCGTCGAAGTTCCCCTCGACCTGCAACAGCTTCGCCCCGTGGACCAGCGCCTGGGCCAGCTTGCCCAGCGCGATCTTGCCCTGCGGCACCAGCACCGCGCAGCTCAGCCCGCCCCGGGCCGCGTACGCGGCGGCCGACGCGCTGGTGTTGCCGGTGGAGGCGCAGATGATCGCCTTGTTACCGGTCTCGACCGCGCGGGAGACCGCGACGGTCATCCCCCGGTCCTTGAACGAACCGGTCGGGTTGGCCCCCTCCACCTTGAGGTAGACGTCGCAGCCGGTACGGGCGGAGAGCACCGGCGCGGGCAGCAGCGGGGTGTTCCCCTCGTGCAGCGTGACGACCGGCGTGGCGTCGGTGACCGGCAACCGGTCCCGGTAGGCCTCGATCAAACCCCGCCACATGTCGATCTCCTCGTCGATGCGTCGCCGCCGGTACGGGCGGACGCCGGGTGAAGGTGGGTCCAGCGTGACCCAGGGTGCCGGTGGCCGCGCCCGCGCACCCATGGTTACCCATCTGGCGGGACACCACCGTCCCCCACCCGGTCCCACCGTCGGCCCGACCCGGGCGCGGCCCCGCCCGCCAGCCTCACCGTCGAAATCAGCTCGGGCGCGGCCCCACACCCCGCCCCGCCGTCGAATCAGCTCGGACGCGGCCCCACACCCCGCCCCGCCGTCGAATCAGCTCGGACGCGGCCCCACACCCCGCCCCACCGTCGAATCGGCTCAGACGCCGCCCTCGACCCGGAGCACGCTGGCGATCGAGCGGACGATGTCGAGCCCGCGCAGCTCCTCGACGGTGGCGGCCAGGGCCGCGTCGGGGGCGGCGTGCGTCACGATCACCAGGATCGCGTCACCGCCGCGCCCGACGGTCGCCGTACTGCCGGTGTTGCCGCCGGTGCTGGCGGACGCCTGCCGGACGGTCGCGATCGACACCTCGTGCCGGGCGAAGACCCCGGCGACGGTGGCCAGCACACCGGCGCGGTCGGCAACGTCGAGGCTGATGTGGTAGCGGGTGACCGCCTCCCCCATCGGCCGGATCGGCAGCGCCGCGTACGCCGACTCGCTGGGCGTACGGACGCCGGCAAGCCGGTTACGGGAGACCGCCACCACGTCGCCGAGCACCGCGCTCGCGGTCGGCGCGCCACCGGCACCCCGGCCGTAGAACATCAACTGGCCGGCGGAGACCGCCTCCACGAAAACCGCGTTGAACGCGTCGCCGACGCTGGCCAGCGGGTGGCTGCGCGGGATCATCGCCGGGTAGACCCGTACCCCGATCGACTCGGCCCCGGTGGAGTCCGGGCCGCGCGAGGCGATGCAGAGCAGCTTGATCGTGCAGCCCATGGCGTTGGCGCTGGCCACGTCGGCGGCGGTGACCTCGGTGATGCCCTCGCGGTAGACGTCGGCCGCGCTGACCCGGGTGTGGAAGGCCAGCGAGGCGAGGATGGCGGCCTTGGCCGCCGCGTCGAAGCCCTCCACGTCGGCGGTCGGGTCGGCCTCGGCGTACCCCAGTTCGGTGGCCTCGTCGAGCGCCTCGGCGAAGCCGGCCCCGGTGGCGTCCATCGCGGACAGGATGAAGTTGGTGGTGCCGTTGACGATGCCGGTGACCCGAGTGATCTTGTCACCCTGCAACGACTCGCGCAGCGGGCGCAGCAGCGGGATCGCACCGGCGACCGACGCCTCGTAGTAGAGGTCGGCACCGCTCTCCGCGGCGGCGTCGTGCAGCGAACCGCCGTCCTCGGCGAGCAGCGCCTTGTTCGCCGTCACCACGCTCTTGCCGGCTCGCAGCGCCTCGACCAGCCAGGTGCGGGCCGGTTCGATGCCGCCGACCATCTCCACCACCACGTCGACGTCGTCCCGTTTGACCAGGCCGAGCGCGTCGGTGGTGAAGACCGCCGGGTCGACCGGCAGGTCTCCCCGGTTGCGGCCCTGCCGGCGGACCGCGATGCCGGCGATCTCCAGCGGTGCGCCGATCCGGGCGGTGAGGTCGGCGGCCTGCTCGTGCAGCAGCCGTACCACCTCGCTGCCGACCGTGCCACAACCGAGCAGCGCCAAGCGGACAGGCTTCGTCATCCCACATCCAATGCCAGCAGATCGTCTTCGGTCTCCCGCCGGACAATCACGCGTGCCTCGTTGCCGCGGACCGCCACCACCGGGGGCCTCGGGACATGGTTGTAGTTGCTGGCCATGCTCCGGCAGTAGGCACCCGTGCCGGGCACGGCGAGAAGATCTCCGGGCTGTACGTCGGCGGGCAAGAATTCATCCTTCACCACCACATCCCCGGACTCGCAATGCTTTCCCACCACCCGGGCCAGGATCGGCTCGGCGTCGGAGCGCCGGTTGGCCAGCGTGGCCGAGTACGAGGCGCCGTACAGGGCGGTACGGATGTTGTCGCTCATCCCGCCGTCCACGCTCACGTACGTCCGCAGCCCATCGACGTCCTTGACCGTGCCGACCTCGTACGCGGTGAACATGGCCGGGCCGATGATCGCGCGGCCGGGCTCGAAGCTCAGGTGCGGCTTGGCCAGCCGCAGCCCCTCGCACTCACCGTCGACGATCTTGTTGATCCGCTTGGCCAGGTCGTGCGGGGTCGACGGGTCGTCCTGCGTCGTGTACGCGATGCCGAAGCCGCCGCCGAGGTCCAGCTCGGGCAGTTCGACCCCGCGGGCGTCGCGGATCTGCGCCTGCAGGCTCAGCACCCGCCGGGCCGAGACCTCGAAGCCGCTGGTGTCGAAGATCTGCGAACCGATGTGCGAGTGCAGCCCGCGCAGTTCCAGCACGTCGTCGTCGAGGATCCGGAACGCGGCGGCGGCAGCCGCACCGCCGGCCAGCGAGAAGCCGAACTTCTGGTCCTCGTGCGAGGTGGCGATGAACTCGTGCGTGTGCGCCTCGACCCCGACGGTGACCCGGATCAGCACCCGAGGCCGGACCCCGCGCTCCCGGGCCAGCTCGGTGAGCCGGTCGATCTCGTCGAACGAGTCGACGATGATCCGGCCGACCCCGGCGTCCAGCGCCCGGGACAGCTCGCTGACCGACTTGTTGTTGCCGTGGAAGCCGATCCGTTCGGCCGGCATGTCGGCGGCGAGCGCCACCGCCAGCTCACCACCGGAGCAGACGTCCAGGAACAGCCCCTCCTCGGCGATGATCCGGACCACCGCCTTGCAGAGGAACGCCTTCCCCGCGTAAAAGATGTCCTCGCCCGGGAAGGCGGCCCGGAAGTCGCGGCAGCGCGACCGCAGGTCCTCCTCGTCGAGCACGTAGATCGGGGTGCCGAACATCTTTGTCAGCGCCCCGATCCGCAGGTTGCCGACGGTCAGTTCACCGTCGGCGTCGCGGGTGACGGTCCGCGGCCACAGTTGCGGCACGAGGGCGTTGACGTCCTCGGGCGTACGCAGCCACGCCGGTCCCCGGCTGCCGAGGTCGCCGTGCAGCGCCCCGGCCTCGTGAGCACGCATCACTTACATCTTCTCCGGGGCCGAGACCCCAAGTAGTTCCAGTCCGTTGGCAATGACCGTGCGGGTGGCGTCGACCAGCCAGAGCCGGGCCCGGTGCAGGTCGGTGATCTCCTCGTCGCCCTTCGGCACCACCTGGCAGTTGTCGTAGAACCGGTGGAACGACTGTGCCACCTGTTCCTCCAGGTAGCGGGCGACCCGGTGCGGCTCGCGCAGCTCGGCCGCGGTGGCGAGCACGGCCGGGTACTCGGCCAGCGCCTTGAGCAGCTCGTTCTCCTTCTCGTGCGCGAGCAGTTCGGGCCGGAACGCGTCCGGCTCGCCCCGGGTCAGTCCGACCTCGGCGGCATGCCGGCTGACCCCGGCGGTACGGGCGCCCGCGTACTGGACGTAGTAGACCGGGTTGTCGCTCTTGGCCCGGGTCCAGAGCTCCACGTCGATGTCGATCGGCGAGTCGCTGGAGTAGCGGGCCAGCGCGTACCGGGCCGCGTCCACCCCGATCGCCTCGACCAGGTCCTCCAGGGTGACCACGGTGCCGGCCCGCTTGGACATCCGCAGCGGCTGACCATCCCGGACCAGGTTGACCAACTGCCCGATCAGGATCTCCAGGGTCTGGTCCGGGTCGTCACCGAAGCAGGCGGCCATCGCCCGCATCCGGCCGACGTAGCCGTGGTGGTCGGCGCCCAGCATGATCACGACCCGGCCGAAGCCGCGCTCCCGCTTGTCCAGGTAGTACGCGCAGTCGGCGGCGAAGTAGGTCCACTCGCCGTTGGACTTGCGCAGCACCCGGTCCTTGTCGTCACCGAAGTCGGTGGTACGCAGCCAGGTGGCGCCCTCCAGCTCGTACGTCCGTCCCTGGTCGGTCAGCCGGACCAGGGCCAGGTCCAGCTCGCCCCGGTCGTGCAGGTCCTTCTCGTTGAAGTAGACGTCGAACCGGACCCCGAACTGGTCCAGCGAGGACCGGATCTCGTCGAACATCAGCGCGACGCCCTCGACCCGGAACACCTCCTGGGCGACCGCGTCGGGGCGGTCGAGCACGTCCGGATGCAGCGCCTGGACCGCGGCGGCGATCTCGGCGATGTACTCCCCGCCGTAGCCGTCCTCGGGAGCCGGCTCGCCCTTCGCGGCGGCGAGCAGCGAACGGGCGAACCGGTCGATCTGCGAGCCGGCGTCGTTGAAGTAGTACTCGGTGGTGACGTCGGCGCCGGTCGCCCGGAGCAGCCGGCTGAGCGCGTCGCCGACCGCCGCCCACCGGACCCCGCCGATGTGCACCGGTCCGGTGGGGTTCGCCGACACGAACTCCAGGTTGATCCGCTCGCCGGCCAGCACGTCACTGCGGCCGTACGCCCGACCCGCCTCGACCACCACGCGGGCCAACTGCCCGGCGGCGGCCGCGTCGAGACGGATGTTGAGGAAGCCGGGGCCGGCGATCTCGACCGATTTGATGCCGACTGCCCGGCTCAGCTCGTCGGCCAGGCCAGCGGCCAGCTCACGGGGCGGCACCCCGACCCGCTTGGCGAGCTGCATGGCGAGCGTGGAGGCGTAGTCGCCGTGCTCGGGGTTGCGCGGTCGCTCCAGGGTCACCGACTCCGGCAGCAGGGACGGATCGAGCCCACGGGATATGAAGACCGCCTGAGCGGCGGTACGGACGACCTCGGCGAGATTGGCGGGAGTCACCGAAACATGTTACCGGGGGTAGACTCGGTCACTCGGCGGACACCCTGCGCCTTTGTGACCCGCCACCCCCTGACCGACCGACCTGACGAGGCACCATGAGCATCAGCACCCAGGGTGGCGATCAAAGCCGTCCGTCCGTGGTCAGCACCGGTAAGAAGCCGGCGGCCGGTGGAAAGCCGGCGGCGGGTGGCAAGCCAGCAACCGGTAACCCCGGTGGCGGCCGCCCCGGCGGGCAAGGTCGAGGCGCGGGCGGTGGAGGCAAGGGCCCCCGCAAGCCGATCGCCCCGGTCAAGGTCAGCCAGGGCCGCAATTGGGGCCCGATCGCCCTCTTCGTCGCCGTCGGCGTACTCGCCGTCGGGATCATCGGGTGGGGCGGCTGGGCGGTGTTCCAGGGTGCCAAGCCCTGGGCCGACCAGGCCGCCGGCATCGACGGGATCAAGGACTACCGGGAGTCGCCGGACAAGTCGCTGACCGCCTCTGACCACGCCTGGGGCCCGGTCAGCTACTCGCTCACCCCGCCGGTGGGCGGCAAGCACAACTTCAACTGGCAGAACTGCATGGGTGACGTCTACGACGCGCCGATCGCCAGCGAGCACGCGGTGCACAGCATGGAGCACGGCGCAGTCTGGGTCTCGTACAAGACCGGGCTGCCGGCCGACCAGGTGTCGAAGCTGGCCGAGAAGGTACGCGGCAACGAGTACATGCTGATGAGCCCGATCGACAACCTGGACAAGCCGATCTCGCTGCAGGCCTGGGGCTACCAGCTCAAGGTCGACAACGCGGACGACAGCCGGATCGACACGTTCATCCGGGCGCTGCGTACCAACGCTGGCATCGAGCAGGGCGCAAGCTGCTCCGGCGGCATCACCGCCACCGGCACCACCCCACGTGACCTCGGCAAAGACGGCGCAACCCAGTAAGGGACAAGACACCGATGGGTACAGCAACCCGCCCCGACGCGTCGGCTCCGGCCGGCGCGTCGGGCGCCGACGACCCGCGACTCGAACAGCTCGAAGACCTCGGGGACGAGGACTTCGAGCGGGACGGCTCGTCGGGCGACGACGACGATTCCGGCGACTTCGACGACAACTCGGCCACGGGTGAGGGCCGTCGCCGGTTCAGCACCGGCTGGGTGGCGATCGGGATCGCGGTCGGACTGGTCCTCGGCGTGGCCGCCGGGTTGCTGATCCCGGGCCTGACCCGGCCCGGCGAGACCTCG
The DNA here is from genome assembly GCF_040676775.1 of Micromonospora sp. NPDC049523. NCBI lineage: Bacteria > Bacillati > Actinomycetota > Actinomycetes > Micromonosporales > Micromonosporaceae > Micromonospora > Micromonospora sp. NPDC049523. Next base: position 216,141 of record NZ_JBFAPP010000004.1, on the reverse strand, counting down.
GTCGAGGCCGGGTTCGCGCGGGACATGTCGACCCACCACGCCCAGGCCGTCGAGATGTCCATGCTCGCGCACGAGAAGGCCACCGACCCGGACGTACGGACGCTCGGTGCCGACATCGCGCTGACCCAGCAGGCCCAGATCGGCATCATGCAGACCTGGCTGCGCGACTGGCACCTGACCCCGACCGGCACCACGCCGAGGATGGCCTGGATGCCGGACGGCGGCGGCACGATTCACGACGGCCTGATGCCCGGCATGGCCACCGACGCCGAGCGGGCCCAGCTACGGGCGGCGACCGGCCAGGACTTCGACACGATGTTCCTCCGGCTGATGCTCAACCACCATCTCGGTGGCATCCACATGGCCGAGGCGGCGCTGGATCAGTCCGACGACGAGCAGGTGCAGTCCCTGGCCGGGACCATGGTCGCCGGCCAAAAGAAGGAAATCACTGCAATCCAGGCACTGCTCGACAAAGTAGGCGCGAAGTAGCCCGCTCTACCCTGATACGTACCGTTATGCCCGACTGTGCACTTTAGGGAGTTTTCTCCGTAGATATCGTGACCAGTCATGATCCGGGCTCGTTGCCCCAGTCGTGGGGGTTGTTCTCAAGGACGCGCGACGTTCCGTCACCAGTTGGTGCCGGCGGCACACCATCGGCGGCGACGGCGCGGTGGCCGCTCGGCGCGGGCAGCGGTCGGGCCCGGCAGAGGCGCTCAGCCGCGATCAGGAACTTGAGCTGATCGACGCGCTGCGGGGCAGGTATCCGGACCAGTTCGGGTTCGACGATCCGCTCTGGACCCGACAGAGTGTCACCGCACTGATCGAGCGTCAGTTCGGGCTCACGATCGAACCGACCACCGTCAGCGAGTACCTGCACGCCTGGGGACTCGGCCCACGCGAGCCCACCGACCGTGCCTGCGGCCTCTGCGTCGACGCCGTACGCATCTGGATGCGCCAGGAGTACCCCGGGATCGTCCGCTCCGCCCAGGAGCACCGTGCGGAACTCTGCTGGCTCGGTCGTACGCGACTGCACGGTGTGGCACCGGCGGCGGACGTCATCTCCGCGATGTCCCAACGGGGGCGGATGAAGTTCATGATCACCACGCCCACGGTGGACCCGCCACTTCCCCGGGACTTCCTGCTGCGGCTGAGCGGGGTCGACGGCCGGTTGGTGCACGTGGTGGTGGACGGGTCCTGGGGCCGAGGCGAGTGGCCACGGCGACTCCCGCCCCGGATCGCCCCGTACGCGTTGCCTTCGTGTGGTCGTTCCTGAGGTTGGCGGGGTGGGGTTGGGGGCGGCGTACCCCACTCTGGGCGGTCACGCTTGATTCCGACGTGGGGCACGCCGCCCCCAACCCCTGGCGCCATGCCTGTTGGATACCGATTCGGCTGCCGGGCCGGGTGTTTGCTACTCTTTCCCGGTCGCTGAGCCCCCGTAGCTCAGGGGATAGAGCACCGCCCTCCGGAGGCGGGGGCGCAGGTTCGAATCCTGCCGGGGGCACACTTGCCAAGAAAGCTTCGACCAACACGAAGAGGCCCGTGATGAGGAGAAATCCGATCGCGGGCCTTCGTCGTGTGTCCGGCTGAATTCGGTTGTCGACAGCCATCCGCCGCCGGTAGCGCCAAATACCCGCCAAAATTTCGGGGCTGTCAGTGGTGCCTGCCGGGCGTCAGGCGGTTGCGGCGATCCGCTCGGAGAACTCGACGAGCCGGTTGGAGAATCCCCATTCGTTGTCGTACCAGCCGAGCACCTTGACCTGGTTGCCGACGGCCTGGGTCAGCGGCGCGTCGAAGATCGACGAGTACGGGTTGCCGACGATGTCCGCCGAGACCAGCGGCGCCTCGGAGTACTGCAGGTAGCGTCGCAGCCGCTCGGAGGCAGCCGCCTCGCGGAACGCCGCGTTGACGTCGTCGACGCCGACGCTCTGCCGCAGGACCACGGTGAGGTCGGTGATCGAGCCGACCGGGACGGGGACGCGCAGCGCGGCGCCGGTGAGGCGCCCGTCGAGTTCGGGGATGACCTTGCCGATCGCCTTCGCCGCGCCGGACGACGTCGGGATGGTCGAGACGGCGGCGGCACGGGCCCGGCGCAGGTCGGAGTGCGGGGCGTCGTGCAGCCGCTGGTCACCCGTGTACGCGTGGACCGTCGTCATCAGGCCGGACTCGATGCCGAACGAGTCGTTGAGCACCTTCGCCAGCGGCGCGAGCGAGTTCGTGGTGCACGAGCCGTTGGAGAAGACGTCGTGGCTGTCCGGGTCGAGCCTGTCGTCGTTCACCCCGAGGACGAACGTGGGAACGTCCCCCTTGGCCGGGGCCGAGATGACGACCTTCCTCGCGCCGCCCTTGAGATGGGCCGCGGCCGTGACTGCGTCCGTGAAGCGGCCGGTGGACTCGATGACGACGTCGGCGCCGACGTCACCCCAGGCGATGGCGGCCGGGTCGGGCTGCGCGAGGACCGTGATGCGCTTGCCCCGGACCGTGATCGCGTCGCCCTCGAAGGCGACACCGTCGAGGTGGCCGAAGATGGAGTCCCATTCGAGCAGGGTGGCCAGCGTGCGGGCGTCGGTGAGGTCGTTGACCGCGACCACCTCGACGTCCGCGTCGCTCGCCAGGGCGGCGCGTAGGTAGCTGCGCCCGATCCGCCCGAACCCGTTGATGCCGATGCGTACCGTCATGACGTTCACTTCCTCCTGTTGTTCTTGTCGTTCGGCGCGGATGGTGCCGCCGCCCGGAGCAGGTCGAGGGCGCCGGCACGGGCGTCGTCGAAGAGGCCCGGGTCCTGCTGCGCGATCGCGAGCACGTAGCCGCCCTGCAGGACGGCCATCAGGGTGTGGGCGAGGCGCTCGGGGTCGAGGTCGTCCCGCAGCTCGCCCGCGGCGACCGCCTCACCGAGCACCTTCACCCAGCTGACGTGGACCTGGGCGAACGCACGCGCCACCGGGGCAAGTAGCACCGGGTCCTCGCGGACCTGCGGGTCCTGGGTCATCCGGCCTACCTTGCAGCCCTTGAGGGCGTCGCGAGGACGCATCAGATAGGCCTCGATCCGGGCCATCGGGTCGCCCGGACCGTCGAGTTCGGACGCGGCCGGCAGCAGGTCGGCGACGTTGCGCTCAAGGGCGGCGAGGGCAAGGTCCCGCTTGGTCGGGAAGTGGTGGTACATGCTGCCCTGGCCCACCCCGGACCGTTCGCGTACGTCACGCGGGCTGGTGTCGGCGTAGCCGCGCGCCCACATCAGCTCGCTCATCGTCTCGACCAGCAGTTGTCGCGAGTCCATGCCGACAGTCTGTACATACCAGTAGGTACAGCGCAACCCATCTGCCGCGGAACTCGACGCGAAGCGCTTTGCGGCTGGGAAGTGGATCGTGACTCGGCACGTGCGTAACGTGGGCGAAGTCACGCTGACCCGATGAGGAGAATTGGTTCATGTCGAAGCCGCCGCTGCCCGAAACCGCGATCGCCATGCTGCGTAAGCCGAACCCGGCCGTCATCACCACCCTCAAGGCGGACGGTCAGCCGGTGTCCGCCGCCACCTGGTACCTGTGGGACGAGGGCCGGATCATGGTCAACATGGACGAGGGTCGCCGTCGGCTGAGCCACCTCAAGAACGACCCTCGGGTTTCGCTCACCGTGTTGGACGAGAGCGGCTGGTACACCCACGTCAGTGTCATGGGACGCGTCGTCGAAATGCGTACGGACGACGGCCACGCGGACATCGACCGACTGTCCCAGCACTACACAGGTCGGACGTACCCGCGACGGGATCGCGCTCGGGTCAGCGCGTGGATCGAGATCGACAACTGGCACGGCTGGGGCGCGCTCAAGGACAACAACCAGGTCGGCTGACTCCCGCCACGTTCCGGGGACCGTTACCTGAACTACCGGTCCTCGGCGAGGCGGGCCGCGCGGGTGTTGAGGTAGCGCTGTTGCGGCAGGCTGGTCGCCAGGCTGGCCGCCTTCTCGTACGCTGCGCGGGCTGCGGGGTGGTCGCCGGACATCTCCAGCAGGTGGGCGCGGACGGCGTGCAGGCGGTGGTCTCCGGCGATCCGCTGGTCGGTTTCGAGCTTGCCGAGCAGGTCCAGCCCCGCGTCTGCGCCCCGGGCCATCGCCACCGCGACGGCGTGGTTCAGGGCCACCACCGGGCTGTCGGACAGGCGCAGGAGCAGCTCGTACAGGGCGACTATCTGAGGCCAGTCGGTCGCCTCGGCGGTCGGTGCCTCGTCGTGGATCGCGGCTATCGCCGCCTGGAGCTGGTACGGGCCGGTCTCCCCGCGCGGCAGCGCCTCGGTGAGCAGGCCGACCCCCTCGTTGACCTGCCCCCCGTTCCACCGGCTGCGGTCCTGCTCCGCCATCGGCACCAGCGCGCCGTCCGGCCCCGTACGCGCCAACCGCCGGGCGTCGGTGAGCAGCATCAACGCGAGCAGTCCGGCCACCTCGCCGTCGTCGGGCAGCAGTCGGTGCACCAGTCTGGTCAGCCGGATCGCCTCGGTCGACAGCTCGGCGCGGTGCAGATTGGGCCCGGCGGTGCTGGCGTACCCCTCGTTGAAGATCAGGTAGAGCACGTGCAGCACCGCGCCGAGCCGTCCGGCGCGTTCGGTGGCCGGGGGCAGGCCGAACGGGATGCCGCTGTCCCTGATCCGCTGCTTGGCCCGGCTGATCCGCCGGGCCATGGTCGCCTCCGGCACGAGGAAGGCCCGCGCCACCTCCCCGGTGCTCAGACCGCCGACCGCGCGCAGGGTCAGCGCGATCTGCCCGGCCGGGGTCAGCGCGGGATGGCAGCACATGAACAGCAGGACGAGCGTGTCGTCGGAGTCCGCCGCCGGTTGGTCGGCGGCGGGCGCAAGCCACTGCTCCGGTAGGGCCCACCGGGCGACGGTGTCCTCCCGGCGCAACCGGGCCTGTTCGCTGCGGAGCAGGTCGGTCAGCCGGCGCGAGGCGACCGTGATCAGCCAGCCGCGCGGGTTGTCCGGGACGCCCTCCTCCGGCCACTGCGTCGTGGCCGCGATCAGCGCCTCCTGGGTCGCGTCCTCGGCGGTGTCGAAGTGCCCGTAGCGGCGTACGACCGCGCCGAGGACCTGCGGCGCCAGCACGCGCAGCAGGTTCTCGACCTCGGTGTTCGACACGTCGGCGATCAGAGGTCCAGTTCCTCGATGCCTGCCACGATCGGCCGTACGTCGACGTACCACTCCTGACCGGACCCACCCTGGTCCGGGTGGGGGGTGTTCGCCAGGCGCGCGGCGATCTCGGTCGCCCGGTCGAAGCTCTTGCACTCGACGATGGTGTAGCCGGCCAGGACCTCCTGGGTTTCGGCGTACGGCCCGTCGGTGACCACCGGTACGCCGTCGCGCAGCTGGATCCGCCGGGCGTGGACCGGGGCGCTCAGTCCCTGGGCGTCGACGAACTCGCCGGACTCGACCAGTTCGTTGTTCCACGCCGCCATGAACTCGTGCATCGCCGCCACGTCCGCCGCCGACCAGGCCGGGCCGTCGCCGGGCTTGCCGGCCAGCGCGTCGTAGTCCTGCTGCGAACCGGACAACAAGATCATGTACTTCACGAGCTTCCTCCTTCTCCGCCGACACCTCCTCGGTGCCGTTCAAGCGAGACGTCGGAGCCGCCGGCCCGGTCCGGACAGGTCAACCCGCCGCCGGACCGACGATTTTCCCGTCGTAGCGGGCGCGGGCGGCGTCGATCTCCGGGACGTGGCGCTCGGCCCAGTCGACCACGACCAGCATCGCTTGCAGGAGTCCCGCGCCGAGCGCGGTCAGCCGGTAGTCGACCCGGGGCGGCACCCCGGCGGTGACCGTACGGGTGACCAGCCCGTCACGTTCCAGCCCGCGCAGGGTCTGGGTCAGCATCTTCTGGCTCGCGCCGGCAACCGAGCGGGCCAGGTCGGCATGCCGTCGGGGGCCCGGTCCGAGTTCCTTCAGCACCAGGCTGACCCACTTGTCACCGAGCCGGTCCAGCACCCGGTGCCCCGGACACCCGGCCATCGCGTCCAGGTGCGCCTCCCGTGCCGCCACCCGCCGTTGCGCGGCGCCGCGTGTCACCACACGTCCTCCCGAAAGTGCCCTGGGCACCCGAAAGTGCCTACTACCTGCGGCTGAAGGTCAACCGTAACGTCGGCGCCGGCTCCCACTCCCCCGCGTCCACCCGCACTCGGAGGCACAGATGACCCGCATCGCCATTCTCGGATCCGGCAACGTGGCCCGCGCGCTCGCCGGCCCGCTCGCCGCCCGAGGCCACGCGGTCGTGCTCGGTTCCCGTACGCCGGGAGGCTCGACCTGGGGCGGCGACGGCGTCGCCGTCGCGTCACCGGCCGACGCCGCCGCCCGGGCCGAGATCGTGGTCAACGCCCTGCCCGGCGCGGTGTCGGTGCGGGCCCTGGCGGACCTGCGCGGTTCGCTCGCCGGCCGGATCCTGGTCGACGTCGCCAACGGGGTACGGATCGGCGACGACGGCTTCGCCACCGAATTGCTCCATCCCGGCAGCAGTCTGGCCGAGCAGATCCAGGCGGCCCTGCCGGCGACCTTCGTCGTCAAGGCGCTGAACACCATGCACGTGTCGCTGATGGCCGACCCGGGCAGCCTGCCCACCCCGCCCACCGCGTTCGTGTCCGGTGACCGGGCCGAGGCCAGGCGGGCCGCCGGGCGGTTCCTGGCCGATCTGGGTTGGCGGCCCGAGTGGGTGGTCGACCTGGGTGGCCTGGTCACGGCCCGGTGGACCGAGACCTTCCCGCTCGTCGTACGCCCACTGGTCGGCGCCCTAGGACCGGTTCCGTTCGGGCTGGCGATAGCCCACTGAGCCGCGGCCCCCTACTTCGCCCCGGAGAGGGTGTCGATCGCGTCGAAGAGGCCCAGTTCGCGGGCCGCGTTCGAGGCGAGCAGGAAACCGGCGATGCCGAGGATCCAGCCGGTGGTCTCGGCGGCGCTGCGCGTCATCCATCCGTTGACCCAGACGAGCAGCGGCTGCACCGCATTCGCCGCGACGATCCGGGCACCCAGCAGCACCAGTGCCGGCAGGATCATCACCAGGCAGTACCCGGCGAGTACGGCAGCGGTCAGCGGCAGTGCCAGCTCGGCCGCGCTCAGCAGCCCGATCGCGGCCAGGTACGGCAGCATCGTCGCCGCTTCCAGGGTGACCGCGGTCAGGGCCAGTGCGATCAGTGCCTTCGACGATCCTTCACCGGTCATCGCCCGCTCGCGCCACCGCATCAGCCGCCCCGGCTCGGCCCCTTCCTTCTTCCGGCCGGTGCGGAAGGCGAGCACGAGCAGGACGATGCCGAGGAGAAGCTGCACCACCTGGAACGGTGTGGTGTCGAGCAGGGGCCGGATGTCGTCCAGCAGCGCCGCGGCACCGGCGGTCAGCGCCACACCGAGCACGAGGTAGAAGACGGCGACCGTGCCCAGGAAGACCAGTAGCCGGGACGCGTGCAGGCGGCCGGGGGCCAGCATCATCCAGATCGGGATCAGCAGTGTTCCGAAGCTCGTGCTGTCGATCAGAGCTAGCAGGACCAGGGATCCGATCAACCCGGCGTTCATCGACCATCCTCTCGTACGGCGGTTTCCAGCATTTCGAGCCGTCGGCGCAACAGGTGGCGTACCTGCTCCGGCGGCAGTTCCTCGGGAAAGGTGGCGCCCTGCAGGGTGAGCCCGTCGACGAAGGTGTGCAGGTCCGCCGACTCGGCTTCGAGCACCTCGCCGGGCAACGGCGCGGTGAGGTCGGCCGGCCACGGGCAGCCGGCGATCTCGGCCACGGCGAGCCGGCAGACGTACCGTTCGCCGCGCCAGCCCACCTCGCGCAGGTCGTCGAAGCTGCGGTCGACCCTGGCCCTGGTCAGGAACGCCAGCCAGACCAGCCCTTCGGCGAGTCGTTCCTGGTCGAGTGGCAACAGTTCCTCGATGATCCGTTGCGCCCGGTCGAGGCCGGGCTGGCCGGTCGCGAGCTGGGCCCTGAGCCGTTCGGGCGTACGGCGGAGCATCACCTCCAGGGCGAACCGCAGCAGCCCGTCCTGGGTGGCGAAGTAGTAGCGAAGGGCCCCCATCGACCAACCGGCCTCGGCGGCCACCGCGCGTACGGTCGCAGCCTCGACGCCGGCCCGGGCGACCACGGCCCAGACCGCCCGGGCGAGTTCCTCCCGACGCTGATCATGGTCGACGACCTTCGGCACGACCCTTTGTAACACCCATCGACCAGCGTTTCAACACAAGCGTGCGGAATAAAATCCGACAGTGACCCTCAGTCGGCGAGCAGGGCGGCAATCCGTACCAGGGTGGTCCGCTCCGTCGGTGACCGGACGTCCCTGTCAAGGCGGCGAATCAGGTTGAACCCGCCGACCCGATAGGGAAAGGTCGGTGGGTGCGTTTCCTCTTCAGCTTCGCCGGTGGCAGTGGCCACTTCATCCCGCTCGTGCCGATCGCCCGCGCCGCCGAGGCCGCCGGTCACCAGGTCGCCTTCGCCTGCACCCCGGGCATGGCCGCGACCGTCGAAGCCGCCGGTTTCACGGCCGTCGTCAGCGAGGCAGCCCCGGCCGGCGCACCGCGCGCTACGCCCACCGCGCCCCCCGAGCGCATTCCGTTGCGGCCGATCGACTACGCGCAGATCGACCGCGAGATACACGACATCTTCGCTGGTCGGGCCGCCCGGCAGCGGGCTGCCCGGATGCTCGATATCTGCCCCACCTGGCAACCCGACCTGGTGGTCTGCGACGAGGCGGACTTCGGCAGCATGGTCGCCGCCGAACGCCTCGGCCTGCCGTACGCGAGTGTGCTGGTGCTCGCCGCCGGTTCGCTGATCCGGCCCGATCTCGTCGCCGAACCGCTGAACGGGCTGCGCGCCGCGTACGACCTGCCGCCCGATCCCGAACTCGCCATGCTCAGCCGTTACCTGGTCTTCTCCCCCGCCCCGCCGAGCTACCGCGATCCGGCCTTCCCGTTGCCCGCCACGGCGCACTCGATCCGCCCGGTCACGCCGACGCCGCCGGTCGTACCGGCAACCGCACCCTGGGTCGGGCGTACGGATGATCGGCCCGGGGTCTACCTGACCCTCGGCACCGAGTTCCCGATCGAGTCCGGCGACCTCTTTCCCCGGCTCATCGCCGGGCTTGGGAAACTTGACGTCAACCTGCTCGTCACGGTGGGACAGCAGATCGATCCGGCGGAATTCGGCCGGCAACCCGAACACGTACGCATCGAGCGGTTCGTGCCGCAGGCACTGGTCCTGCCCCGGTCCGACCTGGTGGTATCGCATGCGGGCTCGGGCAGCGTGATCGGGGCGCTGGAACACGGACTGCCGATGGTGCTGGCGCCGATGGGCGCCGACCAGCCGGCCAACGCGGCCCGCTGCGCGGAACTCGGAGTCGGCCGGGTGCTCGACGCGTTCAGCGTCACCCCGGAAGCCGCCGCCGCGGCGGTCAGCACCGTGCTCACCGACGACGGCTACCGCCAAGCCGCCGTACGGCTCCGGGACGAGATCGCCGCCCTACCCGGACCCGAACACGCGGTGCCGCTAATGGAACGGCTGGCAGTGGAAAGACAACCGGTGCTCGCCGCCGGATGAATACCGCCGAAAGGCGGGAAGCAAAACCGATCGCCCGTTCGGGGTAGGGCTGGCCATACCCGAGGTCTAGCCCCAGACGGATGTATCCACCGATGGCAGGCCGTTAGCGTCGATTCCGTGCTTCCTGACAAAGAAACCGCGGTCGTCGAACAGCAATCCGTACTCGACGACACCTCGCGTACCCCGCTGGAATCGGTGACCCGTCGGCGATTCCTGATCGGCGGCTGGCCCTGGCGGTCACTGGCCTATCTGCTCAGCACGGCGCCGGTGGTGGCGGCGGTGGCGTTGCCGGCGCTGGTGCTGGGCTTCCCCTGGCTGATCGCGCTCCGGCGGATCACCACCGGAGACTTCCAGCCACTGGGCACCCTGCTGTCGACCGTACTGTTCGGAGCGGTGCTGGTCGCGGCGTTCGGACCGCTGGTCGCACTGCCGGTGGCGGCGCTGGAACGGCGTCGGCTGCGATTGGTCGACACCGGCCCTCCGGTGGTCGTCCACCACCCCCCGACCGCACCCGGCCTGTGGCCCTGGCTCCGGGGCCGGTACGCCGAGGCGACCACCTGGCGGGCACTGGGCTACACGTTCCTGCTGGTCACCGCCGTCCCGGCGCTGTACGGCGCGGTGCTCGCCGTACCGCTGCTGATCGTGACCTTCGTGGCCAGCCCGTTCCTGGTCGGACAGGATGTCGGCCCGGTGTCGCTCGGTTTCGACACGGTCGACTCGGTCGAAGCCGCCCTGCGGTACGCCCTCGCCGGCCTGCTCCTGCTGCCCGCGGTGCCGTACCTGCTGGCGGTGCTGGCCGGCGCGCACGGCGCGGTCGCCCGGATGCTGCTGCACGACGGCGGCGGGGGCGAACGACTGCGGGCGGAGCTGGTCGAGGTGTCCCGCTCGCGGGCCCGGCTGGTGGACGCGTTCGAGTCCGAACGTCGCCGGATCGAGCGCGACCTGCACGACGGTGCCCAGCAACGACTGGTCAGCCTCACCCTGCAACTCGGCCTGGCCCGGCTCGACCTGCCCGCCGACTCAGCCGCCGCCGGCACCCTGGCCACCGCGCACGAGCAGGCGAAACAGGCGATGGTCGAGCTACGGGAGATCATCCATGGGATCCATCCGCAGATACTCACCGAGCAGGGGCTGCCGGCCGCGCTCGGCGAACTCGCCGACCGCTGCCCGATCCCGGTGACCGTCCACAGTGAACTTTCCGGACGGCTGCCCGGCCACCTGGAGGCGGCGGTCTACTTCGTGGTCGCCGAGGCGCTCACCAACGCGGCCAGGCACAGCTCCGCCACCGGTGTGTCGGTGAGTCTGGAGCGGCGGGCCGGGCGGGTGACCGTACAGGTCACCGACGACGGTATGGGCGGCGCCGACCCGTACCGGGGCACCGGGCTGACCGGGCTGGCCGACCGGGTGGCCGTGGTCGGCGGGCGGATGCTGCTCTCCAGCCCGGCCGGCGGGCCGACCCTGCTCCGGGTGGAGTTGCCGTGCCCCCGGTGACCAGGGTGGTCCTCGCCGAGGACGGGGTACTGCTCCGGGAGGGGCTGGTCGGGCTCCTGCACCGCTTCGGCTTCGACGTGGTCGCGGCCGTGGGTGACGCCGAGACGCTGGTCGCGGCCGTCGCCGAGCACACACCGGACCTGGTGGTGACCGACGTACGGATGCCGCCCGGCTTCACCGACGAGGGCCTCCGGGCGGCGGTACGGCTGCGCCGAACCCGTCCCGACCTGGCCGTGGTCGTGCTCAGCCAGTACGTCCGGCTCGGCTACGCCGCCGAGTTGCTCGACTCCGGCGATGGCCGACGGGTCGGCTACCTGCTCAAGGACCGGGTGGTCGACGTGGCCGAGTTCGTCGGCATGCTGCGCCGGATCGTGGACGGCGGCACCGTGGTCGACCCCGAGGTGGTACGCCAACTGCTGCGCCGCCGCCGCGACCCGCTCGCCCGGCTCTCCGTACGCGAACGGGAGGTGTTGGGCCTGATCGCCGAGGGGCGGTCGAACGCGTCGATCGCGAGGACACTGGTCGTCTCCGAGGCGGCGGTCGGCAAGCACGTCGGCAACATCCTCACCAAGCTCGACCTGCCGCCGACCGAGGACACCAACCGTCGGGTGCTGGCGGTGCTCGCGTACCTGGGCAGCGACGCCGATTTACCGGCGGATTGAACCTTTCCGGCCTCGCCTGCGAACTACCAGGATGGGGGGCACGGGTACGGGTCGAAGGAGGTCGCTGATGACAGGATCGGTACGGGCCGGAAAGAACCCGGCGGTACGCGCCGCACTGCTGGGCGCCCTGGTGATCGGCGCGCTCGGCGGTGGGACGGCGTTCGCCGTACCGGCGCGGGCGGACGTGACCGTGACGCCGGCCCAGGCGTACCGGGGTGACGCCGCCAAGCTCACCTTCCGGGTGCCGGACGAGCGTGCCGGTGCGTACACCACCCGGGTCGAGTTGCGGCTGCCCGAGTCGGCGCCGGTCGCCGAGGTGTACCCGATGTCGGTGCCGGACTGGGGACCGACGACCACCACCCGCCCGGTCACCCAGCCGCTCGGTGGCATCCACCACGGCAAGGTGACCGAAGTGACCTCGGCGATCATCTGGACCCGTACGGCACCGCCGGCCGCGCCGGGCGTCGCCGAGCTGGTGGTGTCGCTGGGCCCGATGCCCGAGACCGAACAGCTCGTCTTCGACGTGACCCAGACCTATTCGGACGGCACCCAGGTGCGGTGGAGCACCCCGCCCGGCTCGGCCGCCGCTGCCGGCAGCGGCCCGGCACCCGTGGTCGCCCTGCTCGCCCCGGCCGCTCCCCCGCCCGCGGCGGCCGGTGCCGCCCCCGGTGACGAGGACGGCACCGAGACCACCGCCAGCGACGACGTCGCCACCGACGGATTCTCGGACGTGTTGCGGGTCGGGCTGCTGATCGTCCTGGTCATCACCGCCGCGCTCGCCGGTGCCGCCATCGCCCGCCGCCGCCAGCCCGAGCCAGCACCGGATCCGGAGCCCACCGCCCCGATCCCGGCCCCGTCCGGTGTCGCCGATCCCACCGCCTCCGCCGCGACAACGTCCGAGCGGTCAACAACCGAGCCCGAACCCGAACCCGCCGATGCAGCGGCAGGGTCCTCGCCGGCCCCGGACACCCCCACCCGCTGGCGCCTCCGCTCCTGACCACCCCTGCCCCCATCACCCGCCCCACCCGCCCGCCCGCAAATCAACGCACTTTCACGGAAAGAGTGGTTATTCAGCGCGGGATAGCGACTATTTCCGTGAAAGTGCGGGTCCGGCGGTCAGTGGGAGTGCGGGTTTGCTGCGGGGGTGGGTGGCCCGGTGGCCGGCGCTGGTGGTGTCGACGCGGGGGCGGGTGGGGTCGGGGTGGACGACTGCCGGTCGCGAGACCAGCGGACGGCGAGGACGACCAGGACGGCGAGGAGAGGGAGACTGCCGAGCGACCAGAGCAGGCGGCCGGCGGCCTGCTGGTCGACCAGGGGTGGGTCGCCCCAGAGGCGGGCCAGCGCGGTGGACCAGTCGGCGGCGAGCAGGGTGTCCGAGCCCGCGAGGACCAGCCCGAACGCAACCTGCGACACCACCAGCAGCGCTACGGCCAGCAGCCGCTCCGGGTAGCCGGTACGCCGTGGCACCGGGTCGGTACCGAGCACGACCCAGAAGAAGAGCCAACCCGCGGCCAGGAACCAGCCGACCGTGACCAGGTGCGCGGCGTGTGAACGCAGGGTCTGGTCGTAGAGCCCGGTGTAGTAGAGCGGGAAACCCGTGCCCGCGAGCAGGACCGCCGCCACCACCGGCCGGGTCAGCAGCAGCCCGGCGCGGGACGCCCCGGCTCCCCGCAGCCACTCCCGTGGACCCGGCCACCCGGGAGTGACGGATGCCGGCAGCACTCGTCGGGCCAGGGTGAGCGGGGCGGCGAGCACGAGCAGGATCGGCGCGATCGTGGTCAGCAGCAGTTGCTGGAGCAGGTACACGCTGAACAGCAGCGGCGCGTACCGGGCCAGGCCGCTGGAGGTGGCGAACACGATCACGGCACAGCCGAGCAGGAACGTGGCCGTACGCCACACCGGCCACCGCTCGCCGGTACGGCGCAGCCGGGCCACCGCACCGAGGTAGTAGCCGGCGGCGGCGAGGGCGACGGCGACGAGGATCGGTTCGGGCAGCCAGTCACCGAGAATCCGACCGGCGTCGGGTGCCGCCGGCAGCGGGTAGCCGAGCAGCGCCTGCGCGATGCTCTCCTCGGGTCCGCCCGGCACCGGCGGCGGGGTCCGGGACAGCGCGACCGCCGTGCCCATCGCGGCGGCGAAGATCAGCACCTCCACCGTGGCGATCCGGACGAACCGGCTCCGGTCGCCGTCGAGCAGACCAGGCAGGGCGGAGCGCCGCTGCCACCAGCCGGCGGCGGCGAGCGTACCGAGCAGCAGGGTCTTGAGCAGGACGAGCTGGCCGTACCGGGTGTCGAGGAGTGCGCCGAGGCCGGGCAGCCGCACGTACGCCGAAACCAGGCCGGAGGCGGCGACCAGGAGCAGGCAGCCGGCGGCGAGCGGGGAGAACCGGCGTACGGCGATGGCGAGTTGGTCGGTCCTGGCGCGGCCGGTCAGCGCCAGGGCCAGCAGCCCACCCGCCCAGAGCGCCACCGGTACGACGTGCAGCAGCAGCCCGGAGACCGCGAGCTTGTGGTTGCTGGCCGCGGCGGCGTGTCCGGTGAAAACCGGCGGCACCATCGCGAGTACGCCGAGCAGGAGCGCGACACCGGCTGTTCGTGGCGTCAGCGCGGCCCGGCAGATCAGGAAGATCGCCCCGGCCAGCCAGCTGGAGAGGGCCAGTGCCTGACCCAGTTGGACGGTGGTGGCGAAGTTGACGACCGAGGTGACCGACACCGCCTCGCCGATCGGCAGGCCGAGTACGTCGGCGAGGGTGAGGCAGAGCGCGGCGACACTGGCTACGCACCAGCCGAGCGCCGACCAGGCCGCCGCCCGTACCCGTCGGTAGCCGGTGGCGGAGAGGCCATCACCGGCGGCACGGGCCGAGAGCAGCACCGCCGCGAGCAGGAGGCCGACGGTGACGACCGCACCGACCTGCATGCCGAGCCGGGCGAGGGGCAACGCCCACGGGGTGATCGGGCCGGCGTCGGCCAGGCCGGGCAGGATTTCCCGGCGGGTGGCGCCGCCGTACCACAGCAGTGCGGCCAGCACCCCGACGGCGACCAGCAGCCCGGCGGCGGCGACCGGCCACCCACCGGGGTAGGCGCGGCCCGCGGCGGTGGGCCGATCGGCGACACCGACCACCTGGTCCGGTGTGCCCACGGCCCGCTGGTCCGGGCCGGTCACGGCTGGCTGGTCCGGCGGCGCCGGACGAGCAGAAATCCGGTGCCGATCACCAGCACGGCGACACCGGCGAGCAGCAGACCGGGTACGAGGCTGCGCCCGCCTTCGGTGCTGGTCTCGTCTCCGGCGAGGTCACCCGGCAGGTCGCCCGGCAACTCGTCCGACGGGGACGCCGTCGCGCCGACGGGTGCGCCGGTCGGGTCGGGCCCGGTCGAGGGTTGGCTCGCCGCAGAGGGGGTCGCCGGTGCGCTGGCGGGCGGGGGCGCGGTCACGGTGAAGGTGAGCTTGCCGCTGACCGGGTGCCCGTCGACCGACACCACCCGGTACGCCACGGTGTAGTCCCCCGCGTCGAGCGGCTGCCGGAGCCGCTGCACCGCGCGCGGGCCGCTGACTTCCGGCTGCCCGGCGCCGACCACCGCACCGGCCTTGTCGGTCACCGCGACCGTGGTGAACTTGGGGTTGAGGCGTTCGGCGAAGTCGAGCACCACCTGGGCCGGCGCGCTGGCGAGTTGGGCGCCCTTGGCCGGGTTGCTGGCGCGCAGCTCGTTGTGCGCCCAGGCGGGTGCGGGCATGGCCGCCAGCACGGTGGCACAGGCGACGGCGATAACGGCAAGTGGGCGGAACACCCGCATCCAGCTCAACTCCCAACGGCGATGGCAAACGGCCCCCACGGGTAGTCGTGCCGGGCGACCGGATGGTTCCCGCCGAATCACCAGTGGCTGTCCTGGCACAACCGGGCCGAGGTTAGCGGCTCGACCTGAAGGGTGGCATGGTCGATGCCGAAGCTCTCGTGCAGCCGTCCCCTTGCCGCGGTGAGCACCTGGCCGACCTCGGCTCCGGGGTCGAGGCTGAGGTGGGCGGAGACGACGTCCATGCCGGAGGTGAGCGTCCAAACGTGCAGGTCGTGTACGTCGCAGACCCCGTCGACGCCGGCCAGGCTGGTGCGTACCTCGGTCACGTCGACGTGCGCCGGGGCGGCCTGGACCAGCACCCGGATCGCGGCACGGGCGAGTTGCCAGGTGCGCGGCAGGATGAACAGACCGACCGCGACCGCGACCACCAGGTCGGCGTAGAGCCAGCCGGTGAACGTGATGACCAGCGCGGCGACGATGACCCCGACCGAGCCGAGCAGGTCGCCGAGCACTTCGAGGTAGGCGCCGCGCACGTTCAGGCTCTCCTTGGCGCCGGAGCGCAGCAGCAGGAAGGCGACGATGTTCGCCAGCAGGCCGCCGAAGGCGACGACGAGCATCGGGCCGGCGGCGACCTCGGGCGGGTCACCGAACCGGCGTACGGCCTCGACCAGCACCGCGATCGCGACTCCGAAGAGCAGTACGGCGTTGCCGAGGGCGGCGAGCACCTCCAGCCGGTAGAGGCCGAACGTGCGTTGGGTGTCGAGTCGGGCGCGGCTGGCGGCGGTGATCGCGGCCAGCGCCATGCCGATGCCGAGCACGTCGGTGAACATGTGTCCGGCGTCGGAGAGCAGGGCCAGCGACCCGGTGAGCCAGGCAGCCACGGCTTCGACCAGCATGAACACGGTCAGTACGGCGAGGGCGGCCCAGAGCGGGCGGCGGTGCTTCTCGCCTGCCCTGAGCATGTGCCCGCCGTGGTCGTGGCCTGCACCCATGGGGTCGCCCTCTCTCCGCGCCGCGCCGACTCCCACAAAGTATGCGTACATCGCTATGTGTGCAAGTCAGAACTGGGACTCATTCCCACCTTCGATGGACGCGGGGAGGTCGAGAGGCCGCGAAAGCGACCCCGGAAGAACGACAGGCAGGGACGGTGCCGGGTCAGCCGGCGAAGAGCAGCAGCAGGCCGGCGACCGTGTAGCCGACCATCAGCACCAGCAACGGCACCTGCGCGGTGACCGCGGACCGGCCGGGGAACAGCACCAACGCCCGGTCGTGGCTGAGCACCGTACCGAGCAGGTGGCCGAGCACGATCAGCGTCACCTGCAACATGGCCACCCCGGTCGGGGTGACCAGGGCCGCGCTGACCGACCAGTCCGCCGTACCCAGCCAGTTCGCGTCCCCGGTGGCGAGCGGGTCGGAGAGCAGCGCGATCGTCCGCTGCCCCTCCAGGACCAGCAGCGAGTAGTAGTGCGCGAGCACGTACCCGACCGCGATCGGCACGATGCAGTGCGCGATCTCGGCCGCCACGTCGACCGGCCGCACCCCCGGTGCCAGCTTCGCCGCGAGCAGGCAGGTGAGGCCGTACGCGGCCAGCACCAGGCCGATCAGCACCAGCATCCCGACGGTGTTGGTGAACACCGCCGGCAGTTGCGTGTTCTGCACGAACCGGAACCACGCCGGGGCGTTGGAGAGGCTGTCGAACAGGGTGGAGCCGAGCAGGACGACCACCACCGCGGTGAGTCCCGGAGCCGGCGCCAGGCCGCTCATCCCCTCCAGCGGGTTGCGCCAGACCAGCACCCCGTCGTCGCGACGGCCGACCACCGCGAGCCGGCCCACCAGGTCGCTGTACACCTCGAAGGCGTCGCCCCGGTCGAAGAAACCGACCCCGAACACGGCCGCGCCAACCAGCATCAGCAGCGCGTACGCCACCAGCCAGGTGCGGATGACCGGCACGGTGGCCCGCTCCGGCGCGACGAGTTCGAGCCAGACGAACGCCAGCAGGCCGAACGCCGCCGGCCAGTAGCCCAGTCGCGCCGGCAATGCCCGCAGTCCCCGACGCGGATCCCGACGGATCAGCGCGGCACCCAGCAGATAGGCCGTACGCAGGGGATTCAGCGCCCGCCAGACCGGCCCGAAGAGTAGCGAGGCGGGCACCAGCCCGACCCAGAACAGCACGTAGAACAGCCCGGCGGTGGGGTTGCGGTCGACGTCCGGGCCGAAGAACAGGCCGATCGCGAAGTAGCCCGCGAACACCAGTCCCAGGCATCGCAGCGCCCACTGCCAACCGGCCGAGTCGAGCAGCCGGGCGACCCGCGCCGGCACCGGCCGACCCGCCTCGGCGTCACCCAGCCGCGGCTCCCGCCAGAACGCACCCAGCACCACGAACGAGATGACCAGGGCGAGCGCAGCACCGGTCACCGCGTACGCGAACGGGATGGGCAGGTCCTGCCGCCCGCCGACCCCGTGGGCGAGCAGCTCCGGGACCGTCCTCATCGGACTAACAGTTGGAACAGCAGCACGCTCGACTCGTGCGTCTCGACCTCGAACAGGCCGTCCATGTCCGCCACGAACTCGACCGTGGCCGGCTGACCGGCGGGCAGTTCCGCGCCGACGTCGTACCCGTGCACGTGCACCCGGTCCGGAACGTCGCTGGTCACGGTGATCCGGACGGACTGGCCCTTCTTCGCGTCCACCCGGCCCGGCTGCGGCTCGGCCCGGCCCTCGGTGATGGTGATGGCCACCTCGACGGGCGCGCTGGCGTCCACCGGTTCGTCGGTCGACCCGCATCCGGTACCCGCGACGGCCAGCAGGACAACACCGGTCAGTACGGCCAGTGCACGGCGACGACCGACAGAGGGCATCATCAACATCTCCCCGATCAGCCGGTCCCGTGACATTGGGAAGCGACTGTAGCGTCTTGCCGGGCACAGCGGAAGCCACCATGATGGGCCGATGCGATCGACCCGGCTGGTTACTGTCCGCGCGGCATGCCGCCTGTTCGCCGTTGTTCTCGGCGCCACGATCGCGCTCGCCGTGGTCGGGTCGCCCGCGTCCGCGCACGGCCAGCTCGCCGTCTCCAACCCGGTTGCCGGCGCGACGCTGTCCCAACCGATGCAGACGTTGGAGCTGTACTTCACCGAGACTCCGGCGGCGAACGCGTACTTCACCGTGACCGCGCCGAGCGGCGTACGCGTCGACGCCGGTTGGCAGCCCGGCGCGGACAAGCGACTCGACCGCCCGGTCACCGAGCTGAACCTGGTCAACGGCAAGTGGGAGCCGAAGCTCTACCACACCGGATACTCGGCGTTCGTCAAGGTTTCGCACTGGCCGGAGAAGGGCGAGTACACCGCCAGCTATCTGTCGGTGGCCTCGGACCGCGAGCCCGTACGCGGCACGGTGAAGTTCTCCTACTCCGGTGCGCCGACCCCGGCACCGAGGGGCTGGACCGCGCCGACGAACGCCGCCGACCCGGCACTGCTGGCCCTCGCCGAGAACCCGGAACGGCCGTCCTCGACCAACCCCGGTGCCGGTACCGGCAACACCGCCGCACCCGCGTCGCCGGTGCCGGACAATGCCAGTCGCGCCTCCGACGACGGCAGCCCGATGGTCTGGTTGCTGCCGGTGCTGCTGCTGGTCGGTGTGATCGTCATCGTCGCGCTGGCGATCCGACCCCGACGTACGGCGCGGATCAACACCGGTCCGGCGAACCGCGGGCGGCCCGCCACCACGGCGGCGGCCAGACGTGCGGCGGCGGCCCGGAAAGCCGCGGCTGGCAACCAGTCGGCCGGAAAAGCGCAGTCGTCGCGCAAACGCGGCAACCGCTGATCTCCTATCGCTGATTCGACAATCGGCACCACCACCATTACAGCGTGTATCCATGGTGGTCGGAACGGGGGATAATAACCGAAAGTTGTTGCACCATAACGCTTTTCGCACCCGACGGGCATGCCCATCGGGACGCGTCACACGGTAAGATTCTTCGCGGTCAACGCCAATCGGCGCCAACCGGTGCCGGCGGGACCGTCGCCTAATCGTCCTGGACGAATCGGGGAACCGAGTACGTGGGGTGAATCCGCGACAGCGGTAGGGATCACTTCCATCCCGAACCCGTCAGCTAACCCGGTCGGCGACCAACGGAAGGATCCTGCATGACGGCACCCCTCCGCCGATGGTTCACGCCTGCCCTGGCCCTGGTCACCACCCTGCTCATGGTGGCGCCGTACTCGACCCCGGTCCAGGCCGCACCATCGACGCCGGCCCCGGCGGCCGAGTCCGACAACCAGTTGCTGAGCGAGGTCCTGGAAGCGACCGGCCGGCGTTTCGCCGACGCCAAGGCCGCGCTCGACGCCTCGAAGAAGCGTCAGGCCGTACTCGCCACCGAGCTGGCGAAGGCCGAGGCCCAGATCGAGGCGCTGACCCCCCAGGTCAGCGAGATCGCCGCGCGCTCCTACCGCACCGGCAAGCTCGGCGCGGTGTCGGCGCTGCTCAACAGCGCGTCCCCGGACTCGTTCCTGGAGCGGGCGGTCGCGCTCGACGAGATGAACGCGGTCAACGACCAGAAGCTGCACGAGCTCAACATCGCCCAGGAGCTGGTCGAACGCGCCAAGGCCCTGGCCGACGCCGAGGTCAAGGAGCAGGAGAAGCAGCAGGCCGTGATGGCACGGCAGAAGCAGGACGCGGAACGCTCGCTCGCCCTGGTCGGCGGCAAGAAGCTCACCAACGGCTTCGTCAACGCCAGCTCACCGGTGGCCAAGGCCGCTCCACGTACGGCCAGTGGTGGTTGGCCGAAGGAGTCGTGCAGCAAGGACGACCCGACCACCAGCGGCTGCATCACCCCGCGCACGCTGCACGCGTACAACGAGGTGAAGAAGGCCGGCTTCAACCGCTTCGTCGGCTGTCACCGCAACGGTGGCCCGTTCGAGCACCCGAAGGGTCGCGCCTGCGACTGGTCCCTGTTGAACAGCGGATTCGCCCCCGCGCGTACGCAGGACCAGCGGCTCTACGGCAACAACCTCACCGCTTTCCTGGTCCGCAACGCGGAGCAGCTCGGCATCCTCTACGTGATCTGGTACAAGCAGATCTGGTTCCCGGCCACCGGCTGGAAGTCGTACAGCGGTGAGAGTGACCACACTGACCACGTACACATGTCCATGCTCTGACCCGTACCCTCTCGTGGATCTGGGGCAAATGGGAGTGGCAGAGATCAACAAGCACCCATTTGCCCTGGATCGACGCAGCACCGCGGTACGCGGGGCCGGTTTGAGCTGGGGTGACGTGTCATCCTGGCGGGTACCATGGGCAGGTGGCGGCGAACGGGGAACGGTGGCTCAGTGAGCGGGAGCAGCGTGCCTGGCGTTCCTTCATCACCATGCAAATGGAGCTACAGAGCAAGCTGAACCGCCAACTGCTCGCCGACACCGGTCTCTCCGAGAGCGACTACGCCGTGCTGGTGCACCTCAGCGAGGCACCCGGGGGACGGCTGCGGATCTTCCAACTCCGGGCCCATCTCCAGTGGGAGAAGACCCGACTCACCCACCACCTGGGGCGGATGGCCCGACGCGGCCTCGTCGAACGGGAGCCCTGCGTCACCGACCCGCGGGGCGCGTTCATCCAGATCACCGAGAGCGGCCTGGAAGAGATCACCAGGGCGGCCCCGAAACACGTCTCGCACGTACGGCGCCTGGTGGTCGACGTACTCACCCCGGAGCAGTTCGACACGCTCGGGCAGCTTTCCGACCTGATCCGGGCCGCGTTCGACCAGGAAACCGACCCCTGCGACACCGAGGCCGACCCGGACGACGCGGAGCGCCTGCCCTGCGACGGGTGAGGCCGGCCCCGAGCTGAGGCCGGCCCCGACAACTGCGAGCACGTGTGGCGGTGAACCGCCCGGTCAGGCGCGGTTGAGCACCCAGGTGAGGCCGCTGGCATCCTTCGGGGTCAGGGTCAACGTGTTGCCCCCGCACTGGTAACGACCCTCACCCAGCAGCGGCTGGATGTCGACCACGTCGCCGCTGCGGCTGGCGCCGTCACCGACGTACTCCGAGATCTTGACGTTCTCGAACAGCGTGGCCGGCGTCGGCTCGGTCAGCGCCACGGTGACCCGGGTGTCGCCCCACTGCAACGGCGGCACCGGCGCCCAGTCGCCGGTGGTGCCGCCACCGGTGCCGGTGCTGACCGTGCCGCTGGCCTTGCCGGCGTAGCTGAACGTGCCGGCGATCCTCGCGTCGCCGAGTTGCGCCTTGAAGGTCACCGGCTTCATCGAGCCGAAGTCGACCGTGGTCGAGCCGGTCGGGCCGATCTTGACCAGCACCCCGTCGCCGCCGCTGATGCTGGCGCTGGCCAACGCCCCGCCGGTCTGCCCGGCAGCCGAGGCGGTACGCCAGTCGCCGGTCACGCAGGACGCCACCGGACCACCGGTCGCCGCCGCGGCGGTCGCGCTGCCGGACGGCGCCGCGGTGCTCGTCGCGCCGGACGGGCTCGGTGTGGCCAGGCCGACGGCTCCCCCTTCGGTGCAGCCGCTCACGGCCAGGCCCAGTCCGGCCAGGGTCGCCACCGCCGCTATCGCCGAAGTACGCATTCGTCCTCCTCCAGTTCGTCCGGGGCGGTTACCCGTCGCGCCGATCGCGGCGCTGGATCGGGCATGCGACGCCGATCACGGCGCCACGGGATCCGCCCACCGCTTCTGCTACCCAGAACCGGACATCGACCAAACCGGAAGCCCTACGCTGCCTTGGGGGCCACCACCACCCCCGCGCCCGACCCGTCCCTCGGAAGGCACCCCATGAAGATCGTCGCCGCCGAAGTGTTCGTCACCTGCCCCGGCCGCAACTACGTCACCCTGAAGATCACCACGGACGACGGCCTGGTCGGGTACGGCGATGCCACCCTCAACGGCCGTGAGCTCTCCGTCGCGTCGTACCTGCGGGACCACCTCGTCCCGCTGCTGATCGGACGGGACGCGGCCCGGATCTCCGACACCTGGCAGTACCTGTACCGGGGCGCCTACTGGCGGCGGGGTCCGGTCACGATGACCGCCATCGGTGCCGTCGACGTGGCCCTCTGGGACATCAAGGGCAAGGCCGCCGGTCTGCCGGTCTACCAGCTCCTCGGCGGGGCGGCCCGGGACGGCGTCACCGTCTACGGCCACGCCAGCGGCGCCGGGATCGACGAGGCCGTGGCCGACGTCGCCCGCTTCCTGGCCGCCGGCTACCGGGCGGTCCGGGTCCAGTCCGCGATCCCCGGACTGACCTCGACGTACGGCATCCGGGTCGGCGGCGGGCTGACCTACGAACCGGCCGCGCACGACCGGCCGGCCGAGGACGTCTGGGACACCGCCGCCTACCTCGACTTCGTACCGAAGCTCGTCGCCGCCACCCGTGAACAGCTCGGCTACGGCTTCCACCTGCTGCACGACGTGCACCACCGACTCACCCCGATCGAGGCGGCCCGGCTCGGGAAGTCGCTGGAGCCGTACCGGATGTTCTGGATCGAGGACAGCACCCCGGCCGAGGACCAGTCGGCGTTCCGGCTGATCCGGCAGCACACGGTCACCCCGCTGGCGGTCGGGGAGATCTTCAACACCATCTGGGACTGCAAGGACCTGATCTCCGAGCGGCTGATCGACTACATCCGTACCTCGGTGCCGCACACCGGCGGGATCACCCACACCAAGCGGGTCTTCGACTTCGCCGACACCTACGGCGTGAAGTCCGGGTCACACGGGGCCGGCGACATCTCCCCGATCGGCATCGCCGCCGCCTTGCACCTCGACCTGACCATCCCCAACTTCGGCATCCAGGAGTACATGGACCACCTCGACCCGGCCGGTGAGGTGTTCCACGTCGGCTACCGGTTCGCCGACGGGATGCTGCACCTGGGCGACGAGCCGGGCATCGGCGTCCGGTTCGACGAGGAGGCCGCCGCGCGATACCCGTACACGCCCAGGTACCTGCCGGTGAACCGGCTCACCGACGGCTCGATGCACGACTGGTGAGCCGCCGCCGGGCCGCGCGGGGTCGGCCTCAGAGCCCCGCCGGGTACGTCTCCAGCTCGCCCGGCTCCGCGAAGGCCTGCAACTCGTGTACGGCGGTGGTCTGGTCGCACCAGATGAACGCGTCGTACCTGTCCGCCAACCGGGTCGGTACGTAGTTGCCCCACTGCTCGAACGACGGGTCGTAGACCACCCCGATCGCCCGGTGGTCGGCCGTTTCGTTCAGCCAGTCCGGCCGGTCGCCGTGGGAGAGCACGAGCAGTGCCCGTTCGGGCAGCATGCCGTGCATCCGGTCCTCCAGCGAGCCGGGTCGGGCCGGCGGCACGGTCATGATCTCGGCCGGTGCCCCCCAGCGTGGCGCGGCGACCACCGTCCCCTGGTAGCCGCCGAAGCCGATCAGGGACACCGCGTCGTCCCCGTGCCGCTCCCGGGCCAACTGGCCGATGTTGATCATTCCGGCCTCGGCCATGTCGGTGGCCCGCGCGTCCCCGATGTGGGTGTTGTGCGCCCAGACCACCGCCCGGGTGTCCGGCCCGTACCGCTCCAACAGCCGGTCCAGCGTGTCCGCCATGTGCGTGTCGCGTACGTTCCACGACTGCGGGCCACCGGCCACCATCGCCCGGTAGTAGCGCTCCGCGCCCGCCACCACCTCGGCGTTCTGCCAGGCGGCGAACCGGTCCGCGCCGTCCGAGGCGGCGCGGGCCCGGACGGCGGCCAGCAACCGCACCACCTCGTCCTCGCAACTCGCCGAGACGAACCGGCTGGCCAGCCCGTACTCCTCGACCTGCTGTCCGTACGGTTCGAAGCAGCGGTACGCGGCGCGCGCGGCAGCCAGCGCGTCCGGGTCGTCCTCGCCCAGGTAGTCGAAGATCGCCTGCATCGAGTCCCACAGGCTGTACACGTCGAGCCCGTGGAAGCCGACCCGCTCCGGCTCCGCCCGGTCCAGATTCCAGGCCCGCAGCCACCGGCAGAACCTGGCCACCTCGGCGTTGGCCCACATCCAGGTCGGCCAGCGCTCGAACCGCTCCAACGCGACCTGCGGGTCCGCGTCGCCGTCCGGCGCGCCGGTCACCGACCGGTGCACCCGGTCGCAGTCGGGCCAGTCACCCTCGACCGCGACGAAGTCGAAGCCGTGCTCGGCGATCAGCCGGCGGGTGAACTGCTCCCGCAGCCGGTAGTAGTCGTGCCCGCCGTGGCTCGCCTCACCCAGCATCACCACCCGGGCGCGGCCGACGTGCTCCAGCAACGGATCGAAGTCGCCCGGTCCCCCGAGCCGGTGCACCTGCATGTCCGGGCCTACCCGGACAACGGGGCGACAAACCGGGCGCGGCGGCCCGCCAGTGCCCGCCGGACCGCGCCCAGGGCCGCCCCCAGCACCGTGGCGGCGGCGAGCAGCAGAAGGTAGCCGCCGCTGTGACCGGTGTGCCAGTGCAGTTCGCCGTACCGGTCGAGCAGGAAGCCGGAGAAGCAGAGGAAGCCGAGCAGGGTCACCGCGACGTCCACCCGCGGGTTCGGTACGACCGCCGCGAACCCACCGACCACCACCGCGACCACCAGCAACCGGGCCAGGGGTGCGGACGCCGGGAAGAGCGCGGCGGCCAGGCAGGTCGCGGCGACGACCAGCGCCGCCCCACCGCCGAGGCAGATGCCGAACGGTGCCGGCGGGACCCCGGGACGATCCGTCCGACCACCGCGCTCCGGGTCCATGGCCGCTCCTTCCCGTACCTCGGTTCGCCGCGCCCGGCGACCCCACGGACGAGCAAAGCGTGGGTGTACGCCCTGGTGGCAGCCGCCTGACGGAGCCCATACGCCGGCCGGCAAGATCGCTACGCGGTCCTGACGGCCGGCGCTCCGGCAATGCCTGCCGCACCCCGGCCAGTACCGGTCGCCCGCCTCGGTCAGCGCCGGTCGCCCGGTCCCGTCACCGACGATTGGCCGGCAAGGTCAGCGCCGGTCGCCCGGTCCCGTCACCGACGATTGGCCGGCAAGGTCAGCGCCGGTTGTCCGGTCCCGTCACCGACGATTGGCCGGCTGGAGCAGGCGGAACAGGGCGAGCCACTGCTCCGGCCAGACGTAGCCGACCGGGGTGTCGACGGCCAGCCGGCTGGCCCGGCAGGCGGCATCGAGTCGCGCCCTGGGGTAGTGCCAGCGCAGCGACCCGTACAGCGAGCCGCCTTCGCCACCGAAACCCCGCTCGACCAGCCGCTGGTACGCCGGCAGCAGCGCCGACGCCACCAGCGGGGTGGTACGCCGGTCGAGCCGCAGGATCCCCGCGTCCACCCGGGGCACCGGACGGAACGCCGCCCGGGGCACCCTGCCAGCCAACCGCCACTGGAAGGACGGCCAGGTCAGTACGGTCAGCCGGCTCCACCGGCCGTAGTCACCGGTGCGTTTGCGGGCGTACTCGAGTTGGGTGAGCAGGGTCGCCGAGGTGAGCCGGGGCGCCCGCAGGCACCAGTCGACCATCCCGGAGGTCAACGCCCACGGGATGTTCCCCACCACCGAGAACGGCCGGTCGGGTGCCCGCGCGGCCAGGAAGTCCTCGGCCAGGCAGGTGACGTTCCCCAGCGGGGCGCAGGCGTCGGCCAGCACCGGGACCAGGTACGGGTCGATCTCGTACGCCAGCACCTGGCCACACTGTTCGGCCAGCGCCCGGGTCAGCACCCCCCGTCCGGCGCCGGCCTCGACCACGAGGTCGTCCGGCCCGGGTCGGGCGGTACGCACGATCTGCCGGATCGCCTCGGGATGGTGCAGGAAGTTCTGCGACAGCGCCCGACGGGAGCGGTCGCGTTCGGCCTTCCGCACCGGTCGGTGCGGCTGCTGTGCCTGGTGTGTCTGGAGCGATTTCTTGACGGGTTGGCGAGATGCCACGGCCGGTGTCCTTGTCTGCCGCCGCGGTGCAGGTGCACCGGGCAGCGATCCGGACAGGCACAACACGAATCGGGGCCTGTCCGAGCGGGATCTGGACTCGGGTGGCCCTGGGCGTGCGCGGCGAACGCGGCGCAGCGGAGAAAGATCAGGCGGCGGCGGGCTCGTCCTGGCAGGCCAGGGCGGTACGCCGGACTCGCGGGCGGGACGCCAGGAGCGGGCCCCACGCGGCCGACGTAGCGGCCACGTTGATCAGGGCATGCGTGAACGTGCACATGGCGGCCACGCTAACCAGGGCCGATATCCCCGGCAACCGATTTCCGCCGACGGCTCGACCGGCCGTCCCCCGCAGTAGCGATCTCGCCGGCTCAGCCAGGCAGCCGGACCGTACGGCTCTGCCTGCGGGCCGCCTCGGCGGCGTCGAGTACGGCCACCACCTCGCGGCCGAACCGGACGTCGCACAGGTTGTTCCGAGCCCCCGAGTCGACGTCCTCGACCAACTGGTCCAGGGCCAGCGAGAGCGCCTGTACGGCGGTGCCGTCCCCGCTCGGCACGCGCTCGACGCCGTTCTCGCCGTAGAAGACGAAGTCGAAGGCGCGGGCGGCCGGTGCCGCGTTCAGGGTCAGCGAGAGGGTGCTGGTGGCACCGGTGGCGTGGGCGAGCAGCAGGTGGACGGTGTCCCGGGGGCCGTCCAGCGCCGCCACCTGGGTCACCCGGCCGAGCACCGGCACGATGATCGACAGGGCGTGTGGGCCGATGTCCCAGAGCGCGCCCCGCTCCCGCCGCCAGGGTGACGCGCCGTACGGGTTGCCGGGCTCGAAGATCGAGGCGTACATGGTGGCGCGGGCGCCGTACCAGCCGCCGGCTGCGGCGGTCGCGGTCAGGAAGCCGGCGACGTTCGCGTGGAACCTGTTGGTGAAGAAGACCAGGGACGCCACCCCGGCCCGGGCGGTGGCGCTGACCACCCGTTCGGCGTCGGGCAGGCTCAGCGCCAGCGGCTTGTCCAGCAGCAGGTGCTTGCCGGCGATGGCGGCCTGGACCGCGATGTCGGCCTGGATGTCCGGCGGCAGCGCGACCGCGACCGCATCGGCCGCGTCGATCAGCGCGTCCACGTCGTCGAAGGCGGGTACGCCGTACCGCTGGGCGAGTGCCTCGGTCTTGTCGTGGTCACGGCCCCAGATGCCGGCCAGTTGCGCCTTCGGGTGCGCGGTGAGCGCCGCCGCGTGTGTCTCGGCGGCCCAGTGACCCGTGCCGAACAGCCCGAACCGTAGCAACGCCGGCTCCTCTCCTCGCCCCGCCAGCCGGGTAGCGCCGATGCCCGTCCGTACCCGGCCACCGTGGTTAACCTAGCGCCTCACCAACCCCCCAACACCCCGGGTCGGCCCCACACCGCCGGTTGGGGACGGCCCCTTCCCGTCGTTTCCGGTTGCCCGAGGGGCCTTTGCCGACCGGCGGGGAAGGCGGCGGCTAGCGGCGGAAGAGGCGGCGACGGGCGGTGTGCCGCTGCACGGTCAGCAGGGCCTCGTCCGCCTCGGCCGCAGATTCGGCCGCCTCGTCGACCAGCGCCTCCGCGGCCACCTCGGCAACCCTGGCCGCCTGTTCGGCCCGCCGCAGCCCGGCCGCGGCCCGGTCGTGGGCCCGCCGGGCGGCGCCCTGCTCGATCCGGCAGCGTTCGGCCGCCCGCTCCCGCTCCTCCTGCGCCGGGTCCCAGTCCCCGGACCGGCGGAACACCTCACGTAACTCCTGCACCGAGATGTCCCCACGCCGGTACGCGGAGAGCGCCGCCCGCGACACCGCCCGTTCCCGGTCCTCGTCGTCGGACGCCGCGCCGTCGGTCACCCTGGCCGCCTGCCTGCCGGCGAGCGCCGCCTGCCAGGCCCGGTCGTACGCCTGCTCGACGGTCTCCTGGGCGGTCCAGGCGGCGTCCCTGGCCTGTTCCGCCACCGCTACCTCGGCCCGCGCCAGGACCGCCTGCTCAGCCGCCGCGGCCGCGTCGAGTTGCGCCTGGGCGGCGTGCGCGGCCAGTTCGTCGGCCTCCGCGCGCAGTCGGGCCAGGTCGGGACGCGGGGTACGGGAGTGGTCGGCCAGCACCGCCAGCCCGAGCAGGGCGAGCACGACAAAACCGCCCGCCATCAGCAACGCCCACACACCCGTCGCGCCCACGCCGTTGCTCCCCACGGTCCGTGTCGCCCAACCGGAGCCTTACCCGGAATGCCGCCCGACGCCGATCGGAGCCGGTACGGCCCCACCGGTGCCCAACCGGACCGATGATAGACGCGTGTTGATGGCGTGACCAGCCGTGACGGATGGTCGGTGGGCAGGTCGGAGGGGCCGTGACCGGCTCACTAGGCTGTCGGGCGTGAACGGCTCCCTGGTGACGGTGACGATCGTGCTCTCGCTCGTACTCGCCGGGTGGAGCCTGATCACGACGCTGCGCAACCGGCCGCCGGACCTGACCCACCTGGTCAGCCTGGCGATCGTGGAGGCGAGCCTGCTCGTCCTGGCCGGCCTGGCGCTCGCCGCGTGGGCCGGCGGCGAGCATCCGGGCGAGCCGGGAACCTTCTTCGGCTACCTGGTCACCCTGGTCTGCCTGCCGCCACTGGCCGGGGTGCTGGCCCGGATGGAGCCGACCCGCTGGGGCTCGGTGATCGTGACCGTGGTCTGCCTGGTCATCCCGGTCGTGGTGGTACGGCTCCAGCAGACATGGGAGGTCACCGGTGGCTGAACCGTCGACGGGCACGTCCGAGACCGAGGCATCGACGGCCGGGGAGCCGCCGGCCCGGCGTACGAACTCCGGGCCGGGTCGGGTGCTGATCGCGGTCTACATCCTGTTCGCGATCGCCGCCACCTCCAGGGCCACCCTGCAGATCGCCACCAAGTTCCACGAGGCGCCGGTGGCGTACCTGCTCTCCGCGTTCGCGGCGGTGGTCTACATCGTGGCCACCGTCGGGCTGGCCAGGGGCGGCCCCGGCGGACGCCGTACCGCACTGGTCTGTTGCACGGTGGAACTCGTCGGGGTGCTCGCGGTCGGCGCCACCAGCCTGCTCGACCGGGCGCTGTTCCCGGACGACACGGTCTGGTCCGGCTTCGGCCAGGGGTACGGCTACATCCCGCTGGTGCTGCCGGTGCTCGGCCTGCTCTGGCTGCGCCGTACCCGCGAAGCGGCCTGACCACGGCGGCCCCGGCCTAGTCGCGCGGGCCGCCCGCGACGTAGATCACCTGGCCGGAGACGAAGGATGCGCCCTCGCTGGCCAGGAACGAGATGGTGTGCGCCACGTCCTCCGGGCGACCCACCCGGCGGACCGGGATCTCGGCCGCGCCGAGCCGCTGGAACTCGGCGAAGTCGACCCCGATCCGGGCCGCGGTCGCGGCGGTCATGTCGGTCACGATGAACCCGGGCGCCACCGCGTTCGCGGTGATGCCGAACGGGCCCAGCTCGATCGCCAGGGTCTTGGTGAAGCCCTGCAGGCCGGCCTTTGCCGCGGCGTAGTTCGCCTGGCCCCGGTTGCCCAGGGCGGAGGTGCTGGAGAGGTTGACGATCCGCCCCCAGCGTTGCTCGACCATGTACTTCTGGGTCGCCTGGGTGAACAGGAACGCGCCCCGCAGGTGCACCCCCAGCACGGTGTCCCAGTCCGCGTCGGTCATCTTGAACAGCAGGTTGTCCCGGAGCACCCCGGCATTGTTGACCAGTACGGCGGGCGCGCCGAGTTCGGCGGCGATCCGCTCGACCGCGGCCTGCACCTGTTCCCGGTCGGCCACGTCGGCGCCGACGGCGAGTGCCCGACCGCCGGCCGCGACGATCGACTCCACTGTGGCTCCGGCCGCGGACTCGTCGAGGTCGACCACGGCGACCGCCAGGCCGTCGGCGGCGAGCCGTTGGGCGGTGGCCGCTCCGATGCCTCGGGCGGCACCGGTGACGACGGCGACTCGGGACTGCTCCGACATGTCTACCTCCGGGTAACTTACGCTCGGTCGGAGGAGCTTAACCCCGACGCCGGCAAGTTGGGCGCTCCCGGCGACGCCGCCACTCCCGAGCCAGGCTCACCCCGGCAGGCCCTGGCCGCGGTGCAGCCGGATCCAGCGGTAGCCGTACCCGGCGACCGCCAGCGCGTCGAGTTTGCCAACCGGGGCGTACTCCTGGTCGGCGAGGACGTCACCGGGGAGTTCCGCCTCGGCGTACAGGTCGCCGAGGTCGACCACCGCGTCGGACGTACCGAGGTTGTGCAGGAAGAGCATCGTCCCGGTCGGACCATCGGCCCGGTGTGCCAGCACCCCCGGCGGCATCACCCGGTCGAGGTCCGTACACCGGCCCGAGCCGACCTCCGGAGCCTCCCGCAGCGTACGGATCATCCGCTCGAACCAGGACAGCAGCGAACCCGGGTCGTGCCGCTGCGCGGTCACGTTCACCGTCTCGTAGCCGTACTCGCCACCGGAGATGACCGGGCGGATCAGGGCCTCCGGCGCGGCGGTGGAGAAGCCGGCGTTCGGCTGGAAGGACCACTGCATCGGGGTACGGATCGCGTCCCGGCCGTCCAGCGACAGGTCCTCCCCCATCCCGATCTCCTCGCCGTAGCGGAGGACCGGCGTGCCGCGCAACGAGAACTGCAACGCGTACGCCAGCTCGATCCGCCGCCGGTCGCCGCCGAGCATCGGGGCGAGCCGCCGCCGGATACCCCGGCCGTAGAGGCGCATGCCCTCGTCCGGGCCGAACTGCTCGAACACCTGGTCGCGTTGCTCGGCGGTGAGCCGGGACAGGTCGATCTCGTCGTGGTTACGCAGGAAGGTGGCCCACTGCCCGCCGTACGGCAGTTCGGGGGTGTCCCGCAGCGCCTCGATGATCGGCTCGGGGTCCTGCCGGGCCAGGGCGAGCACCAGGCGCCCGTTGAGCATGAAGTCGAAGAGCATGTGCAGCCGGTTGGCGGAGCCGCCCCGGTCGCCGAAATAGTGCACGAGCTGCGCCGGTTCGACGTTCGCCTCGGCCAGCAGTACGGCGTCGGCCCGCCGCCACTGGGCGTGCTGACGCAGCTCGGTGATGAACTCGAAGTCCTTGGGTGAGTCGGGGTTGCCCGGCTCGGTCAGCTCGATGATGAACGGCACCGCGTCGATCCGGAATCCGGAGACGCCGAGCTGGAGCCAGAACGAGACGATCTTCTTGATCTCCTCGCGGACCGCCGGGTTGGCCATGTTCAGGTCCGGCTGGAACCTGTAGAACCGGTGGTAGTACCAGGCCTTCGCGGTCCGGTCGTAGCTCCACGTCTCGTCCTGCTCGCCGGGGAAGACCATGCCCTGCTTACGGTCCGGCGGCGCCTCGTCCGACCAGACGTACCAGTCCCGGTACGGCGAGTCCGGCGACGACCGGGCCGACTGGAACCAGGGGTGTTCGTCCGAGGTGTGGTTCACCACCAGGTCGATGATCACCCGGATGCCCCGGTTCTGGGCCTGGTGCAGCAGTTCGGCGAAGTCACCAAGGGTGCCGAAGCGCGGGTCGACGTTGTAGAAGTCGGTGGCGTCGTAGCCGTCGTCCTTGTTCGGCGACGGGTGGATCGGGTGCAGCCAGAGGCAGGTGACCCCGAGCCGGGCCAGGTAGTCCAGCCGCCCGATCAGCCCGCGCAGGTCACCGACCCCGTCGCCGTCCGTGTCCGCGTACGTGTCAATGTCGAGGCAGTAGACGACTGCCTCGGAATACCACCGGTCGCCCATGCCCGACTCCCTTATCCGGTACGCCGTAGCGGCAAACGAACCCCTGGTCAGGCCGGCGGGTGTAGAAGTGGATCGAGATGGGTAGGGATTCTCCGACAGGCGCCCGTCCGGCGGGTTGAGGGACGACGGAGGGAGCGGTGTCGATGTTGGTCACCACCGAGGCGGAGCCGACCGAGATGGGCGGGCTGACGGGCTGGGTGGCCTCGGTCATCGACGCGCTGGGCCCGCTCGGCGTCGGCCTGCTGGTCGCCCTGGAGAACATCGTGCCGCCGGTGCCGAGCGAGATCGTGCTCGCGCTCGCGGGTTATCTGGCGGCCGAGGGCGGCGCCAACGTGATCGTGATGGGCATCGCGGCGACCGCTGGCTCGGTGGTCGGCGCGCTCGCGCTCTACTGGGTCGGCGCGGCCCTGGGCGAGGAACGCCTCAGGCACTGGCTGGACCGGATCCCGCTGGTCGACGCGGACGACCTGGACCGGGCCGACCGCTGGTTCGAGCGGTACGGCAACTGGGCGGTGCTGGTCGGTCGGATGGTGCCGGTGGTGCGCAGCCTCGTCTCGGTGCCGGCCGGCGCCAACCACATGCCGATCGGTCGGTTCCTGGCGTTGACCACGCTGGGCAGCGGTATCTGGAACTCGATTTTCGTCGGACTCGGTTTCGCGCTCGGCTCGCGCTGGCAGCAGGTCGACCGGTACAGCACCTGGTTCGACCTGGCGCTGCTCGCCGGGTTCGTACTCGTGGTTTCGTCCTGGGTGGTCAAGCGGTTGCGTCGCCGCCGCTCCCGGCAGCAGGAGGGCCGGGACCACACCGAACGTACGCCGGCCCACTGACCCCGTACGCGGGACAAGCGGCTGATCGCCGTTGATCAGCCACTCGTCCCGCGCGCCCTGGTTGCGGGCCCTGGGTCGGTGCCGGGCCGGCCGTGTGCCGGGGGCTACCGGTCGTCAGTCCTGGGCGGTGATGGAGGTGAACGCCGTCGGTGCGGCCCCGGAGGTCACGGCAGCGTGGCCAGGTGCGGCTTGACCGTACGGGCGAAGTTGTTGCCGTTGGAGACGTCCCAGTTGATCGACCAGGTCATCGCGCCACGGATGCCGGGGTAGGTGCGCGGCGGCACGAAGCTGCCGCAGTTGGTGCCCCGGGCGAGGCAGTTGAGCGCCTGGTTGACCAGTGCCGGTGCGACGATGCCGCCGCCGGCCGCGCCGGGTCCGGCGGGCAGTCCGAGCGCCACCTGGTCCGGCCGGAGTCCGGCCTCGAGTTGCATGCAGGCGAGCGCGGTCATGAAGTTGACCGTCCCCTGGCTGTACGCGAACTGCTGGTCGCAGCCGAGCATCGACCCCGAGTTGTAGAACTGGGTGTGTACGACGGTGAGGATGTCCCGGATGTCCAACGCGAGCTTGAAGTAGCCGACCGTCGGGGACTGCATGTCGATGGTCTGCGGTGCCATCGTGATGATCAGGTTCGCGCCGACCCTGCTCCGCAGGCTGCGCAACGCCTGTGCCATGTACGTCGGGTTGAGCCCGTTCTCCAGGTCGATGTCGACGCCGTCGAAGCCGTACTGCTGGATCAGGTTGAAGACGCTGTTGCTGAAGTTGGTCGCGGAGGTGGCGTCGTTGACCGCCACCCGGCCGGTCTCGCCGCCGACGGACAGGATCACCTTCTTGCCCCGCGAGTGCAGCGTCTGCACGTCGGTGGTGAAGTCGGCGTTGGTGTAGCCGCCGAGCGCGCTGGACAGGCCGGGGTCGATGCCGAAGGTGACCGCGCCGGGGGTGCTGGTGGCCTCGGCGAAGGCGACCGCGACCAGGTCGTACTCGTTCGGTACGTCGCGCAGCCGCAGCTCGACCGCCGGGTTGTCGAAGTTGTGCCAGTAGCCGGTGAGGAAGTGCTTCGGCAGCGGCGAGTTGGGCGGCGGGGTGACCGGCGGGGTCGTGGTGGGTGGTGGCGTGGTCGGCGGGCGGGTGGTGGGCGGGGTGGTCGGTGGCGTGGTGGGCGGAGTCGTCGGCGGGCGCGTGGTCGGTGGCGTGGTCGGCGTGGTGCCGCCGCCGCAGGACGCGCCGTTCAACGTGCAGTTGCCGGGGCTGCCCGGACCGCTGGCCACGAACCCGAACGACGCCGACGCGCCCGGGGCCAGGTTGCCGTTCCAGGATCGGTTGGTGAAGGTGAAGCGCTGGCCGGACGAGGTCATCAGCGCGTCCCAGAAGGTCCCGACGCTGGTGCCGGCGGGCAGGTCGAAGGCCAGGCTCCAGGACGGGATGGCGGTCGTGCCGCCGTTGGTGATGGTGTACTTCCCCTCCCAGCCGGAGCCCCAATCGGAGGTTTTCACGAAGGTCGCGGTCGGGCCGGCGGCGAACGCCGGCATCGCCACCCAGACCGCCCCGAACGCCGCCACCAGCGACGCGACAAGGGACAGGAGCACAGTTCTGGAGCGCTTCACGCAGTCCTCCACGTCATCAAGCCATCGGCACCCATCAACAGTTGGCCAATTATTAAGACTCTTAACTGTTTCTGTCCAGACCCCACCCTCGGATAGCGTCGATCTTGCAGTTGTGGTGGCACACAAAAGGCACCAAAGGCGTATTACGGCAACCACAACTGCAAGATCGACGGGAGAATGGGCGGCGGGGTGGGTCAGTGGCGGAAGGTTAGCCAGTTGACGTTGGCGAAGTCGGTGGGGTGGGTGCTGGTGAAGGTCAGGTAGACGGTGTGGCGGCCGGTGGTGGGGGTGATGTTGCCGGGGACCGAGCGCCAGCTCTGCCAGCCGCCGGTGTTGGCCAGGGCGAAGCTGCCGATCGGCGGGTTGGTCGGGCTGTCCAGGCGTACCTCGACCAGGCCGCTCACCCCACCGGCGGCACCGGAGGCGACCCGGGCCACGAAGTCGCGCGCCGGGGTGGCGCCGAAGTCGATGTTGTCGTACCGGGCCCAGTCACCCGAGGCCAGGTGGCTCAGGTTCTGCCCACCCTCGCTGCATGCCTCGACCTGTACGCCGTTCTGCCCGTTGTACGCCTCGGCCTGGATCGTCGAGTACGCGCTGCCGCCACCACCCGAAGGCGGGGTGGTCGGCGGGGTGGTCGGCTGGGTGCCACCGCCCCGGCTCCACACCGCGACGTAGTCGACCAGCATCGGCCGACCCGAGACGGTGGCCGCGGTTGGCGTGGTCGCACCGGCCACCCCGTTCGGGA
Source organism: Micromonospora sp. NPDC049523 (assembly GCF_040676775.1). Classification (NCBI taxonomy): domain Bacteria; kingdom Bacillati; phylum Actinomycetota; class Actinomycetes; order Micromonosporales; family Micromonosporaceae; genus Micromonospora; species Micromonospora sp. NPDC049523. Next base: position 180,917 of record NZ_JBFAPP010000004.1, on the reverse strand, counting down.
ACGAGCCTCCCATCGCGACGTTGAGCAGCAGGAAGTAGCCGGCGTGGCTGGTCATGTTGTTCCAGTACGGCTGGCCGACCTGGTTCTGGGTGACGGTGTGGAACTGCTGGCCGTCGACGTACCAGCGCAACTGCTGCGGGTTGGCGCCGCTGTCCCACTCGAAGCGGTACGTGTGGAACGCCGACTGGCAGGTGCTGCCGGGGCAGGCCCGGTTGGTGCCGATGCCGTTGAACTCGTTGCACGGCCCGCCCGGCGCGACGCCGCAGTGCAGTACGCCCCAGACCGAGTTGATCCCGTTGACGTTCTCCATCACGTCGAACTCGCCGATGCCCGGCCAGTTCTGGTAGTTGCCCCGGTACGGCGCACCGAGCGCCCAGAACGCCGGCCAGTAGCCGGCCGCCGCGGCACCGGTCACGTTCGGCATCTGGATTCGGCCTTCGATGGCGAGCACACCACCGGCCGGCGGCTTGAAGTTGGTGCGTACGGTCTCGATCCGGGACGAGGTCCACTGGCCGTTGGCAGCGCGGATGGGGGTTATCCGCAGGTTGCCGCCGCCGTCGTGGCTGACGTTGGCGGTGCTGTTGGTGTAGGTCTGGATCTCGCCGGTGCCCCAGTTGGCGGGCCCGCCCGGGTAGCTGGTGCCGGTGTCGATGATCCAGTTGCCGGCCGACGGCAGGGTGTTGGCGGCGCCGTTGAAGTCGTCGCTCCACACCAGACTCCAGCCGGGCGGGGTCGGCGGTACGGCTGCGCGGGCGGTCACCGAGACCGTGCTCACCACGGTGACGATCGTGGTGAGCACGGCCAGCAGCAGGAGGCTGCGGCGTCTCGGTGTGATTCCGGCCGGAGCCGGGACGGTGCTGGTCATGATGTTGGCCTCTCTACGGGACGGATGAGAGAGCGCTCTCTCCCCGGTTGTACGTCCCGGACCCACTCATGTCAACGTTTGTCGATGTCTAGGTGGTCGCCACCTGGGCCGGCGGCCGGCGCAGCACCGCCCGTTCGAGTGCCGTCCAGGCGGTGGTGGTGACCAGGTAGAGCACCGCCGCCAGCGGCAACACCAGCGCGGCCAGCACCGTTCCGTACGGCAGCAGCGGCAACAACCGGGTCAGCACGGCCGCGCCGGGCAGTTCCGCGGCAGCCGGCTGCTGGTTGGCCGCGGCCACCGCGGCGTCCCGACGCATCCGCCGGGACGTCCACCACGCCAGGACCAGCAACAACACCAGGAGTACGCCGAACAGCGGCCCCGCCGCACCACCCAGCCCGTCCGCGACGTGGTGCCCGAGCGGCACCCCGGCCAGCCGCTCGGCGAGCATCCCCGGACCCCCGTCGTCCGGGCCGGCGTTGGTGAAAAGGTGGTACATGACCACGAAGAACGGCACCTGCAGCAGCCCTGGCAGGCAACCGGCGACCGGGCTCGCCCCGGCCTCCCGGTGCAGCGTGACCAGCTCTTGCTGCAACCGGGCCCGGTCCTTGCCGTGGCGCCGCTGGAGTTCGCGGATCTGCGGGGCGAGTTCGGCCCGGCGCCGCTCGCCGCGTACCTGGGCCCAGGTCAGTGGCGCGATCAACAGCCGTACGGCGATGGTGAAGAGCACGACGGCGGCGGCGGTCGCGGCGGTGCCGGCCAGTGGCGCGACCGCCGTGGCGAGTGCGTCGACGATGGTGGCGGCGACGCCGACGGCGCCGTCGAGTGGTGCGAAGGCGAGCATGGTGAACCCCTCGGTCCGATTCCGGGAAGGCGGCGCACCGGTGCGTGTGGTCAGCACCGGGTACGGAGCCTGGAGACAACGTCCGATGTGGACGGTGAAGGACGGAACCGGCCGCGTGGCGGCGGGGAGGTGAAGCCGCTACGCGGCCGAGAGGAGCACCGTCGGTGCTCGGGGACGAGGCCGACCGGCCGCGTCCGGGTCGAGCTGGCGGGGAACGCGCGCCCGGCGCGCCCGGTCCCGGATGGTCAGCCCTCGGGCTACCGCACCGGCCGTCCCGTGTGGCCCGCTGACCAGGTGCAGGGCGATCGCGACCGCCAGTAGCGTGGCCATCGCCACCGCACCGGCGAGCAGATCGGACGGGCGGGTAGCCATCGTGGCGACGTGCGCCAGGGCGTACGCCCACCAGCTCACGACGACCATCAACGACTCCGGCACCGGCCCAGTGTAGCCACCCGCGCCACCGGACCGGGCTCGTCCCGCGACGGTTCCTTTGGTCCGGCTTAACAATCGGGCTCGATGGTTGAGCGACGGCTCAGAGGCTGGCTAGGGTGCGGCTGGGCGCTGGCTGCCGGACGCCCGCCCGACCCCCCGGATCGACGAAGAGGTGCGCCCAGAATGGCCGAGCGGGAACAGCCGGGCCTGGCGGAGCGCGACGGCCGGGCGGCCAGCGTGAGCGCGGCCACCGGAGAGTCCCGGCACCGGGCACCATCACGACGGGAAACCGGCGCCGAACGCCGAGGGGCGCCCAACCGGCTGGCCCCGGTGCTCGGCACGATGGCCCGCGCCGCCCGAGCCGGCGAACCGGCCCTGTTCAACCTGCTGCGCAACCGCCGCCAGGTGGTCATCGGGCTCGGCGCCGCCGCGGTCGCCACCGGCGCGGTCGGCTCGGCTGCCGCCGTACTCGGTGGGGGTGGTGGGATCGCCGCGGCCGTGAGCGACCAGGCGACCTCGACCCGGTCGCCCCGGGACGCGGGCTCCTTCGCCGACCGCGACGCCAGCTACAGCCAGTCGCTCGGCGAGTCGATCAACTTCGGCGCCTCCGGGCTGGCCGAAACCCCGGCCAAGGCCGCCGAGGCGGCTCTGAAGGCAACCCCGGTCTTCCCCAATCCACTCAGCCGCGACCCGGTGCTGCACCTGCTGCGCCGGGCCACCTTCGGACCGACCCGGACCGAGGCGGACGCGGTCCGCGCCGTCGGCATCGACGCCTGGATCGACCGGCAGCTCGAACCGGGCAAGGTCGAGGACCCGATCGGCGACCAGGTGCTCGCCTCGTTCCCCACCGTAGGCATGACGACCGCGCAGATCAGGCGCGCGGTCAAGGAGTTCGACTGGGCCGCCCAGTACGAGCTGGGCCACGCCACCCTGGCCCGCCAGTTCTGGAGCAGCCGCCAGCTCTTCGAGGTGATGGTCGACTTCTGGTCCAACCACCTGAACGTGACCAACCCGTTCGACGGCGGCTGGGACGTACGCACCTCGTTCGACAGCCAGGTGATCCGCAAACACGCGCTCGGCAAGTTCTCCGACATGCTCGCCGCCAGCGCCCGCAACCCGGCGATGCTGCGTTACCTCAACAACAACGAGTCGCACCGCAGGTCGGTCAACGAGAACTACGGCCGGGAGTTGCTGGAGCTGCACACGGTCGGGATCGACGGTGGCTACACCGAATCCGACGTACGCAACAGCGCGTACATCATGACGGGCCGGACCGTGACGAACGAGGGCGAGTTCCGGTACGAGAACGACCGGCACTGGATCGACCCGGTCAAGGTGCTCGGCTTCACCGACAAGAACCCGTCCCGGCCCAAGGGACTCGCACTCGGCGACCGCTACCTGCAATATCTGGCCACCCACGAGGCGACGGCGAAGAACATCGCCCGGAAGTTGGCGGTCCGGTTCGTCGCCGACACCCCGCCGCACCACCTGGTGCAGCGGCTGGCCGAGGCGTACCTGGCCAACGGGACCGCGATCGCCCCGGTGCTGCGAGTCCTGTTCCGCTCCCAGGAGTTCTGGATCTCCACCGGGCTCAAGGCACGCCGTCCGCTGGAGAACTTCGTCGCCACCGCCCGCTCGCTCGGCGTGGCACCCGGGGCGGACACCCGGACCGGAATCGAGGGGCTCTACCGGCTGACCCAGCGCTTCGGGCAGCCGCCGCTGGGTTGGGTGCCACCCAACGGCTACCCCGACGTCTCGGCGGCGTGGCGTTCGGCGCACGCCACCCTGGCCATCTGGAACAGCCACCGGGCGCTGGTGCAGGGCGCGCAGAAGGGTTTGTCGTACCCGAAGCCGGAGGGGCTGGTGGGCAAACGGCCGCCCACCACCGGCCAGTACCTGGACGCCCTCGCCGCCCGGTTGCTGCAACAGCCACTCAGCGCCAAGGACAAGCAGGCGATGCTGACCTTCCTCGGCTCGAAGGAGGGTACGGCGGTCAAGAACGCCACCCTGGGCGGCAAGATCGAACACCTGGCCCCGCTGTTCCTCGACTCGATCTACCACGCGCTGCGCTGAGGAGAGACCATGACGCAGGACAACTCTCCCGGTACGCGTGACGACGCCGCGCCGCGCCCGCGTACGGCCGAGGAGTTGCGCCGGCACGGGCCGAACCTGCCCGAGGCGGCGATCCGGGTGCACGCCGAGGCGGTCACCGAGGAACTGACCGAGCAACGCGACCGCTGGCGGCACGGCTTCACCCGGCGTCGGGTGATGGCCGGCGCGGGTGCGGTCGGCGTGGCCAGCCTCGCCGGACAGATCGCCACCACCCGGGTCGCCTTCGGTGCGCCGGCCACCACCAACCGCACGCTGGTGGTGGTCTTCCTGCGCGGCGGCATGGACGGCCTCTCCGTGGTGGTGCCGCGCGGTGACCGGAACTACCTCAACGCCCGCCGCAACATCGCGGTGCAGCCGGGCGCCCTGATCGCCGGGGACGACCGGTTCGGCCTGCACCCGGCGCTCGCCCCGCTGGAGCCGTTCTGGAAGTCGGGCAAGATGGCCGCCGTCCACGCGGTCGCCTCGCCGGACGCCAGTCGCAGCCACTTCCAGGCGCAGGACTGCCTGGAACGCGGGGCCGCCTCGACCGGCGTACACACCGGCTGGCTCGACCGGGTGCTGACCGCGCTCGGTCCGGGCACCACCTTCCGGGCCATCGCCGAGGGCGCGGCGCTGCCCCGCTCGTTGGTCGGTGGCGAGAACAAGCTGGTGCTCCAGGGCATCCGCGAGTTCGACCTGCAGGGCTTCAGCGGCGTACGGGCAAGCACGCTGACCGCGCTGAAGGCGCTCTACACCGGCCTGGACGACCACCCGCTGGCAACCCAGGCCACCGAGACCCTGGCGTCGATCGCAGCCGCCCGCAAGATCGCCAGCAAGGACTACAAGTCGACGGCGCAGTGGCCGGGCGGTGGCTTCGCCGACCAGCTACGAGACGTGGCCCGGCTGATCAAGGCGAAGGTGGGACTTCGGGTGGCCGCGGTCGACATCGGCGGCTGGGACATGCACACCAACATCGGCGGCCCGGACGGCGGCGACATGCGCAACCGGTTGAACGAGTTGGCGGGCGCACTCGGCGCCTTCGCCACCGACCTCGGGCCGGCGCTGGACGACGTCTCCGTGGTCACCATGAGTGAGTTCGGCCGCCGGGTCGAGGCGAACGGCAGCTCCGGCACCGACCACGGGCACGGCGGCCTGATGCTGATGCTCGGTGGCGGGATGAACGGCGGCAAGGTGCACGGCCGCTGGCCCGGGCTCGCCGCCTCGGCGTTGGACCAGGGCGACCTGGCCGGCGCCAACGACTACCGCGACGTACTCACCGAGTTGCTCAAGGCACGGATGGGCGTGGCCGACCCGAAGACCATCTTCCCCGGCCTCAAGCCCCGGGAGATCGGCGTCTTCCGCTAGCCCGCGACCGGGCCTAGCAGCTTACGTCCGGTTAGAGCGTTTCGCAGCTCCGGCCGCTCCTCCCGCGCCCCGATCGTGCCGCGGCAGCGGCTGGTCGGGTACAGAGTGCGTGGCGCCACGCCGATTCGGCGTTTCCCGGAACGACCGCGCTGGGTAACGACGTCGGTAGGCGCCGATCTCGGCGCGACGGCAACCGATGGACGGCGGGTGGTGGCGATGGCCGGCAGCGTGGCGATGGCCCAAGGCGCGACGATTCCCCAGGGCACGGCAAACCAGGGCACGACGAGTTCCCAGGGCACGACGAGTTCCCAGGGCACCGCACCCCAGGCAACCGGACCTGCCGGGCCTGCCGGGACGGCGGGACTGCGTACGGTCGGGGTCGAGGAGGAGTTCCTGCTCGTCGACCCCGATACCGGGCAGGGCGTACCTGCGGTGGACCGGGTGTTCGAGCACGTGCCGGACGACCTGCGGGGTCAGGTGCAGCACGAGTTCCAGACCAGCCAGATCGAGATCGGCAGCCCGCCGGGACTGGAACTGGGCGCGCTGCGGCACTCGCTCGGGCTGCTCCGCGCGGGGCTGGCCGACGCGGCCGAGGCAGCCGGCGTACGGCTGCTGGCGGTTGGCGCCGGGCTGGTCGACGGACCGGTACCACCGGTGGTCGACAACCCCCGGTTCCATCGGATGGTGGAGCAGTTCGGTCCGCTCGTCGACGGTCCCGGCAACAACGGCATGCACGTGCACGTCGGCATCCCCGACCCCGAAACCGGGGTGCAGGTGCTCAACCACCTGCGGCCATGGCTGCCGATCCTGCACGCGGTGACCACCAACTCGCCGTTCCAGAACGGGCAGGACACCGGGTACGCGAGTTGGCGTTCGATGCTCTGGGAGCGCTGGCCGTCGGTCGCGCCGACCCCCTGGCTGGAGTCGCACGCGCACTACCAGTGGCTGGTGGACCAGCTCGTCGCGACCGGCATGCTGCTCGACGAGGGGATGGTCTACTGGTACGCCCGCCTCTCCGCCCACTACCCGACGGTGGAGATCCGGATCGGTGACGTCTGCCCGAGCCTGGACGACACGATCCTGGTCGCGGGGCTGGTACGAGCGCTGGTCGGCACCGCGCTGACCGATGTCGAGCAGGGCCGCGAGCCGGTACGGATCGATCATCACCTGCTCACGGCCGCGCACTGGCGGGCGGCGCACGACGGGCTGGACGGGCTCGCCGTCGACCCGGTACGCGGCGGCACCATGCCGGCCTGGCAACTCCTCGACAGGCTGGTCGAGAAGGTAACCCCGGAACTTGAGCGGCACGGTGACCTGCCGGAGATCTCCGACCTGCTGGACCGGCTGCGCAAGGACGGCACCGGCGCGACCCGGCAGCGGGCGGCGTACGCGCGCCGGGGTGAACTCTCCGACGTTGTTGCCGACCTTGCGCGGCAGACCCGCGGCGACGACTCACAGCAGTGACAATGAGTCATGGCTGACCGACTGATCGTGATCGGCGGGGACGCGGCCGGAATGTCCGCCGCGTCCCAGGCACGGCGTCGCCGGGACCGGGACGATTTGGAGATCATCGCGTTCGAGCGGGGACACTTCACGTCGTACTCGGCCTGCGGCATCCCGTACTGGATCAGCGGGCTGGTCGACTACGAAGAGTTGATCACCCGCGACCCGGAGACGCATCGCAAGGACCACCAGATCGACGTCCGGATCCGGCACGAGGTCACCAAGATCGACCTGGAGCGCCGCGAGGTGGTCGCCCGGGACCTGGAAAACGGCGGGCGCGAGGTCCGGGAGGGCTTCGACGACCTGGTGTACGCGGCCGGCGCGGTACCGACCGTCCCCCACTGGGCGCGTACCGAGGCGGGCGGGGTGTTCGGGGTGCAGACCCTGGACGACGGCAAGGCGCTGCGCCACTGGCTGGACGGAGACCCGAAACCGAAGCGGGCGGTGGTGATCGGCGGCGGCTACATCGGCGTCGAGATGGCCGAGGCGATGATCGAACGCGGGCTCTCGGTGATCCTGGTCGAGCGGGGCGAGCAGCCGATGTCGACCGTCGACCCGGACATGGGCCGGCTGGTCCGCGACGCCCTGGTGGGGCTCGGCATCGACGTGCGTACCGGGGTCGACATCACCGGGCTCACCACCGAACAGGGCCGGGTCACCGGCGTACGGACCGACGACACCACGATCCCGGCGGACGTGGTCGTGCTCGGCACCGGCGTACGGCCGAACGTCCGGCTCGCCGCCGAGGCTGGCCTGCCGATAGGCCCGACCGGTGCCATCCGTACCGACCTGCGGATGCGGGTCATTGGCGTACCCGGGGTCTGGGCGGCGGGAGACTGCGTCGAGACGCTGCACAAGACGACCGGCCAACCGGTCTACATCCCGCTCGGCACCCACGCCAACAAGCAGGGCCGGGTGGCCGGCATCAACATCGGCGGCGGGTACGCCACCTTCCTCGGCGTGGTGGGCACGGCCGTGACCAGGGTGTGTGACCTGGAGGTCGCCCGGACCGGCCTGCTGGAGCCGGAGGCGCGGATCGCCGGGTTCGAGTTCATCACGGTCACCGTGGAGTCGACCAACACCGCCGGCTACTTCCCCGACGCCGCCCCGATGACGGTCAAGCTGATCGCCGAGCGGGGCACCGGCCGGCTGCTCGGCGCGCAGATCGTCGGCCGGTCCCAGTCGGCGAAACGGATCGACACGCTGGCCGTGGCGCTGTGGAACAAGATGACGGTGGACGAGATGTCGATGCTCGACCTCGGCTACGCGCCGCCGTACTCCCCGGTCTGGGATCCCGTGCTGGTCGCGGCCCGCAAGGCGGTCGACAAGCTGCACCCCCTGCGCTGAGTTTGTCGGTCCCCGTCTCTACGGTGTGGTCGGTCGATGCGCCCGGTGCCCCGCCGGCGCCAGTCACGCCACCCCCGGAGGTAACGGCCGATGCCGCAGGAGACGACGTATCTCGAGCTGTCCGAGACCGACGGCGCCTCGCACAAGTTCTACGAGGTGACCGTCGACGGACCGGACCTGACCATCCGGTACGGCCGGATCGGTGACACCGGGCAGGTCAAGCGGAGCAGTTTCGCCAGCGCCGAGCGGGCCCGGGTGGAGGCGTCCCGCAAGGTCGGCGAGAAGGTACGCAAGGGTTACGCCCCGGCCGTGCCGGGCCAGCGACAGAAGCGCAGCGTTTCGCGTCGCCAGATCGCCAGTGTCCGGTCCACCGCTCGGCGGGCCCCGGTGCTGTGGCGTTACGACTCCGGCGCACCGGCGTTCGGCATCTTCGTCGACCGGTACGGCTGTCTGGTCGGCAACGAGCACGGGGTGATCACCGCGTTGAACCACGACGCCGAGGTGGTGCAGCAGTACCGGTTGCCGGACGGGGTGAAGTGCATCGTCGCCGACGACGACTGGCGCTACGCCGGCTGCGACGACGGCAACGTCTACGACATCTCCGGCAAGGTGCCCCGGTTGGCGTACCGGATCGCCGACGACATCGACATCTACTGGCTGGACATCCACGACGGCGTGCTCGGTGTCTCCGATTCCGGCGGCGGGATCGCCAGCATCGACCACGAGGACGAATTCCTCTGGCGGCGGCAGGGCAACGGCTCGGCCGGTTGGATGGTGCGCTGCGACGCGGATGCCGTACATCACGGGCATTCGCGCGGGGTGACCAGCTACGACTGGCGTACCGGCCGCGAGGTGTGGCACCAGCCCACTGGCGCGGTGCTGTTCGGCTGGCAGGAGCCCGGCACCCTCTACGCCGGTACGGCCACCAGTCAGGTGGTGCGGCTGAGCAAGGACGGCCGCTCGGAGCGGACGTACCGCTGCGACGCCCCGGTCTACTCCTGCGCCACCTCGGCCGACGGCGAGTTCGTCTTCGCCGGGGACAGCCACTCGTCGATCTACTGCTTCGACGCCGCGGGCAACCGGCTGTGGAAGCTCGGCACCGGCTGCGGGTCGGCCTACTCGATGCAGTACCACGAGCAGCGGCTCTACCTGGTCACCACGAGCGGGGCGCTGGCCTGCGTCGACGCCAGCGAGTCGGCGATCCGGGCGGCCGAGCAGGGCAGCGTGCCGGACGTGGTGGACGTGAAGGCGCCGCCCCGGATGCCGGCGGTGCCGGTGTCGACCACGGTCGAGGTGACCCACGACGCGGGCGACGGGGTGCTGGTGGAGTGCGTCGAGGAGGGCGGGCGGCTGCGGGTCCACGTACTCTCGCCGGGTTTCCGGCGGGACTGGTTGGTGCAGTTCCCGAAGGGCATCCGGGAGCCGCGGGCGCGCTATCTGGTCCCGGAGGTCCGGGAGTCGGGCCGTGGCGGCTTCTACCGGGCGTACGGCGACATCCGCCGCCTGAGCGAGTAGCGGATCCCCGAGCCCGTACCGGTTCGCCCCACACCGACATTCTCCTCCCCTTATGGTCGGATTGCTGGACGGCGGCGGACCGGGCGGGCGGGGCGGGGTGGTCGATGGCGAATGACGGCAGCACCGAGGCGGAGACGTCTGCGCAGGAGGCGGAACGGCCAGCGTTCCTGGAACTCTTCTTCGACCTGGTCTACGTCTTCGCGCTGCTCTCGCTCGCCGACAAGTTGGTGAACCGGATGACCTGGGCGGGGGCCGGTCAGGTCCTGGTGCTGCTGCTGGCGTTCACGCTGATCTGGGTGCTGACCGCCTGGACGGGCAGCACGGCCGACCTGAGCCGACCGATGGCCCAGCCGCAGGTGATCTGGGCGATGGCCGGCAGCCTGCTGTTGGCGGCCGCGGTGCCCGACGCGTACGGCAGCCGTGGTCTGCTGTTCGCGATCACCTACGTGCTGATCCACCTCGGGTCGATCCTCTACAACCTGAGCACGGGTGCGCCCGGCCCGGAGCTGACAGACTCCCGTCGCTGGGTCCTGCTCTGGGAGGGCGTCGCCGGGATGGGCTGGATCGTCGGCGGTCTGCTCACCGGTACGGCCCGAGGGGTGCTCTGGGCGGTGGCGGTCGGAATCGAGTACACCGGTGTCGTGCTCGGCTGGCCCGGCCTCACGTCGCGTAGCCGCCACCACCGCAGAAGGCACCTGGCCGGGGAGCGGCTCTCCGAGCGCTACCGGAGGTTCGTCATCATCGCGCTCGGAACATCGATCTTCGTGGCCGGCGCCTCCTTCAGCGAGCCGAGGACGCAACGCATCGACCAGGCATGGTCGCTCGTGGTCGTATTCCTGATCACGGTGCTGCTGTGGCGGATCTACATCTACCGCGCCGGCGAGCTGATGACCGTCGCGATCGCCCGGTCGGACGACCCCTCCCGGCTGAGCCAGTTCACCGCGGTCGCCCACCTGATCATGGTGGCCGGCATCGTCGGTACGGCCGCCGCCGGGCAGTTCGTCATCGAACACCCCTTCGAGGAGACCCCGTTGCCCTGGGCGGTGTCCATCCTCGGCGGGTCGGCCCTGTTCCTGGTCGGCCGGGGACTGCTCGACTACATCGTGTTCCGCCGGGTGTCCCGGTCCCGGCCGGCCGGCCTGGTCCTGCTCGGCGCGGTGACGCCCGTGGTCCACCTGTTGTCGATGATCGAGACGGCCCTGACGGTCATGTTCATCCTGCACCTGATCGCGGTGGCGAACCTCGTCACCAATCGGGCCCACCGCCGGTCCCCGACGCCGCCGGCACTGGGCTGATCCACCGGGCCAGCGTCTCGCCGAGCAGGGTCAGCAGCAGGACCAGGTTCGCCACGATCATGATGACGAGCGGTGGCAGGAGCGGCATCGCCGGCCCGACGGCGCCGAGTACGACTATCGCGATCGCACGGGACCAGAGGATCCCGCCGGTCACCACGAAGTCGAAGAGGCAGCCGCCGAGCAGGTACAGCGCGGGGCCTCCCAGGATCACGACGATCCAACTCGTGGGCGACTCGCCGAACGGGCGGCCGATGACGAGGATGGCGCCGGCCGAGATGACCACGACCCCCGCCACCATGACCAGATGGGTGTACGAGGTGGAGGTGCCGGACCGGACCCGCTCCACCAGGGCGACGTTGCGCGGCGCCATCAGTTGCCGGACGCGGTGGAAGTACATCTGGAACAGCAGCACCGCGCTGGCGAACGCCACCGCGCAGGCCGCCACCCGACCAGCCTGGTAGCCGCTGGACGAGAGCTGGATGCCGATGCTCAGGATCAGTTCTCCGAGCGCGATGATGAAGATCTCCCGGTGCCGTTCGGCGAGGTGGGTGCCGGTGAAGATCTGGCTGGCCAGTTCCGTCCGCCCGAGCCTCGGCGTCGGCCAGCCGATCCGGGCCGAGCCGAGATCCAGCGCCACCGCGACGGCCCAGAGCACCAGCCGGGCCGTACCGTCGACGAGCACTCCGGCCACCCAGAGCGGGCCGGTGACGCCGAACCAGAAGAAGACCCGGATGCTCCGGGCCTGGATTGCCGGGTTCACCCGGGTGCCGGGGATCAGCACCGCGTCTCGCACGATGTGGATGCCGAAGTAGCCGATGACGAAGATCCATCCCTGCTCGCCGAAGGCGCGCGGCGTGCTGACCGCCATGACCAGGGTGCCGAACATGACCAGCAGGACCGTGGCCTGGATGATCGGCAACTGCGGGTTGAACAGGTCGGTCAGCCACGCGGTCAGCACCCAGACCCACCACACGGCGAGCAGCACCACCGCCATCCGTGCGGCGATGACCGGGCTGGGGTTGGCGGCCAGGGCTCCCGCGATCCGGGAGAGGATGAAGATGTAGACCAGGTCGAAGAAGAGTTCCAGGAACGTCGGGTACTTGGGCTCGTCACCCTTGCGGAGGATCCGGGGTAGCGGACTCGACGTCACGGCGTACGCCTCCTAGGCACGCCGGACCGGATGAGGAGGCGCTGGCACCCTGGCTGTCTTGATATCACCTCCGAACATACAAAACCCGGAGTGATCAGACAGCCGAACGGCTAGCCGGGCTGGCAGGTCGGGCACCAGTACAGGTTGCGGCCGACCAGTTCGTCCTGACGGATAGACGTACCGCAGACGTGGCAGGGCTGGCCGGCGCGGCGGTAGACGTACACCTCGCCGCCGTGCCGGTCGACCCGGGGTGGGCGGCCCATCGCCTCCGGCAGGTGCCGGTCGTGCACGGTGTCGATCCGGCCGGTGCCCACCGCCGTACGCATCAGCGCAACGAGGTCGATCCAGAGCGCCGTCCAGCCGGTACGGGTCAACTGCCGGCCCGGCGTACGCGGATGTGTCCCGGCCCGGAACAGCGCCTCCGTCACGAAGATCAACCCGGTGCCGGCCACGATCGTCTGGTCCAGCAGCAGCGCGGCGAGTGGTGTCGGGCTGCGCCCGATCCGCGCGTACGCCGGGTCCGGGTCGGCGTCGGCTCGCAGCGGGTCGGCGCCGAGCCGGTGTCGCAGCGCGTCGACCTCGGGCGGGGTGAGCAGTTCGCAGGCGGTCGGACCACGTAGTTCCAGCCAGTGCCGGTCGCTGCGCAGCCGCAGCCGGACCTGGCCCACCGGTGCCGGGGGCTCACCGTCGCCGTCGGCGAACTTGCCGTAGAGCCCCAGATGCACGTGCAGGCTGACGCCGTTGGCGTAGTGGTGCAGCAGGTGCTTGCCGTACGCCTCGGTCTCGTCGAGCACGGTGCCGGAGAGCAGGGCGGCGCCCTCGGCGAACCGGCCCTGAGGGCTGTCGACCAGCACCTTGTCGCCCGCGAAGAGCGCCCGGTGGCGGGCCGCGAGCCGGTGGATGGTGTGTCCCTCGGGCATGACCGACAAGCCTAGACGCCCACCGTCTCACCCGCCCCGGCCCCCGTCGCCGGGTCCGTGTCGGGCGAGGCCAGTGTCCCCCCGGCCATGGCGGAGGCGCGAGGGGACACTGGGGTCCGGGGACATTGACTGTACGTCCGTCCAGTCCACTGTCGACTCGACCCTACGAGCCTGATCATCAGCTAGTCAACAACCGTTTGCAAGTCGACGCCTCAGCCGGGCGCGCGCAACCGCTCCACATCACGGAAACCGTTGGCGGGTAACGGGAGCGGGCCCGGCTCCCCTAGCTGGTAGATCGCGTACAGCCGGCTGCGGACCTCCGCCAGCGGATAGGTGTCCTCGTACACGGCGAGCTTGTAGATCGCGCCTTCGAGCAGGCTGCGCAGGAGCACCTCCTCGACCGCCGGGTCGGCCGCGCCGCGAGCAGCGAAGATCCCCCGCAGTCGGTCCTCGAATGCCCGTACGGCGACGTCCCGCGACCGCTCCACCCGCGCGAAGACCTCGCGGGTGCCGGGCTGCAGCATCAGGCAGAGCATCAGCCGCTGGGTGTCGAGGTTGCCCCGGGCGCCGTACACCGCCCGGTCGATCACCGTGGCGAGCAGCTCGTCGGGCGACGCCTCCGGACCCTGGTCGTCCAGCATCCCGAGGGTGGCGTCCAGCCAGCGGCCGAGCACTGCCTCCAGCAGGTCGCGTTTCGAGGCGAAATAGTAGGAGATCAACCCTCGGGACACCGCCGCACGCTCGGTGATCTGCGAGATGGTCGCGCCCTCGTACCCGTGCGCGGCGAATACCTCCAACGCCGCGCCGATGATCCGCTCCTGGGACCGATGACGCATCTGGACGTTCACCCGGGGGGAACGAGGGGACACCGGTGACCTCCAGTTGGGAGCGCGCAACAACATAGGCATCATTGCGTACCCCGCGGTAACGGCTGCTCGGCGGTGCTCCGGTGCCGTGAACTCGTCGTAGTATCCGGCCCGCCCGCCACCCGCGACAGGTACGTACGGTCAAAGCCGACGCGCGCCAGAGCGCGTACCCGGCCGTCTCGACCCCGCGCGGAAACCCGACGTAGCCCTTTGCCGATCCGATCGGGCAGGATGCGTTCATGCCAGTGATCGAAGGCGCACAGAACGTACGCGAGATCGACGTGATCGCGGTCCACCTCGACCGCGACAGGCACTGGGGCGGGTGGGACGAGGTTCCCGGCGACATCATCGGCACCTGGGACGACGAACGGGTCAACGAGGTGCTCGGGCTCGTGGCGACCCTGCCCGAGTCGGAGCGGATGCGTTGTTTCCTCCCCGCGTACGGGATCCGCCTGCGTCGGGGGCGGACCGTGCTGGCCGAGGTGGCGTTCTGCTTCCAGTGCCACAACGCGCTGCTGCTCTCCCCGGCCGTGGCGGACACCGAGATGTTCACCTTCGACCCCGACAGCAAGCCCGCGCAGGAACTGCTCCGCCGGTTCCAGGCCCTGAAGCCACCGACCGGCGCCGGAGCCTGACCGCCCGGCGATGCCCTTCCTCGGCCCTCGGCCCTCGGCGCTCCGCGGCAGCGTCCGGAACCCGGCCGGGTCAGGCCAGCAACGCCGACGCCCTGGCCAGATAGTCGTTGACCTGCGAACGGTCGTAACCGCGCAGGCCCACCGAGAAGGAGACCTGCCGGATCTCGTCCCGGGCCAGGGCCCGCTGCACCTCGCTGTCCGATTCGAGGGCCGCCCGCACCCGCCGCACCACCGCGTCCACCTGGCCGACGTCGTACCCGCGCATGGCCCTGACGAAAAGCGGATCATTCGACATCCGGCCAGTGTGCAACCCGGGCGCAAGCGGCCGCGCAACGGCGACCTTCCGGCCTGGGTAGAGTCGGCCGGTGCTCGAATCCCCGTGTCCCTGCCTGATCTGCACCGACGCTCCCGCCGCCGGGGACGGGCGGATCCTCGGCACGATCCGCGAGCACGGCTGGTCGGCGCTGCGGATCGGCGGCGGTGCGGTCGAGTTCGCGTACACGGTCGGGCTGTGGCACACGTTCCGCCGGCCCGAGATCGTGATGTTCGGCCTCGACGGCGAGAGCATGCAGCACTGGCTCAACGCCTGCGTGGCGCTCGGGCGGGACCGGGGCTGGCCCGAGCCGGGCGAGCCGTTCGAGGGCGTGCTGGAGGGCTTCGCCACCCAGTTGCGGCCGGTCGACGACTCGTGGCGGGACGCGCTGTTCGGCACCGCACACCGCTTCTACGGCGGCGTCGCGGTGCCCGTACAGCAGTTGGTCTGGCCGGACCGGGACGGACGGTGGCCGTGGGACGACCGGGCCACGGCGAGCAGCCGCAACCGGCAGGCGTTCACCTGGCTTCCCGTCGCCGAGCACCCGGCCGGTGCGTGGCGGCTGGTCGGCGAGTTGGAGCCGGATTTTCCCTTCCCGGTCGGACCGGACGCGTGGGCGTTGACCACCAGGGCGGTGCTGGACGGCGTACGGCCGGTCGCCCGGATCAGCCTGGACGACGGCGCCTACGACGTGCTGGACGGGCGCGGCTACGACGCCGACGACCTCTGCCTGGCTTTCCTCGGCGACCTGGTGATCGCGTACCCGGATCTGGCGATGTGCGCCGATCTCGGCGAGGGGCAGGTGGCGATCACCGGCGACGACCGGGTCTGGATCCGGGCCCAGCTCGCCGAGCACGAGCGCCGGGAGAGCACCCGCGTCTGGGAGTCCGCCAAGCCCCGGTAGTGGCCGGCCCGCCACCAGCTCGGCGGAGCCAGGGGATGTCGCCAGGTCGTCAAGGAGATCTCCGGAACCGGTCAGGGGGCGGTGCCGCAGCTCAGAGTGGTTGTGCCGGCTACCCGGAAGGGTCAGACGGTGGTCGGGCGTTCGGTGCGAGGAAGCTTCGCGACCACCACCTCGTAGGAGGCGTCGATCGCCTCGAACAGCTCGTCGCAGGGGATCGCGCCGCCGATCCGCAGGCTGTTCCACCCGTACCGCCCGATGTACGGCATGACGGCCGCGTCGTTCGGGTAGCGCAGCAGCCATTCGTCGGCGATTTCCCGGTTGGGGCCGCACTTCACCCCGACTGTCGACCGCGACCTCCCGCCGAGGAACGCGAAGATCTTGGGGCCGACCTTCGCCACCACGTCGGTCTCCCACGGCTCGTCCCGCCACGCGCCCGGCTTGGCCAGGCAGTAGTCGAGCACGTCATCCCACTTCACCCGGAACCCCACTGTCATCCGTACCCCCTTCCGGCGACCAGGCTCTACCCCTGGTACGACATTACGTGCGCGCAGAACCCGTTCGACCGGCGTCTACGTTGGTGCGACGATCGCCGGATGCCGGTAACCCGTGGTGATCTCTTGCGTTGGCAGTTCGACCTGACCTGGTCGCTGCTCGATTACCACCTGGAAAGGTTGGAGCCGGCGGACTTCCTCTGGGTGCCCGCCACGCACTGCTGGACGGTCCGACCGACCGCCGACGGCGGCTGGGTGCCGGACTGGGCGGACTCCGAGCCCGACCCGATCCCGGTGCCGACGATCGCCTGGCTCACCTGGCACATCGGCTGGTGGTGGACCACCGCCATCGAGCACGCCCGAGGACTTACCCCACCCGAGCGCACCGAGGTCCGCTGGCCCGGTGCCGGCGAGGCGACGGTCACGTGGTTGCGCGATCTCCGTACGCAGTGGTTGGCCGTACTCGACGGGCTCACCGAGACCGACCTGGACCACACCGCCCCGTTCCCCTGGCAGCACGATTCCCAGCACACCCTCGCCCACACCCTCACCTGGCTGAACGCGGAACTGATGAAAAACGCCGCCGAGATCGGCCAACTCCGCCTCCTCCGCGCCGCCACCCCTGGTTGATCTTGCAGTTGTGGCGCCCAATTCATTCCTCTTACCACCTTTGTCAGCAGCCAGAACTGCAAGATCGACGCGGGCGAACGGCCGAACGACCGGCGCCATATGATCCACTCCATGACGTCCGCGCTGGTGCTGATCGACTTGATGCCACGAATCGTCGCGCTGCCCGTGGCGCCGCACTCCGGCGAAGAGGTGCTGGCCCGCTGCCGCCGGCTGGCCGACGTGTTCCGGGCGAACGGCAAGCCGGTGGCACTCGTACGGGTCGAGCGCCCGAACGTGGCCGCACAGCCGCCGGGCAGCGAATTTGTCGACGGGCTGGTCCAGGACGGCGACATCGTGGTGGTCAAGCGCACCATCGGGGCGTTCCACAACACCGACCTCGACGCACAGTTGCGCAGCCGCGGCGTGGACACGTTGGTGTTCGGCGGGCTGGTCACCACCATGGGCGTGGAGTCCAGCGCCCGGGCGGCCAGCGACCACGGCTACGAGGTGGAGTTCGTCGCCGACGCGATGGCCGCCCTCGACGCCGACGAGCACAACTTCACCGTCGAAAAGATCTTCCCCCGGTTCGGCAAGGTACAGAACACCGACGCCTACAACTGATCACCGGCCGGGTCGCCCGTCGAGCCGTGGATTGTGTCCGCTGTCCGACTGCAAGCGGCGGCCACAACGGGCCATCGACCGATGTGGCATGCGTCTGACCTGGACAAACGTCTGTCGCGAGGTACCGTCTAGGTAAGGCACAGGGGTCGACAGGGAGACCCCCGACATCAGCCGGACGAAGCCTCATTCTCACTGCGGCACGCACCACGACTCCTGGTCCCAAACGACCGACCACCGAACGGCACCGGCTCGCCGGGCACGCTTCGCGATGGCGGTCTCCACGGTCGACGCCAGCAGCCGAGGTACATCGATCAGCACGACGGTGACATCGGCCGGCACGCAGCGACGTGCCGGCCCATGCGTTCATCGGCCTGTTAGGAGAAGTCATGTCCGTACTACCGAACTCGTTGACCTACTGGCCGGGCCCCGCCAACACCGGCGTCCCCGCTGGCACTCCACTCACGTACTCGGGCCCGCTGGATCTGACCGTGGACGGTCAGATCGTCTCGAACCTGGACATCACCGGGCCGGTGAACGTCTACGCGAACGATGTCGTGATCCGCCGATCGAGGATCACCTGCACGGGACGGCCGGCGATTCGAACCTTCGGCTCGGCTACGAACCTCCTGGTCGAGGACGTCGAGATCGACGGCCAGGGACAGGGCGGGGGCACCGCGTACGGCGACAACTACACCCTCCGTCGGGTCGACATCCACGACGTGGTCGACGGGCCCCGGCTCGGATCCCAGACCACCGTGATCGACTCCTGGGTCCATGACCTGGCAAAACTCCCGGGCTCCCACAACGACACCCTGGCGACCACCGGGGCGTCCGGAATTCTCGTACGTCACAACCGCTTGGACGCCTACCGGGACAGCAGCGACGACGCCATGAACGCCTGTCTGGCCCTCAGTTCCACGAGTGGGCCGGTGAGAGACCTGCTCTTCGAAGACAACTACTGCAACGGCGGGAATTACACCATCGGCATGCCCCCCGACCTGGACGCGGCGGACGTCGTGTTCCGCGGGAACAGCTTCGGCCGCAACTACGTCTTCGGCGTGATCGCGCGACCCGACCACCGCGGGCTGACCTGGGAGCGGAGCAACGTGTGGATCGACACCGGCCAGGCGGTGTTCGAGTAGCACGGGTCGGTGACCCGGCCCGGTCGAGCGGGTCAGGATTGGCGGATTGCCTCACCGGCGATTTCGATCCGTACGGTCTTGCCGACCAGGACTCCACCACTTTCGAGGGCCACGTTCCAGAGCAGACCGTAGTCCTCACGGTTGATTTCCGCGGTCGCGCTGAAGCCGAAGATGTCCTGCCCGTACGGATCACGACGAGCACCACCGAACTCCACCTGGAGATCGACGGCGCGGGTGATTCCCTTGACCGTCAACTCACCGCTGAGCCCGAACCGTCCAGGCGTGTTCGCGGACTGCTGCGGCACGTTCTGGGTCCTACCTCGCTGGCCCAGCCGGTGGTTTCGCAAACGTGCCCATTGGAAAATCGGGTCTTCGTTGCCCTGCCATTTGATGCCCGTACTCCGATATTCGAGCGTCGGGTAGCGCTCCACGTCGAGAAAATCCGCGCTGCTCAGATGCGTGTCCCGGTCGACACTGCCGGTGGTGATGCTCGCCGCCCGGATGGTCGCCGTCACCGAGGAGGTCAGCGGGTCGTCGCCCACGAAAATCTGCGCGGTCGCCTCGCTGAACTCACCGCGTACGGGGCTCACCATCATGTGTCGGGCCAGGAAACCGATCCGCTTGTGCGCCTGATCGAGTAGATAGGTGCCGGCTACCGGGATGGTCATGCCGTCCCAGGTACGTGTGGCGAAATCGGTCATCGTGTTGCCTTTCCCCCCGGACGGTGCCCGAGTGTTTACCAGTGTGCTGCTGGAGCGCGCGGAGTCTGGGCAGCAGTCGGCTGCCCGTACTCCTCGCCCAGCATAGGGACGCTCTGGGGCCGCTCCCTGACCTCCACCGTACGGTGGATCTTGACTGACCGCTCGCCGACGAGATGGGTGCGTACGGTGATGATCTTGTACGGCATTTCGGTCATTCCCCCACCGAAATCGACGCTTCCGGGGAGTGATTCCGCCCATAATTCGATAAGACTCGATCGGGACACGACACAGGGCACGACAGAAGATCCCCGTGACAACGCTCACCATTCACCGAATAACCCCGCCCCCCCTCCCGACCCCCTCCCGGTCCCCCCCGGCCCAAACCCCCGGCCGCGTCCGCTGTGGCGGATTGCTACCCCTGGAGGGGTAGTGGAACGCCGCAGCGTCGACGGCACTCGTCCGGCTTCGGCGCTGGCGGCAGCTCGGGCACAGCTCGGGGGCTCAGGTGGTCGCGGGCGCGTGGTGGGCGGGCAGGAGCGAGTCCCAGACCCCGACGCCGACCACGACCAGGGTGGCGAGCAGGGACAGGACCAGCGGCGGGACCACCAGACCCACCGGCACCAGCGCCGCCAGTACGGCGAACGCGACCAGCCGGGGTATCGACACCCCACCGAAGACGGAGTGTTTGAACAACGCGTGGCCGGCCAGGAAGAGGGCCGGGCCGCCCAGCACGGTGACGATCGTGGCCCACCCGGAATGGCCGTCCGGGTGGGCGATCACCAACTCGTCACCGACCGCCGCGACGATGATGCCGGCGACCATCGGCAACTGGAAGTAGGTGTACGCGGACCGGCCGATGCGGCCCGGATCCTCGGATTGGCCGATCACCGCGCTGGCCGCCTCGGCACTGCGGTCGAAATAGAGCCACCAGAGTGCCACGCTGCCGAGGAACGACACGACAAAGGCGAACAGCTGCGGTGCCTCGGCCGGTCGGTCGCCGAAGACCGTACCGGTGATCAGAATGGATTCGCCGAGCGCGATCAAGATGAACAGTTGGCCGCGTTCGGCGAGGTGCCGGCCGTTGATGGGCCAGTCGGCCGGGGTGGATCTGCCCAGCCAGGGAATGTAGAAGCCGGCAGCGGCGCCACTGTATTCGATCACCACGGCAATGGCCCAGAACATGAGTCGCACCGAGCCGTGAGAGAGACCGCCCGCCACCCAGAGCGCGCTGGACACCGACTTCCACAACAGCAGTCGCTGGAAATTCAGCCGCAGTCCGAGCCGCTGGCTTTTCTGTTCCGGCGATTCGTTCGTACCCGCGCGGCCGAGCGTGAGTACGACAAAGACGTTCCGCCCCACCTGGATCGCCGCGTACGCCGAGGCGACCCAGATGCCCCGCTCTCCGTACGCCTCCGGCACCGACGCCGAGATGATCAGGCTGAGCAGCATCAGGACAACCAGCATCAGCCGTACGCCGATCTGGTTGGGGTCGAACCAGTTGGTCACCCAGGAGGTGTCCACCCAGGCGAACCAGAGCGCGAGCAACAACAGCAGGGTCTGCAATGCCCCGAGCGGGGTCAGGTGGGTGATGAGCAGGTGGGTCAACTGCGTGACCCCGAGTACGTAGATCAGGTCGAAGAACAACTCCACGAACGTGACCTGCCCACGCCCCGCCGAGCCCCGCAGAACCCGCACGCTGTCCCCAACATCCGCCACCACCCCCCACCCCCCCAACCCCACCCCCCAACCCCACCCACCCTCCCCCACCCACCCCTCCTCACCCTCCAATTTGGTGCGTTGATCATGAAGTTAGCGACGAATTCACGCCGGAAAATGGTCGCTAACTTCATGATCAACGGGACGGGGGCGGAACGGGGGTGGGGGTGGGTGGGGTTGGGGGGGTGGGGGTTGGGGTAATTCGGGGGGCGTAGACCGCGTGGGTGCCGGGCTGACAGGTTTGGGTAGCCGCGCTACGACCAGGAGGTGTGTTGTGGTCAGAATTCCTTCGCTCTCGCGGCGCGCGGAAAAGGCACCCGAACCGGTGACCGTGCCGACGCGGGACGAGAACGGCGACGGTCGGATCGACGAACGCGACGCCGTACCGGTGGTCCGGAACGCGGATACCGCGCCGCTCGGCACCGATCGACCGACGGATCGGGCCGTCGCGCACAGCGACGCCGTACTGCCGGCGAGCGAGCGGGCGCGTACCGGTGAGGTGACGCCGCCGAGTGAGCGGGCGACGTACCGCAGCTCGTCCGCCGGGGCGGCGACCGCGCCGGTGCTCGACCGCCCGCGTACCGACGACACCACGGTCGACGGACGCCCGGTCGGCGACCCCACCCGGACCGACGACCGCCCGGTCCGCGGCGGCCGCCCGGTCCGCGACAACCTCGACCGGACCGACACCAGCCTCGACCGGACCGGGACCAGGACCGACGACAAGATCGACGACGGTACGACGACCGGCACCGAACGGACCGACCGCGACGCGCCCGTGGTGGTGCCCGCCGGGCCCCGCCCGCGCGCCAGCCTGCTCGCCACCCTCAGCCTGGTCCTCGGCGTCGCCGGCACCCTCTTCGTGCTCACCGGCACCCTCGCCGGGTACGGCATCGCGGTCGGCGCCGTCGGCGCGCTGCTCGGCGTCGCCGGCATCTCGGCCACCAGCCGGCGGCACGTGGCCGGCAAGTCCGACGCACTGCTCGGCCTGGGGCTCGGCCTCACCGCGGTGGTCATCGGCATCCTCGCGATGACCGGCCAGTTCACCTGGCCGACCACCGACGGCGACTGGGTGCTGCGCTTCCGGGAGTGGCTTGACGCACAGTTTGTGGACCGGTTCTAGGGGGCACATATGACCGCGGAGCGGTGGTTCACCGCTCCGGCCTGGCTCACCGGCGGTGGTTCACCGCCAGGGCTCCATCGGTGACGGGGGCGGCGATCCGCCGCCCCCGCAGCGATGTGTCGACCACCCGCATCCGGGCCACCTCGGGCGACGGCGATCACAAGACGCAACGAATCGTCGCTTGTACCCGCTCCAGACGCAACGATCGACGGTACGACGCAAGTTCCACCGGTGGTTTCCGCCGGGTCCTGCCGCATAGCGTTGGGAATCGCGCCAGCCCGTGAGCCGACCTTGGCCGGGCGCGCCCGACCACTGGGAGCAGGGCATGACGCTGGATGCCACCCGCCGCCACTATCTGATGTGTCGGCCCACATATTTTGCCGTCGAGTACGCGATCAACCCGTGGATGGACCCGAGCGCTCCGGTCGACCCGGCGCTCGCCATGGCGCAGTGGGAGACGCTGCGCCGTACGTTCCTCGATCTCGGGCACACGGTCGAGGAGATCGAGCCGGTGCCCGGCCTGCCCGACATGGTCTTCGCCGCGAACGGCGCGACCGTGGTGGACGGTGAGGTTCTCGCCGTCCAGTTCCGTGACCCGCAGCGGGCCGACGAGGCGCCGGCGTACCGGTCGTGGTTCGAGCGGGCCGGGTATCCGGTGCACGAGGCCAAGTACGTCAACGAGGGCGAGGGCGACATCCTGCTCGTCGGCGGGATGCTGCTGGCCGGCACGGGGTTCCGTACGGCGCATGCCGCGCACGCCCAGTTGCAGGAGGTCTTCGGCCGGCCGGTGGTGACGTTGCAACTGGTCGACCCGCGCTTCTACCACCTGGACACCGCGCTCTGCGTACTCGACGACCGGACCGTGGCGTACCTGCCGGAGGCGTTCTCGCCGGGGAGTCAGGCCGTACTGCGCCGGCTCTTCCCGGACGCGGTCCTGGCCGACATCGCGGACGCCGAGGTGTTCGGGCTGAACGCGGTCAGCGACGGCCTCAATGTCGTGCTTCCCGCCCAGGCCACCGGCCTGGCAACTAAGCTGCGCGAGCGCGGATACAACACAATTGGTGTTGATTTGTCCGAGCTGCTCAAGGCAGGTGGCGGGCCGAAGTGCTGCACGCTGGTGCTGCGGGAACGAGAGGCAAGCAAGTGATCGTGGACGACATGCTGCTGACCCCCGAGGCGGTACGCGACGCGGAACGCTGGACCGCGCACAACTACCACCCGCTGCCGGTCGTGATCTCCTCCGCCGAAGGCGCCTGGGTGACCGACATCGACGGCAGGCGCTACCTCGACTGCCTGGCCGGCTACTCGGCGCTCAATTTCGGCCACCGCCACCCCAGGCTGATCGCCACCGCGCACGAACAACTCGACCGGCTCACCCTGACCAGCCGTGCCTTCGTCCACGACCAGTTCGCCACCTTCTGCCATGAACTGGCCGACCTCTGCGGCACCGAACTCGTCCTGCCGATGAACACCGGCGCCGAGGCGGTCGAGACCGCGATCAAGGTCGCCCGCAAGTGGGGCTACCAGGTCAAGGGCGTACCGGCGGGCAAGGCCACCATCGTGGTCGCCGACGGCAACTTCCACGGCCGGACCACCACCATCATCAGCTTCTCCACCGACCCGGACGCCCGCAACGACTTCGGGCCGTACACCCCCGGGTTCAAGATCGTGCCGTACGGGGACCTGACCGCGCTCGCCGAGGCGATCGACGAGAACACCGTCGCCGTACTGCTCGAACCGATCCAGGGCGAGCAGGGTGTGGTCGTACCGCCGGCCGGCTACCTGCCCGGCGTACGGCAGCTCTGCACCGAGCAGAACGTGCTCTTCCTCGCCGACGAAATCCAGTCCGGGCTGGGCCGCACCGGCACCACGTTCGCCCTCGACCACGAGGGTGTCCGGCCGGACATGTACCTGCTCGGCAAGGCGCTCGGTGGCGGCATCGTGCCGGTTTCCGCGGTCGCCGCGGACAAGTCCGTACTCGGCGTACTGCGCCCGGGTGAGCACGGTTCGACCTTCGGCGGGAACCCGCTGGCCTGCGCGGTCGCGACCGAGGTCGTACGCCTGCTCGCCACCGGCGAGTTCCAGCGCCGTTCGGCCGAGCTGGGCGCCCGGCTGCACGCCTCCCTGAACGGGCTGATCGGCGAGGGCCTGGTCGCCGTACGCGGTCGCGGGCTGTGGGCCGGCATCGACATCGACCCGTCCCTGATGACCGGCCGGCAGGCGTGCGAGCGGTTGGCCGAGCGCGGCGTCCTGGCCAAGGACACCCACGGCTCCACCCTCCGCCTGGCCCCGCCCCTGGTGGTCGAACCCGAGGAACTCGATTTCGCCGTCACCCAACTCCGCGAAATCCTCTCCTGACCCACCCCGCCACCCACGCCTCGCGAGGCGCCCAAGCCTCCCGACGCGCCTCGTGTAGAGAAAGAGGGGTCATCCGTACCCGGATGACCCCTCTTTCTCTACACGAGGGAGAACGCGTGGGTCAGGGGCGTTCGATGACGCGCATGGCCATGGTGGGGGCCTCGGCCATGACCGAGGTCGGGTTGATGACGCCGCCGGAGGTCCAGTTGCTGGAGCGGCCGACCTGGACGCCGGGGTAGAGCTCGACGAAGTCGCCGTTGCGCAGCACTCGGTTGGCCTGCTGGGTCAGCGCGATCCGCTCGTCTTCGTCCATCGAACCGCCCGGCCGGATGCCCGAGCCGTTGGTGCTCACGTCGAAGGCGACCAGGTCGCCGCCGCGCAGCTCGAACCGGACGTGGCTCCGGCTGATCCAGCGCCGGGCCTCCTCGCTCAACCACTGGCCGAGCATGATCCCGCCGCTCTCCTCCGGTGCCCGCCCGACCACGACCGGTCGGTCGGCGGAGACCACGAACCGGCGACGTACCTGGCCACCGACCCGGACCGACAGCACGTCGGTGTCCGGCCGGGGGCCGGCGTCGGTGAGTCGCCGATCGTGCCGGGGGCAACTCGGGGCGCCGGAGCGCAGCGTGGGCGGCGGCTGTCCGCCCGGCTCGCGGTCGGAGCGGGCCAGGTCGGCGAAGGATCCGCCGCCACCGCCACCGTCGCCGAACAACACGCAGCCGGGCTCGGGGCAGCGCCAGAGCCGAGCCAGCAGCTTCGCCCCGGTCGGGGACGGACCGGGTGAGGTCCAGACCGCGTTGCCACCGGACTGCGGCACCAGGGTCGGCCCGTTGGCGCTGGTCACCGGGGCGAGCAGGCGGCCAGGCTGCGAGTTCAGCCACGGGTAGCGACCGAGCATGCCGTCGAACCGCATCCGGCTGAGCACCGGCAGGCCCAGCAGGTCGGCCAGTTCCAGCATCCGCTCCACCGGATTGGGCAGCACCTCGACCAGTCCGTCGTCGGCCCAGCGGCGGACCACCATCCGCTCGTTCGAGGTCAGGTCGGCGTCCGAGAGCAGCGCCCGGTGGACCACCGGGTAGACCGGAACGCTGTCCTCCTCCAGCTGCCGGCTCAGCGCGTCGATGACGATGCCGAGCCGCAGCATGCTGGCCGGACGCCCACCGTCGAAGTCGGTGTAGCGGACCACCTCGGCCAGGTCGAGTACGGCCCGAGCGAGCGACGGATCGGTGCAGACCCGGCCCTCGATCGCGTCGAGGACCTTGCTGATCTCGAATCTCACGCCGTTCCCCCGAGGATCTGGTCAATACGTTGAGCGAGCTGGATGTCGCGGCGGGTCACCCCACCGACCGAGTGGGTGGCACACCGGAAGGTCACGGTGCGCCACCTGATGTCGATGTCGGGATGGTGGTCGAGTTCCTCGGCCACCGCCGCCACCCGGTCCACCACACCGATCGCCTCGGGGAAACTACCCAGCTCGACGGTGCGGGTTATCACCGCCGGGTGGCCGGACCAGCCGTCCAACTTCTCCAGCTCACCGCGCACCGCGTCGGCGTCCAGCACCTCTGCCATGAGGCAGACCTTACCGTCGTCGTTCCCGACCGGGGAGGGCAACCGTGGCCGGCCCACCCACCGGGTGCCGGCGGGTCATCGACCGGCACGCAGCTCGGCGCCCACGCTGTGTAGGTGCCGCAGTGCCTGCGCGTACGAGTCGACGAGTCCGGTCTCCTCGTACGGGATGCCCTGCTCCGCGCAGTACGCCTTGACGATCGGCTGCGCCTTGCGCAGGTTGGAGCGCGCCATGCTCGGGAAGAGGTGGTGCTCGATCTGGTAGTTCAGACCGCCGAGCGTGAAGTCGACCACCCGGCTGCCCCGTACGTTGCGCGAGGTGAGCACCTGCTTGCGCAGGAAGTCCAGGTCGTCCTCGGCGGTCAGCATCGGCATGCCCTTGTGGTTGGGCGCGAACGAGCAGCCCATGTAGACCCCCCACAACCCCTGGTGTACGGCGATGAAGACCAACGCCTTCACCGGCGACATGACGGTGAACAGGACCCCGAAGTACGCGGCCACGTGCACCACCAGCAGCACCGCCTCGATCGCCCGGTACCGCATCGGCGAGCGGAACAGCCCCTTGAAGCTGTCGACGTGCAGGCTCAGCCCTTCCAGCGTCAGCATCGGGAAGAACAGGTACGCCTGACGCTGGGCGAGCCAGCGGCTGAAGCCCTTGGTTTCCCGTGCCTGTTCGTCGGTCCAGACCAGGGCGCCCGCGCCGACGTCGGGGTCGTGGTCCTCGTGGTTGGGGTTGGCGTGGTGCCGGTTGTGCTTGTCGATCCACCAGCCGTAGCTGATGCCGGTGGCCAGGTTCGCGGCGAGCAGACCGGCGACCTGGCTGGCCTGGCGGCTGCGGAACATCTGCCGGTGTCCGGCGTCGTGGCCGAGGAAGGCAACCTGGGTGGTGGCGATCGCGAGTCCGACCGCCACCAGCAGTTGCCACCACGAGTCGCCGACGAGGAACACCGCAACCCAACCGGCGACGAACAAACCGGCGGTGATCGCGATCTTCGCTGCGTACCAGCCTGGACGGCGCTCCAGCAGACCTGCCTGGTTGATCCGTCGAGATAACTTTGCGTAGTCACTGCCCCGGCGAAGAGCAGGCTCAACCACCGCGCCGACCGTCATCACTTCTCCTAGGAGCTGGGATTTTATGACGCGCCGGGCGAGACGCGCTTATTCAAGTGTCATGGCTAAGCTTGCGCTGAGTAACCCTGGAAACCCCCTAATGCGGGGTAGGGCCAGCACTACCTAGCTCATCCGGCCGACGGCGGCGCGCCATCGGGCGAGGTCGCGGCGACGGCGCTCGTAGGTGATCGCCAGTCCGATCAGGGCAAGACCGCCGAGGGCGAGGAAAATCCAGCGGGGCAACCGGTCCCAGGCGCCGACCACCTCGTACAGCGCGGCGATGGCCAGGGTGGCGCCGCCGAGCACCGCCGGTGCCTGCCGTCGCCAGTGCGCACCGGCGAGCACCACGACGAGGGCACCGACCCCGAGCAGCAGCCGCCGCCACGGTTGGTCCCCGGCGACCACGATCGAAGCGAGGCTCGGCAGCAGCGCGGCCGTCAGCCCCGGGCCGTACGTCACCCAACTGCTCAACGCGGGCCGGGCCCGCAGCGCTAGCGCACCGACGATCAGCGCGCAGAGGGCCGCTGGCAGGGTGTACGCCTCCAGCAGCGCGACCTGCGCGGAGCTGAGCAGCAGCCAGACCGCGAGCAGTTCACAGCCGACGGCCACGGCGGCGAGGATGGCCCGACGCCGGGCGGGTTCACCGGGGCGCAGGGCGCGCAGGCCCACCGCCACTCCCCAGAGGGTGGCGACGGCGGCCGCGTACCGGATCGCACCGGTGGTGAGCAGCAATCCGACGACGGCGCCCGCGTGCGCGGCCGCCTCGACCGCGACCGACTCGACCGGCCGCCGACCGCGCAGCACGGCACCTCCGGCGAGTGCGGCGGCGGCCACGCCGAGCACCGCGAACGCGGCCAGTCGCAGTGGCAGGTCGGCGGCGCGGGACGCGGCGACCGCGAAGACCAGTCCGGCGCTGATCGCAGCCAGCCAGCCGGCGACCCGTGCCACCGGCGCCCGGCCCCCCGCCGGGTCGCCGGCACCGGCTGCGCCGATCGCCGACCCGGTCAGCACGACCAGGCCCAACGCGACCAGGGTGGTGGCCGAGGTCGGCAGCGCGCCAGCCAGGCCCGCACCGGCAAGCACGACCCCCAGCGGTACGAGCACCAGCCGGCCACCGAGCCCCCCGGCACCACCGAGCCCCGCCGAGCGGCCCGCTGAGTCTGCACCGGTCAGCAGCGCCGCCCGGCGCGTCGGCACGGTGGCTAGGAGCAGGGCGGCGAGACCGCCGAGCAGGGCCACCGCGGGTACGACCGGCCACCGGGCACCCGCCCCGGCGAGTACGACCAGCACCGCCGTCGCGGCCAGTGGCAGCCCGGCCAGGGTCGCCCCGGTGATCGTCCGGTGCCAGCCCCAGCCGGCGAGTGTCGCGGTCACCGCGAGCACCACCAGCGCCGCCGCGGACGCACCGTCGACCGGCCAACCGGTCGGCGCGAGTCCCACTCCGGCGGGCGTCCCGGACCAGATCCGCCCCAGCCAGCCGTACAGGCCGAGCAGCACCGCCCCGATCGCGGGCGCCACCGCGAGGACGGCCGCGAACGCCAGCACCGGCACCCCGAACAGGCTGCCCGAGACCACCCCCACCTCACGCCCGGCCACCTCACGCCCGGCCACCTCACGCCCGGCCACCTCACGCTCGACCACCTCACGCCCGGCCACCTCGTGCGCTGCCGCCCCGCGCCCGGCCACGCCATGCCCCGCCGCCTCGCGCCCGGCCTTGCGTGCGGCGCCGAGCAGTCCGGTGACGTACAGCCCGGCGACCAGCAGCAGCAGTCCCACCGCCGCGTAGAGCCCGACGGGTTCACCGGTCCGGTCGAACAGCGGCGCCAGCCCGGTCACCAGTGCGGTGAGCACGAACGCGGTGTCGGCGTACGGCAGGTGGTGGGGGCGGTGGCGGCGCAGTACGGCCATCACGGCGAGCAGCAGTACGCCGCTGGCGAGTGCCACCCGCGTCTGCCACCACGGCACCACCTCGGCGGCGAACAGTCCCACGGTCACCGTGCCCGGTACCGCGAGCAGCCCGACGCAGAGCCCGATCCCGCCGACCGCCCGCCGTACCCCCGACAGCCGGTCCCCCGCCAGCCGGTCCCCCGACCCGTTTCCGGCGAGTACGGCCATACCCAGCCCGATCACCAGGATCGCGCCGAGTACGGCTGCCGCGCTCACCGGTCGGGCGAGGCCGAGCAGGAACGCGTGCCCGACCAGCACGGTTCCCGTACCGGCTCGGACCAGCAGCGTCGGCGCACCGGGCGCCGGGGCGCGTACGGCGGTGGCCAGCAGGACCGCCGCCACGGTCAGCTCCAGTGCGGCCAGCGCCCACCAGGGCAGCGCCACCGCCGCCGGGATCGCGAGCACCGCGAGCCCGAATCCGAGCACGCCGATCGGTTCCCGGGCCGGTCGGGGCAGCAGCACCGCGAGTGCGACCGCCACCAGCAGCACGGTGACCGACACCTGCCAGTCGAGGATGCTGACCGGACCGGTGCCCGCTCCCCGCCACACCGGCAGTGACCGGGTCGCCGCCTCGTACGCGATCGACAGGGTCATCGCCCCGACCACCTGGGCGAGTACGCCGCCGAGCAGCAGCCCGCCGACGCGGGGGCCACCGCGTACCCCGGCTGGCAGGCGCGGTCCGGTCCGTGCGACCGCGATGGCCAGCCCGGCGACGACCAGGCCGCTGGCGACCAGCAGGAACGATCCGGCCCACTCGGCGACCGGCCGCAGGACCGCACCGGCAAGGCTGATCACGACCACCAGTCCGGCGGCGGCCTGGAAGCCGGCGTTGCGCGCGAGCACCGCGCCTGCCACCAGGACCGCCACCGCGACCAGCAGCGGGCCGCCGGCCAGGGCCGGCATCCCGGGTCCGTCGGCCACCAGCAGCGCGACCAGGCCACAGAGCCCGGCAGCGGCCAGTGCGGCGGCGTACGCCACCCAGCCGAGCACCTGCCGGGCCAGCGCCACCCCTCCGGGCGCCGCCCCGCCAGATCCCCCACCGCCGACACGCACGCCAGCCGCAACCGGTTCACCCGCGGCCGACCCAGCCGCAACCGGTCCACCCGGAGCCGACCCGGCCGCAACCGGTCCACCCGGAGCCGACCCGGCCGCAACCGGTCCACCCGGAGCTGAACCGGCCGCGCCGGCCGCGTCCGGTTGACCCGCTCCCGAACCGGCCGTGCCGGTCGCATCGGGAGCAGCCACGGGCACCGTGCCCCTGGCGGCACGGGTGGTGTGGACGACCGCCAGGTTGAGCGCGGCCAGCGCGGCGAACACCAGCGCCCAGCCGGCGGCGTCGAGCTGCCAGCGCGCGGCCAGCAGCGGCAGCACCGGCTGGGCCAGCACCAGCGCGGTGAACCAGGGCGCCCAGAGCAGGGTGAGCCGCCGGTAGCCGGCCGCCACCGCGGCGCTGGCCCCCCAGACCAGCGCCGCGTAGGAGGTGCCCGGCCAGCCGGCCACCCCGAACAGGTTCACCGACCAGGCGGCGTAACCGTCGAGCGCCACCAGCAGCAGCCCGACCACCGAGAACGTCTCCGCGGTGGCGGTGAGCCCGCGCCGCTTCGTCAGCGGCGGCACGGCCAGCACCAGGCCGGTGATGCCGGCCAGGATCGCCGCCCGCCCGGCCACGCCGACAACCGCCCAGGTGACCGCCATGAAGACGACCGCGGCGGTGCAGAGCAGCAGTCCACCAAGGACGAAGAGCAGATTCTGTACGGCTCGCGTGGACGCCTCGGGGCGTACCGGTGGAACCTGCGGCGCGGCCGTGACCGGGGCAACTCGCGGGACCGGCGCGGCGGCCACCGGGGCGACCGGACGGCCGGCGAACATCGCCGCCCGCACCTGGGAGGCGAGGGCGGCCCGCCGTCGTCGCAGGTCGTCCAGGGCGGCGTTCAGCGCCGTGTACGCCTGCCGGGCCTGTTCGACCCGTCCGGTCAGCGCGACGATCTCGCCGTCGAGCCGGACCACCTCGGCGGCGATCGGATCCGGCCCCCGACCGCAGCGCGGGCAGCCGGTGCTCAGGTTGGCCCCGGCGCCGCACGCGGGGCAGGGATACAGACTCGGCGGAGTGCTCACCCTGGCATGGTGGCCCCGCCGGTCGGCCCCGGCCCAGAGTCCGCGTACTCATCGACGGGCCGACGGTCGGCTTGGGTACTCAGGCCGACGGGTGGGTGCCGGGCGTCAGGTCCGGGTCTGTTCGTGCACCCAGGCGGTGTAGTCCGGGTTTCCGCCCTCGACCCAGTGCACCAGGACCTCCGGCACCTCGTACGGATGCGCGCTGCGCAGGTGCTCGACCAGCGCCTCCACCCGGTCCGGTGCGGTTTTGAACTGCACCGACCATTCCCTGGTGGTTTCCATTCGGGACTGCCACCAATAGGTGCTGTCCATCGGGCCACCGACCTGGGCGCAGGCCGCCAGCCGGCCGGCGACCGCCGCGGCGGCGAGCAGATCCGCCACCGACCGGGCATCCACCACGGTCGTCACGATGCAGAGCTGGTCCACGCCGCGCACCCTACGCGTTGGTGCGGTGGATATCGACCCATTCGTCGATCCGTTTCCACCAGTCGTAGAGCCAGTCGATCCGTTCCTGCTGCCCGGCAGGGATTTCCTCCGGCGGGACCGACCAGAACCGCATCACGATCTTCTTGTCCATCGGCAGTTCGCGCCAGACGTCCGCCACCGTGAGCATCCGATCCAGGCCGGTGTGTGCGACGAAGATGACTCCCGCGTCCGGCGCCGCGTCCAACGCCGCGAGTACGCCACCGGGCTGCGGCGCCAGCACGTGTTGCATCCCCTCCGCGCGTACGGCCATCTTCTCCAGTCCTCGGGCCCGGAGCCGCTCGATGGCCCGGATCCGGCGGCGCGGGGTGAAGTTGCCGCCCTCCGGGAAGATCACGAACGCGTCGTTGCTGTCCAGCCCGACGGCCAGGTGGCCGACCTGTTCGGTGAGCGTCCTGCCCGGTTGCCGGCTGTCTGCGCCGACCACCGGGTCCTGCGCTCGGCCGGGTGCGATGAACCGGTTCGGCAACCGGTTGAGCAGTACGTCGACCGCCGGATCCCACTGCAGGGTCTCCTTCAGCACGATCCGCGGCTCCCGGTCGAACCAGTTGACCAGCGCATGGATCAGGATGAACGAGTCGCCGGGACCGGCGTGCCGGCAGAGCACCAGCTCCGGACGACCGGGCAGTGCGGTGTCGGGGTCGGCGCCGACCACCTCGATGGTCAACCGCAGCGCCCACTGGGCCTGCCAGAAGAGGAAGTCGAGGAACCAGCCGGTCAGCACGTAGTGCGCCCGCTGGAACCGGGGCGAGCGTTTCTTCCAGCCGAAGCCGGAGGCGATCCAGAGGGCGAACAGCGCGATCAGCGCGCTGGCGTCCCAGGCCAGGTAGATGATCGCCATCCAGAGCACCCGCAGCGGGCGCAGGTAGCCCGGCACCAGCGGCGAGGCCGCCGCGGCGAGCAGCAACCAGATCGGCAGCGCGCTGACGAACAGTGCGGCGAGCAGCACCACCGCCGGGCCGAACAGCACCCGTCGCAGCCACCGGGGCGGCAACCGCATCAGACGCCCTCGACGTGCGAGTGCAGGTAACGCCGGGAGGCGGTGTACGCCCGGCTGATCCGCCGCCCGACCGCCGCCATGTCCCGGTACGCCCACGGGGTGTCGTCGCGCGGCTGTGACCCGCCGGTCGGCAGCACGTGCACGTCCACGTCGTCGGGCAGCGCCGCCATCTCGCGGGCGAACCGGTGCCGGCGGGCGATCTCGAACGCGACCTGGGCGATCTCCCAGGGTCTTCGTGGCGGCGACAGCGGCCGTTCGATCCGGCCCACCTGGAGTACGAAGATCTGCTTGGCGCCGCTCTCCACCGCCTCGCCGATCGGGATCGAGTTGACGATCCCGCCGTCGACGAAATGCTCGCCGCCGATCTCGGCCGGTGGCAGCAGGCCCGGTACGGAGGCGGAGGCGAGCACCGCCTCGACCAGCGGCCCGGTGGAGAACCAGTGTTCGGCGGCCCGCTCGATGCTCGCCGCGCAGCAGCGGAACGGCACCTTCAGGTCGGCGAAGGTGGTCCGCTCGCCGAGTTCGGCCTCCAGCAGCCGGCGCAGCGGGCGCGGCGAGTGCAGGTGCGTACGGGCGGCGAACCGGCGAAGCTGCCGGGCGACCGAGTCGCCGTACACCTCGCTGGCCTCGGGGGACGCCCAGAGGCGTACCAGCCGGTCGGTCACCGCCTCGGTCGGGTCGGCGGCGACCAGGGCACCGTTGACCGCGCCGATCGACGTACCGATGACGAGGTCGGGGCGGATGCCGGCGCGGAACAGCGCCCGGAGCATGCCGACCTCGACCGCGCCGAGTACGCCCCCGCCGCCGAGCACAAACGCGACCGGACCTTTGACCATGCCTTTCATCGTGGCACGACCGGTCACGGTCGCACTCGGCGCGCCCGGTCACGACCTCCGGTCGACCGGCTGCTCGGCATGGGAGAGCTGGCCGTCAGTCGGGGTAGATGCCGCCGTCGAGGGTGATCACCTTGTTGGTCAGGTACGAGTTGGTCAGCATCGCCAGCACCATCGCGGCCACGTCGTCGGCGGAGCCCAGGCGCCCGACCGGCACCGGCATTGCCGGATTGTCCGGGTTGACGGCGGTGAAGCCGGTGCCGGCGATCAGCGCCGGGGCGATGGTGTTGACGGTGACGCCGTTGCCGGCGACCCGGCCGGCGAGGTGGTGCATCAGTCCGTGCAGGCCCGCCTTGCTGGCCGCGTAGTGCGGGCCGATGACCCCGCCGTTGAGCGCCGCGATCGACGACAGGAAGAGGATCCGACCGAACCCTCGGCTGATCATGTCCGGGAGTACGGCACGGGTCATCAGCCACGGGGCCCGCAGGTTGACCGCCATCGTCTCGTCCCACAGGTCCGGTTCCACCTGGTCCCAGGAGAGCTGCTGGCCGACTCCGGCGTTCGCCACCAGCACGTCGACGCTGCCGAGTTCGGCTCGGGTGGCCTCGACCGTGGCCGCCGCCACCTCCGGCTGGCGCAGGTCGGCGGGGAGCACGAGTGCCCGCTGTCCCAGGGCTCGGATCTGGTCGGCGATCCCCTCGGCCGGAGCCCGGTGACCGGCGTAGGTCAGGGCGACGTCCGCGCCGGCAGCGGCCAGGCTGAGCGAGATCGCCCCACCGATCCCGCCGGAACCGCCGGTGACCAGCGCGCACCGACCGTACAGATCCTCGCCCTCAGCCACGTTGCCGCCCTTCGCCACCTGGGGTGGTGCACCGAATCAGGACAAACCTAACTCGGCGGCGGTCCGGGCACGCCGGTTTCGGCTGCGCCCGCCGCCGCGGGTGCGATCGGACCGGCGCGGGGTCGATCAGGCGGACTGCTGTTCGGCGGCGGTGGTAGTGGAACCGCTGCCGATGCGGGGGAACGGCTCGGTGGAGAAGACAACCTCCACCGGCACCTCGAAGTACGCCGCGATCCGCAACGCCAGGTGCAGGCTGGGCCGGAACTCGCCCCGCTCCAGATAACCCACCGTCTGGTAGTGCACGCCGAGCGCCTCGGCGAGCTGTCGGCGGGAGATCCCCCGCTCCACCCGGAGCACCGCGATCCGGTCGTAGATCACTTCGTTCATGGTGTTCCCCCGCTCACGGGTTGACCCGCTGCAGGGCCTTCTCCCGGCGGGCGGCGACCCGCGACCCGGACTCGCGGCGGGCCATCCGGCGCAGCACGATCGGCGCGGCGACCAGGCCGACCACGGCCCACGCGCCGAGTACGCCGAACGTCTCCAGGTGCCGCCACGATTGTCCGATCTCGACTACCGACAGGTTGTCCGGGAGCAGTGCCGAGCGCATCCCCAACCCGAGCCAGTAGATCGGAAACACCTGCGCTGTCCCCTGCAACCAGGCCGGGAAGTTGGTGATCGGATAGAAGATACCGGAGGTGGCGACGAGTCCCATGATCGGCAACATGATCAGACCCATGTTGCGCGGGTTGTCGAACAGCGAGCCGAGGATCGCGCCGATCGGCATGGTGGCGACCAGCCCGAGCAGCAGCACCCAGGCCAGCATCGTCCAGCCGCTCAGGCTGTTCACCGCCAGCCCGTCGAGCAGGAACAGCCCGGGTACGAGTTGGAGGGTGAGGCTGACCAGCGTGATGCCGGAGATCAGCACGATCTTGCCGATCAGGTAGCCCAGCATCCCGTTCGGGACCGCCTTGGCCCGTAGCAGGGTGCCGTCCTCCCGTTCGACGATGAGCTGCTGGGCCAGGTTCACCAGCCCGCCGAAGGCGATGCCCATGCCGAGCGCGCTCGGTAGCGTCCGCGACCCCAGTGAGAAGTCCGTGCCCGGCACGGTGGCGCTGCGCGTGAAGACCATCACCACCAGCAGGATGATCGTTGGGAAGAGGT
This sequence comes from Micromonospora sp. NPDC049523, assembly GCF_040676775.1. Lineage (NCBI taxonomy): Bacteria > Bacillati > Actinomycetota > Actinomycetes > Micromonosporales > Micromonosporaceae > Micromonospora > Micromonospora sp. NPDC049523. The sequence continues at coordinate 145,058 of NZ_JBFAPP010000004.1, read as the reverse complement.
AGGTCCACAGATCCTGCGGGGTGGTGAAGGTCTGGCGCAGTTCGATCCAGCCCCGGGCCAGGCCGGACCGGGCCGCGGTGAGCATCGACGTCATCGGACTACCTCCTCGAAGGTCTGTGCCGCGGCGTCGGCCCGACCCGACTCGGCCTCCCGCACCATGGCCATGTACGTGTCCTCCAGGCTGGCCCGGCGTACCTCCAGGTCGGCGATGGTCTCGCCGTGCTGCTGGAACAGTTCGCGGACGAACCGGGTGGCGTCGGTGCTGCTGTGCACGAACCGTCCGTTGCCCTGGCTCCAGCGCACCTCGGCCTCGGTCGACATCCGTCGGGACAGTTCGTCGGCCGAACCGTCGGCGATGATCCGCCCACCGGCCAGGATCAGGATCCGGTCGGCCAGTTTCTCCGCCTCGTCCAGGTCGTGAGTGGTCAGCAGGATGGTGGTCTCGTCGATGTCGGAGAGCCGGTGTACGAGGTCGTGGAACTCACGCCGGGCAGCCGGGTCGAACCCCACCGTAGGCTCGTCGAGGAAGAGCAATTCGGGGCGGCCGACGATGCCGATCGCTACGTCGAGCCGGCGGCGTTGCCCACCAGAGAGCCGGTTGACCCGCTTGCGGGCGTGCTCGGTCAGACCGACGGCGTCGACCAGTTCGTCGATGTCCCAGGGGCGACGCAGCCTGGGCGTGGAGTAGGGGACGTAGTAGGAGCCGAGGTGGGCGAGGAGTTCGCGTACCTGCCATTTGCCGTGGTCACGCCAGGATTGCAGGACCACGCCGAGCCGTGCCCGCCACCGCTCGTCGCCGCGTCCGGGATCCACTCCGAGTACGGAGACGTCTCCAGCGGAACGCATCCGGAAGCCTTCGAGGATCTCGATGGTGGTGGTCTTGCCGGCCCCGTTGGGCCCCAGCAGCGCCAGCACCTCGCCCCGCTGCGCGGTGAACGTGACCCCGTCGAGCACGTCGGTGGTGCCGTATCGCATGCGCAGGTCGCGTACGTCGAGCACGGTCGAATCGTCGGTCCGGCCGGGTGCATCGGTGGGTACGCCCAGTTCCCGCAGCGTTGTCACAGACCTTCACCTCCCCGTCTAACTGGTCCGGCAGACCATAGCAGGTGTACTACATCTCGTGGCATCCTCTTGTCGGGTAACTGAATTTCTTGCGCCCGCCCGCGCTTCGGTAACATGAGCCGCCCGCACTGACCACCGCGAGTGCTTCGGCCGACGTGTCGGGACCGGACCGGCCGGACCAATCGCGCAACGCCCCTTCGGGGCAGTCCCGAACCCGGTGGCTGAGGAGACCAGCAAGTGCCCCTATCGTCCGGCTCTGACTCCTTCACCCGGCTCCGGCGCACGATCTTCCGTGCGCCCGGTCCACTGCGCTGGGTCGCCATCGGCACGCTGATCGGGCTGGTGGGCATCATCGTGCTGGTCACGGTCGTGGTCGGTAACGGGCTCGGCAGCGTACCCGTGGTGGACGCCCGTCCCCCGGGCAGCGACGGCGGCAACCGGGGCATCGCGGCGGCACCACTCGGCGTGGCCCCGAGTCCGGGCACCGCACCGACGCCGGTCCCGGACACCTACGTACCGCTGGTCGTGACCGCCGGAAAGGTCTGCCCGGAGGTGCCGGCGGCCCGGATCGCGGCGCAGCTCATGGCTGCCTCCGGCTTCGACCCGGACGTGCTCGGCGAGGACGGCGCCGAAGGCGTGGCGCAGTTCCGGCCCGAGCTGTGGCGGGTGTACACGCCGTCGCCCACCGCCTCACCGGCCGACCCCAACCAGGCCGTGCCCGCGCTGGGCCGGGCCATGTGCGCCCTGGTCGACGACTTCGAGCAGCTCGACGGGGACGCGTACCCGATCGCGCTGGCCGCGTTCCAATGGGGAACGGAGGCGGTACGCAAGGCCGGCGGGGTACCGGACGCCCCGACCCTGCGTACGTTCGCCGAGATGGTGTCGGACTACACCGCGTACTACGAGCAGGACCCGAGGCTGGACCCGAGGACGGCCACCCCGACCCGGCGGGCTCCCTCGTCGACGAACCCGAACTCGAACTCCAACCCCAGCCCGACCCCCGGCCGTACGCCGACCGCCGTCCCGACCGCGCCCGCCTCGAACTCCACGAACGCCTCACCCGCGCGGACCTCCGCCGCACCGTCACCTACTCCGGTGTGGCAGGAGCGGGTGGTCCGGGCCACCACCGTGCTGCGACGGGGCCAGGCGTGGACCTCGAACCGGCTGCGTCTCACCCTGGCCGACAACGGTGACGTCACGCTCCAGGACCAGGGACAGACGGTCTGGCGGACGAATACCGGCGGCCGGGGCGGCGAACTCCTGGTCTTCCAGGGCGACGGGAACCTGGTCCTCTACTCCCGTAGCGGCTCGACGGTGTGGAGCACGCGTACGTCCGGCCACAACGGTGCGACGCTCGTCCTGCGGGCCGACGGCAACGTCGTCATCCTGTCGAACGGCCGCACACTCTGGCAGACCGGCACCGCGAAATGACCCGCCGGAGAGCACGAAGATAGGGGTACGACCAGGGGTTGGCGGCAAATGCCGGGTCGGGCCATTGATCGTTGACATAATGGTTACATTCGCGCAACCTGATACGACCCCCTCCCCAGGCAGGTGCTGCGAACGATGGCTGCGATGTACGCGGGCGGCCTGCTCGCCCGCAGGTACCGTCTCATCGACCGAATTGGTGCCGGGGGCATGTCGGTCATCTGGCGTGCCCGCGACGAGGTGCTGGACCGGGTGATCGCGATCAAGGTGCTCTCCGCGTCCCTGGCCGCCGACGCCAAGTTCCGCGACATGGTACGCGAGGAGGCCCGCGCCGCCGCCCAGCTCGTCCACCCGCACGTCACTGCCGTGCACGACTACGGCGAGGAGATCGCCCCGGACGGTACGGTCACCGCCTTCGTGGTGATGGAACTGCTGACCGGCGAGGAGTTGGAGACCCGGCTGCTCGACGGGCCGCTGCCCTGGGCCGAGGCGGTGGAGATCTGCGCCCAGGTCGCGGAGGCGCTGGCCGCCGCGCACGAACTCGGCATCGTCCACCGGGACATCACGCCGTCCAACATCATGATGACCTCGGTCGGCGCGAAGGTGCTCGACTTCGGCATCGCCACCCACATCGGAGCGCCGGACGAGGACGAGGACGGCGAGACGTTCGGCACGCCCGCGTACGTGGCGCCGGAACGGCTCGACGGCACCCCGGCGCAACCCGCCACCGACACGTACTCGCTGGGCGTGCTGCTCTACGAGACGCTCACCGGACGGGTGCCCTATCCGGCCGAAACCTGGGACGACCTGACCGAGGCGCTGCGCACCGGCAGCCCGGTGCCGCCGCTGACCGGCGTACCCGATCTGCCGCCGAGGGTGGCGGACGCCTGCCTGCGGTGCCTGGCCCGCGCCCCGGCGGACCGGCCGACCGCGTACGAGGTCGGCAAACTGCTCCGGGACGAGTTGCTGGCCGCCGAAACACCGAAAGCGCCGACCATCCGGCCGGCGACCATCACCCTGCCCCCACTCGCACCGGCCGCGGTGGCACAGGCCCGGGAAAGGGCAACTGCCGGCGTACGGGTGCTGCCGCCGCGCCCCGACCACAGTGAGCCGCTGCCCCCGGAGAGCCCCGTCGTGACGCCGCGGGCCTTCTCCCCCGGCACCGGGATACCCGCTGACCAGCCCGGCCGGTACGGCGGGCGACCTCGGATCGGGACCATCGGCCTCGCCTTCGGCGCGGTCGCCTTGCTCGGCCTGGCCGTCCTCGTCGGCGTCTTCCTCAACGACTCGCCCCCGGCCAGGGAGGTCGGCCTGCCCACCGCACCAACCCCGACCAGCTCGGAGTTCCGGTCGTCGGCCGCCGCACCGCCACCGGCTGGCACCCCGTCGGCCGGTTCGGGTACGAGCGCGCCGGGCCTCGTCGCCGCACCCACGTTCAGCGAGGCGGTAGACCAGTTCGACCAGCTCGTCGGTCAAGGTCTGGCCGATGGCGCGATCCGCGAGGACGTCGGGCTCGACCTGCGCAACCAGTTGCGCAATCTGGAGGCGTCGATGATCGACGGACCGGTCGAGCTGGCGGGGCCGGTCGACCGGATACGCCGAGCCGTCACCCTTCGGGTACGCGAAGGCAGCATCACGGTCGACTACGCGGAGCAACTCGACGCCGCCCTGACCCGCCTCGCCGCCGCCGCAGGCTGAGCAAACGCCAGGTGGGGGCACCCCTCAAGGGCACCCCCACCTGCTTTCCCTACCCCCTTGGGCGGGCACGGGCTTCACCGCGAGCGTTGCCGGCGCTCCGGTTGCCGTGCCCTGTTGGCGTCGACCGACAGGGGGCGGGGTGTCTCGATGCCGCTATCTCAGAAGGCTCCCGACTCGACCTCGGCCATCGTCAGTTGGAAGCAATTCGAGTACGTACGGCAGCCATCAGGGCAGCAAGGAGCCGCTGGTCGGCGCCGTTGTCCAGTCAGATTGAGCGGCGGTTCCTCCGCCGCTTGGCGTCCTGTACGGCCACCCAGCCGAGGATGCGCGAATGGAGAGTTTGGGGGTCCGGCCGCTCTCCCGCGTCGACCACGATCGTGTCGAGTTCGGCCAGGGCCGTGACGAACTGGGCGCCGAGGTACAGGTACAGCTCGATGCGGCGGGCGGGGTAGTAGCCGGCCAGCAGGTTGAGCCGTACGTCCGCGCACGGCCAGGGGTGGGCGTCGACCCGGCAGATCCAGAGTGGCCGCAGCGGCGTGTGCTCGGCCAGTTCGGGGACGATCGGGTCAACGGTCACAGTTCCCCGCGTCCGGGCAGCGGGGACACGAAGTGAGGCTCGGCCAGGTGCAGGTGAGGGTGGCCGTCGGGCAGTGCCCGACGATGCACAGCGAGATCCAGCTTCTCGCCATCGTCGCCTTCGTCCAGGACTTCGACGCCGACGAGGGCCACCCACTGCGCGACGACCAGGCCGAGGCGGTCGGGAATATGCGTCACCCGCATGAGTAGTGGACGCTTACTGCCCGGGTCCTCGCCCTCCCGCTCGTAGTCCGAGGGCTGGAGGTCGAGCACGTCCCCCACTTGGAGCATCATCGTCGCTCGCTCCTTCCCATGGTCCCGTAGCAGGTCAGTTGGCCCAGGGTCCATGGGCGCTCTTGGAAGAGGGTGGTCTCTTCCGTGGCCCAAGCCGGCAGCACCGGGGATGGGGTATCTGGCGGTGGGGCCGCCAGTGGTGACGGTGGCGCGAGCAGTCTCACGATCCAGTCGCACCAGACGGGCCAGGCAAACATGTTGCACCTCCTCGACGTTGGAAGCGGGGCTGTCCCGCGGGGAGGCTGGGACAGCCCCGCGCACTCCCGCCCGTCCTTGCCGCGTGGATCCGAACGGGAGCGCCTGTTTCCACCCTGGACCGATGACGCGGGGTGACGGAAGATATTCGCAGAGCATTATGGATGGATAGCCCGGGTGCGTTCCTTCGAGAGGAGCGCGACCGCTTATACAGGGGGGATAAGGGTGAATAACCTTCCGACGCGACTCAAACAGCTACGCGCGGAACGTGCGGTTACCCAGGACCAGTTGGCCGAATCGATCCAGGTCAGCAGCTCATTGATCGCGGCCTTCGAGACGAATCGACTGGTCCCACAGCCTGATACGGCCAAGGCTCTGGACGAATACCTTGGGACCGGGAACGAAATCCAGCGGGCGGCGGCCGAGGCCCGTAAGAACCGGAGGCCCGCGCCGAGTTGGTTCCTTCCCTGGCGGAAGGTGGAGGAGACCGCCGCAACCCTGCGCTACTTCCAAGCGACCCTGATTCCCGGCCTGTTGCAGACGGAGGCTTACGCCCGAGAAATATTCGCCAGCACATGCCTGCATACGGATGAGGAGGTGACGAACCGGATCGCCTCCCGGATGGAGCGGCAGGCCGCGATCCTCGACCGAGAAGACCGCCCCGCGTTCATCTTCATCCTGGATGCCGCCACCCTCCGGTGCGGCCCCTCCGCGATCGCCAAAGACCAGTTGTTGCATCTAGCCGATGTGGGAGCCCGACCGAATGTCTTCGTGCACGTCATCCCGGACTACGCCGCACTCCACGCGGGTCGCAGTGGTTCCATCACTCTGGCAAACATCGAGGGCGGGAGCATGGTCGGTCTTCTGGAGGACTTTTACGAAGATCGAGTAGAAGCGGATCCAGCCCGCGTGATCGGGATGGATCGCACGTGGCACGCTATAGCGGCGGTCGCCCTGCCCTGCGACCAGTCAAGAGACCTTATCCTGAGGTTGGTGGATGATCATGACGACTCAGCGGCCGACCTGGCGCAAGTCCAGCCGTAGCGGCCAGAGCGGCGGGAACTGTGTGGAGGTTGCTGACAACCTGCCCGGCCGCGTGCTCGTGCGGGACACCAAGGACCGTGACGGCGGCACCCTGACCTTCGGCCCGGCCGAGTGGTCGGCGTTCGTCGGCTTCGCGAAGAGTGCCAGCTAGTCCCCGAGCAACGGCCGTACTTCGGTCCCCTGTTTATGGGATCCCAGCCAAGAGAGCCCCGGCGCGATGCTGGGGTTCTCTTCGTATCTCGCCCAAATCGACTCCCACCTGCCCCCGGTGCGGTACGACTGCCCGCGGCGCCTCCCGGATCATCTGCTCCGACCAAGTCGAGGGTGGCCTGGAAGTGCATGCCAAGCTTGTCGTACCTGGCGGCACGGCAGCGCGACGACACCCAGGTGCGCGAAGGCACCCGCTCGGCTCCGCCCCTTCGGGTGGCCCTCCGACTGGCCGCCCTGCCGGCCTGACGCGGGGCCGGGGTGTCCGTCGCCCGCTACCAGCTCCCACTGCGCCGGGCGTGCCAGGGACGGCCGTCCGGGTCGTAGACCAGGCGGTAGACCGGCACCGCCCAGACCCGGGTCAACCAGCGCAGCCGTTCCGGTTGGTGCGGGCGTAGCCGACCCGGCGGCCGGGGCCCGAGTTGGCCACCGTCATGCCACGCCTGTAGCGCCGCCGCGCCGGCCGCGATGGCTCGCACCGCCTCCTGCGGATCGAGCAGGTCGTCGTCCTCGCTGCCGTCGGCGGCCCGGTCCAGGTGCTCACGCCACAGCCGCAGCCGCAGTTCGCGGGCAAACCGGCGGGCCCCGTCGCCGAGCCCGGACGGGTCGGTGGGCGTCCGGTCGTCGGCCGTGTCGTCGAGTACGGCGCAGGACAGTTCGCTGTCGTGGGTCCACGATCGGCGGTTGAAGTTGTCGCTGCCCACGCTCGCCCAGACGTCGTCCACCACACAGACCTTGGCGTGCACGTACACCGGGTCACCGGACCGGTTCTCCACGTCGAAGACGTGCACCCGCTCGGGTGCGGCGCGCTCGCAGAGGGCGAGCGCCTGCTCCCGCCCCACCATGTTCGGCGGCAGGGCCAGCCGACCGTCCACGTCGGGGTAGCGGGGCACCACGGCGACCAGGTGCAACTCCGGGTTGGCCCGCAACGCGGCGGCGAACAGGTCGGCCACCTCGGTCGACCAGAGGTACTGGTCCTCAAGGTAGATCAGCTTTCGGGCCCGGTGGATCGCCTTGGTGTAGCCACGGGCCACCGTACGCTCCCCGTCCGGGGCGAACGGGTAGCGCGGCCGGACCGCCGGATAGGTGCGCAGCACCTGGATGTGGTGCGGCCCGCAGGGCGGCGGGTCGGGGGGCTGGGCCGGCAGCGGGTCGGCTCTCAGGTCCGCCCCGCGCAGCCGGTCCCGCAGGTACGCCATCGGGTTCTCCGAGTCCAGCGGCATCGGATCGGTCCAGCGCTCCCGGAAGACGGTGTCCAGCGCACCGACCACCGGCCCCCGCACCGCCAACTGCACGTCGTGCCAGGGTGGGCGGTCGCCGTAACGGGGTGACATCGCCACCGCCTGCGGGTCGCCCCGGTGGTCGGCGTCGTCGCGCCGGCTGTGACAGAGGTCGATCCCACCGGCAAAGGCGATGTCCCGCTCCGGCTCGTTCGGGTGCCGCAGCACCACCAACTTCTGGTGGTGCGAGCCGCCCCGCCGGACCCGCTGGTCGAGGAGCACCTCGCCACCGGCGGCCGAGACGGCCTCGCTGAGGCTGCGGTTCTCCTCCTCGCTGTACTGGAGCCGGTCCAGGTGGGAACGCCAGATCAGACCTTTGACCACCACGCCACGTTGCGCCGCCTGGCAGAACAACTCGGACACGGTGGGACCTTCCGGGCGCATCCGTTGGTCCGGGTCACCCCGCCAGTCAGTGAAGAACAGGTGGTCCCCGGCCCGCAACGCCTCGACCTCGGTCACCAACCGATCGAAGTACGCCGCGCCATGAATCAGCGGTTCGGCCTGGTTTCCGCTGGTGGAGGCGGGTAGGTGGGAGGTCGGATTGCCGCGCTCCTGCGCGGTGAGGAACCAGTCCTCCGTCGCCACGTGCCAGCCCTCCAAGGTCGATTACGTCCTCACCGTATGCCGACGGGGCCGGGCTCCGCACCACGAAGCGCGTTCGCCTGCCGCTCCGGGGGGCTCCGGCTAGCCCCGTCCGGCAGTGGCGCCTGCTCTTCTACACGTCGTCCGACCGCTACAAGGCCCTGGAGGCACACCTGTTGAAGCACCACCCCCCGGCGTAATCCCCAGGTAATCGCGACACCGAACGCTACCGACGCCACCGAGTGCTTGGAATGGCTTCGCCATCAGTCGCCGCGACCGAGTCCACTCCGTAGCCACGAGGAGCACCCGCTAGACGCGCGACGATCTTGCACTTGTGGCGGTACACAAATCCGGGTGAACCTCGCTTATCCGGGCGCCACAACTGCAAGATCGTCGGCGAAGTCGGGCCGTCCGAGCCCTCTGTCGACGGGGTTTCCGCGACGGACGGGGTTCTCGCGAAGGACGGGGTTCTCGCGAAGGACGGGGTTCTCGCGAAGGACGGGGTTCTCGCGAAGAAGGACCCCGGCGGGGTGCCGGGGTCCTTCTTTTGTGTCTGGCGTACGGGTGCGGGGGTCAGGGGAGGGCGTTGAGGAAGGGTTCGTGGCTGTTCTTGAACTCCCAGTTGTAGAAGCGGTCCCAGTTGATGGACCAGGTCATCAGGCCACGGAAGTTCGGGTTGGTGCCGCTGCGCGGGGTGTAGCCGCCGCAGTTGGTGCCCCGCACCAGGCAGTTCACCGCCTGTTGTACGCCTGCCGGTGCGACGTACCCGTTGCCGGCGCTGCTGCCTGCGGGCGTACCGAATGCGATTTGGTCCTCGCGTAGGGCGGGGAAGACGTTGGCGGTGTTGCCGGCGACCGGGAAGCCGGCGAGCAGCATGTCGGTCATGGCGATGTGGAAGTCGGCGCCGCCCATGGTGTGGTACTGGTTGTCCAGCCCCATGATCGGACCGGAGTTGTAGTCCTGCACGTGCAGGACGGTGATGTCGTTGCGCAGCGCGTGGATGACCGGCAGGTACGAGCCGGCGCGCGGGTCCTGGCCGCCCCACGGCCCCGAGCCGTAGAACTGGTATCCGAGCTGCACGAAGAAGGTCTCCGGCGCCATCGTGAGCACGAAACCGGCGCCGTAGCGGGCCTTGAGCGTACGGATCGCGGAGATCAGATTGACGATCACCGGGGTGGTCGGGTTCCTGAAGTCGGTGTCGCCGGTGTTCAGCGACAGCGAGTGCCCCTCGAAGTCGATGTCGAGCCCGTTGAGGCCGTACCGGTCGATGATCGCGGCGACCGAGCTGACGAACTTGTCCCGGGCGGCGGTGGTGGTGAGCTGCACCAGCCCGTTCTGGCCGCCGATCGAGATGAGCACCTTCTTACCCTGCTGCTGCTTGGCCCGGATGGCGGCGGTGAACTGCGCCTCCGTCTCGACGCCGGGGCATTCCGCGATCGGGCAGAGCTGGAACCGGATGTCGCCGGAGGTGACGGACGTCGGTTCACCGAAGGCGAGGTTGATGATGTCCCACTCGGCCGGTACGTCGGCCATCTTCACGTAGCCGGAGCCGTTGGCGAAGCTGCTGTGCAGGTAACCGATGAGCGCGTGCTTCGGCAGCCCGGTGTTCGGCGGCGGGCCGGTGGTCGGCGGTGGCGTGGTCGGCGGGGCGGTGGTGGGTGGCGGGGTGGTCGGCGGCCGGGTCGTCGGCGGTGGCGTTGTCGGCGGCCGGGTGGTCGGCGGGGCGGTGGTGGCCGGTGGTGTGGTCGGGGTGGTCCCGCCGCCGCACGCGGCCCCGTTCAGGGTGCAGTTGCCCGGTGTGCCCGGACCGGTGGCGTTGAAGCCGAACGACGCGGACGCACCGGGAGCCAGGTTTCCGTTCCAGGACCGGTTGGTGAAGGTGAACCGCTGCCCGGAGGAGGTCATCGAGGCGTCCCAGAACGTCCCGACGGTGCTCCCCGACGGCAGGTCGAACGCCACCGTCCAGGAGGCGAGTGTTGTGGTACCGCCGTTGGTGACGGTGTACTTGCCCTCCCAGCCGGAGCCCCAGTCGGAGACCTTGACGAAGGTCGCCGTCGGACCGGCGGCGAAGGCGGGCACCGCCACCGCGATCGCGCCGACCCCGGCCGCCAGCGCGGCGACCACACCGATGAACAACGATCTGGAGCGTCTCATCCAGTCCTCCCGACCGGTCGTGGCGCGGGCGGCCATCGACAGTTGGCCAATTATTAGGACTGTTAACTGTTTCTGTAAAGCCCTGCCGACCATCGATGACTTGGATCGATGTCCGCCGAAGCATGGTCACCTTCGGGTAAACAGCCGACGAAGACCATCGAGCTTCGTTGACACCCGGCGCGGGCGCGGCAAGAGTTCCGTACCAAACGGGCACATCGCTATGTCCAAGGAGGATTCTGGTGAAAGCACGGACATCGCTCGTCACGGCGCTGGTCGCGACCCTGCTGATCGCCGCCGCCGGGCCGGTCAGCGCCGCACCGGCCGGCGATCCGACCGGCAGCGCCGTCGAGAGCGACGGCGTCGCCGCCGCCGCGGTCACCCTGAACGCGGCCAACTTCCGGTTACAGGCCAGCGCGTACGGTGGCCTCATCGACGACCTGGACGCCGCGCTGCCGAACGTCAGCGTGCCGACCGTCGTCGGTGACGGGAACCGGGTGGCGACCGGCTGCTCCCCCGCCGCCGCCAACCGGGTCGCCTCCTTCTGCTGGAACAGCGGCGACAACAACGTGACGTACTGGATTCCGCAGGCGATCACCACCACCGCGGACGCGTACGAGGTCGGCACCTACGAGGGCGCCACCGCGATCCTGGTGAGCTGGTACGACGACGCCTCCGACGGCATCGACCGGGGCGTACGGGTGTCCTTCGTGGACTACTCCACGCCGAGCGCACCGACCTACCGGCACGTGCTGCTGGTCGAGCCGTACGCGCGCAGCGACGGCAAGGCCTCGTTCCGCCCGGTGAACGTGCACGCGGGCGGCATGTTCTGGTACGGCTACTACCTCTACGTCGCCTCCACCAGCGCCGGCTTCCGGGTCTTCGACATGCGGCACCTGTGGCAGACCGCCACCAGCAACGACGCCGTGATCGGCCTCCAGTCCGACGGCAGCTACCAGGCGTACGGCTACAAGTACGTGCTGCCGCAGGCGCTGACGTACACCCGCTCGACCACCGGCGGGTACACCAACCTGACGTACTCGTTCGTCGCCCTGGACCGGACCAGCACCCCGGACAGCGTGGTCGTCGGCGAGTACGCCAACCCCGGCACCGGCACCCGGCTGGTCCGCTTCCCGATCGACTACACCACCCGCATGCTCACCACCGGCAGCGACGGTTACGCCCACGGCTCGCAGGCGTACGACGTCTCGGTCACCAGCATGCAGGGCGCGACCGCGATCAACGGCAAGTTCTACCTGTCCACCAGCGACGGCAGTGGCAACAAGGGCGACCTGGCCACGTTCAGTCCCGGCGGCTCGGTGGTCATGCACACCGACGCGCTGCCGATCGGCCCCGAGGACCTCTCCTACTGGCCGGCGAAGGACCAGCTCTGGTCGCTGACCGAGTACGCCGGCAGCCGGTCGGTGTTCGCGGTGCGCGCGTCGGCGTACTGAGCTGATTCACCTGCCCGGCGGGGCCGGTCAGTCGAGTCTGATCCGGTGACCGGCCCGGTCGAACAGGAGCAGCCGGTCCAGGTCGACGGCGAGCGCCATCGGGGCACCGGGCCGGGGCGGGGTCAGCGCGGGCAGCCGTACCACGAGGTCACCGGCGGGTGGCTGCTCGTCGCCGGACGCCGGGTCGTACACGGGGTAGAAGCCGTACTCGGTGCGGGCGGTCGCGGGCGGCTCGGCCGTACGTTGGTGCGGGATCATCCGGGCGATGGTGTGCCGGAACGGGTGCCCGGTCGGCGGCTCGTCGGCGAGTACGTCGGCCAGGTGCCGACCGGTGTCCGGGTGCTCCAGCCGGGACTCCGCGACCGAGGTCGGCACCCCGCCGATGTCCACGTGCACCAGCGCCTCGTGCCCGAGTTGCTCCACCGACCGTACGGTGCCGCGCAGCACCGCGCCCGACTCGGTGTCACCGACCACCGGGGTCAGCGCGTCCGGGCGTACGGCCAGGGTCACCCGCTCGGTGTGCCGTTCGAGCAGGGTCCGGGTACGCGGGTCGTGGCGGGACAGTTCCAGGAGTTGTGAGCCGAGGTCGATCAGGATCCGCTCGGTCTCGACGTAGACCGCACCCTGGAACAGGCTGGGTCGCGGCGTGCCGAGGAACGCGGCGACGAACAGGCTGACCGGGTCGCCGTAGACCTCGGCCGGCGTACCGACCTGTTGCAGCCGGCCCCGGCGCAGCACCGCCACCCGGTCCGCCATCGTCATCGCCTCGACCTGGTCGTGGGTGACGTACACGGTGGTGACCCCGAGGCGGCGGGACAACCCGGCGATCTCCGTACGCAGCTCGGCCCGTACGCCAGCGTCCAGATTGGACAGCGGTTCGTCGAGCAGGAAGGCGTGCGGCCGGCGGACGAGCGCGCGGGCCATCGCGACCCGCTGCTTCTGGCCCCCGGAGAGACGACCGGGGCGACGGGACAGCAGGTCGGTGATGCCGAGTTGCGCCGCCGCCTCGCCGATCCGGGCGGCGAGGGCACCTTCCGGCTCCGCGCCGAGCCGCAGCGGGAAACCGATGTTCTGGGCCACGGTCAGGTTCGGGTAGAGGGCGTAGTCCTGGAAGACCATCGCGACCCGGCGCTGGTGCGCCGCCCGTTCGTCGGGCACCTCACCGTCGAACAGCACTCGTCCGGCGGTCGGCTCCTCCAGCCCGGCGACCAGCCGCAGGATCGTCGACTTGCCGCAACCGGTCGGTCCGAGCAGGGCCACGAACTCCCCGGTGGCGACCTCCAGACTCAGGTCGTCGACCGCGACGACCCCGCCGTCGAAGACCTTCGTCAGCCGGTCGATGGTGATGGTGACCAATACGACCACCTCCTGCCCCCATCGTCCGGGCCGGTACGGCAACCGCGCTACCCCCGTGGCGTGGTTGCGCCCGACGCCCCACCCCCTGCGCCCGACGGGGACGCCGTTGCCGGGTTACCAGGCGCCGGTAGGGGTGAGGGCGGCGTGGGCCGGGCGTTCGCGGGCGGTGTTGGCCCACTGCCGGTAGACCCGCTCGTACCCTTCGGCCATCATCTCGGCGGAGAAGGCGTTCCGTACGTGAGTCACGCAGGCGGCCGGGTCGAGATCACCCGCATCGAGCAGGGCCTGCGGCAGGTCGTCCGGGTCGACGCAGATCATGCCCGTCTCCCCCGGCCGGACCAGTTCCGGTACGGCACCCCGGTCGAGTGCCACCACCGGCGTACCGGTGGCCATCGCCTCGACCATCACCATGCCGAACGGCTCCTCCCACCGGATCGGCATGATCAGGCAGCGGGCGTCGAGCATCAGTTGGAAACAGGTGGCCCGGTCCGGGTTGCGCAGCACGGTCAGGTCCGGGCCCTGCAACGGCTCGATCACCTCGGCTAGGTAACGCTGCTCCTCCGGCTCGTCGCACTTGCCCGCCAGCACCAGCGACAGCCCGGCCGCCCGGCAGGCGCGTACGGCCAGGTCGGGGCCCTTGTCGGGGCTGAACCGGGCCAGCCACAGTACGGGTCCGGTGGCGGGCACCGCCTTGTGCGGTACGTCGTCCAACGCCAACCCGTTGTGCACCGTCGCCGCCCACGGCAGGTACGGCCGCAGCCGCCGCTGGGCGTGCGAGATAGCGACCAGTCCCACCGAACGGTCGACGTCGGCCAGGATGTCCCCGAGTTCCCCAGTGGGTCTGTTGTGGACGGTCGCGACCGTGGGCACCGAGCGCCGGGGTGCGACGAACGGGCCGATAGTGGTGTGGTCGTGCACCACGTCGAAGACGTCCGGATTGATCATCTGGTCGGCCCGGGCCAGGTGTGCCAATTCGGGCAACGACTGCCCGAGGCGCTCGTGCTGCAACTCCGGCATCGTCCCGACGAAACGGGCAGCGGTGCCGGAACCGGTCCCGGCGCCGAAGAGGGTCACTTCGTGCCCACGGGCGGCCAACGCGTCCACCAGCGACGCACAGACCTGTTCGACCCCGCCGTACCCCTTGGGCGGCAGCTCGTACCACGGCGGTACGACCATGGCGATCCGCAACGGTACGGTCTGGTCGAATCGGTCGATCGGCATGTGGTTCACGACGTCGAGCCCTCCCCACTGCTCCGGCTGACCCGCCGGATAGTTCGGGTTTCCCTGCTCGGCCGGGGATAACCGGCCGGACCGACAGGTGGGGAAAAGGGTGCGGCGGGCGACGTGACCAACCCCCTTGGTCACATCGCCCGCCGCTTGGGGAGGAGGCGCACTTCCGGGTTACGGAAGAACCGCCTTCAGGTACGAACGGGTTCTCCTGCTATGACGTCTCGGCCAGCGTCACGGTTGCCGTCTTCTCCACACCATTTCGGGTGAAGGTCAACTGCACCTTGTCGCCCACCTTGCCGGTCTGCACGGCCCCCACCAGATCGTTGGAGTCGTTGATCGTCTTGTCGCCGAACTTGCTGATGACATCGCCCTGCTGGATACCGGCCTGGGCGGCTGGGCTGCCCTCGGTCACCCCGCCGACCACGGCACCGCCGTTGTCCGCCTCGGTCACGCTCACCCCGAGGTACGGGTGGCTGACCTTCTGACCCTGCTGGAGCTTGCCGGCCACGTCCTTGGCCTTGTTGCTCGGGATCGCGAAGCCCACACCGATGTTGCCGTTGCTGCCGGCGGTGGCGATGGCGGTGTTGATGCCGATCACCTCGCCCTTGGTGTTGATCAGGGCACCGCCGGAGTTACCCGGGTTGATCGGGGCGTCGGTCTGGAGCAGCCCGGAGATCGAGCTGGCCGCCTGCGGCGGCTGCTGCTGCTGGAACGGGTTCTGCGGCTGAGACTCGTCCTCGCCACCGGCCTGGATGGTCCGGTCCTTGGCGCTGAGGATGCCCGCGGTCACCGAACCCTGCAGCCCCAGCGGGCTGCCCAGGGCGAGCACCGTGTCACCGACCTGCATCGCGTCGCTGTCACCGAACTTCGCCGGGCTCAGGTCGCTGACCCCCTGTGCCTTGACCACCGCGAGGTCGGTCTTCGGGTCGGTGCCGATGATCTTCGCCTGGGCGGTCTTGCCGTCCGCGAAGACCACCTTGACCGTGTCCCCGGTGGCGCTGGCCACCACGTGGTTGTTGGTCAGCACGTAACCGTCGGCGCTGAGCACCACGCCCGAACCTTCACCGCTGCCGGTGGTGATCGAGACGACGCTGTTCTCCACCGAGGCGGCGATCTTCGGCAGGTCTGCGCTGTTGATGATCGGCGCGGCGGTGTACGTCCGGGTGGTGCCGGAGGAACCTCCGTCGAGTGCCAACGCGACCGCGCCACCGGCGATGCCGGAGCCGGCCATCAGCACCAGCGCGGCGGCGCCGATCGCCGCGAACCTGCCCAGCCGGCTCGGCTGCGGCTGGTGACCTGGCCCACCCGGGCCCTGGGCCCAGATCGGCGGCGGGTTGCCACCGAGGTGCGGCGGCTGCGGCGGCATCGGGGCACCGGGCGTGTGCTGCCCGGCGTAGCTGGGGTTGCCGGTCCAGCCCGGCTGGTTCTGGGCGGCCGGGTGCCAGGGGCTCGGCGGGTAGGAGGCCGGCGCCGCGGAACCGGGCTGGGCGCCGCCGTACTGGCCGGCGTAGGGGTCGGTCGGCCTCGGGTAACCGGCGTACGGCCCGGCCGCATGCGGCGCCGGAGCGCCGTGCCCGGCGTACGGGTTGCCGTACGGGTCGGTGGTCGCTCCGGTCGGCCCGGCCGGTCCACCGGTCGTCGGCGCGGTGCTCTGCTGCTCCGGGAGGGCGGCGGTCGGCTCGGCGGTGGTCGGCTCGGTGCCGTCGGCTGCCTGGCCGGGAGCCGTGGGGGTGGAGTCGGCCGGCCCGCGCTCGACGGGCGACAACTCCGCGGTGGGAAACGACGGCTTGGCGTCGGCGTCGGCGTTGGCCGAAGGCCGCTGCGGGTCGGTTTCGTACTCGCTCATGACACCTACCTTGCCCCGTAGCTCTGCGACCCACCTGGAATCGCACTGGACGTTCGCTGTGAATCGCGCAACCTGCGGCTAGTTTGCCGCTACTCGCTCTCGGCCGGCTCGGCGACGGACGGGGCGAGCGGCACCTTGACCCGGAAGGTGGCGCCGCCACCCGGCGTCTCCAGCACCTCGACACTGCCGTGGTGTGCCGCCACCAGCGCGGCGACGATCGCCAGCCCCAGACCCGTACCGGCGGCACCGCCGACCCGGCGGGTACGGGCCGCGTCCGCCCGGTAGAACCGTTCGAAGACCCGTTCGGCCTGCTCCGGCGGGAGGCCCGGACCGGTGTCGGCGACCTCGAACACGGCCAGGTTGCCGGCCTCGGTACGCAGCCGCAGGGTCACCGAGGCGTCCGGTGGCGTGTGCGTGAGCGCGTTGGTCATCAGGTTTCCGAGCACCTGACGCAGGCGTGCGTCGTCGGCGAGGACAACGAGGTCCCCGGCACCCGGAGTCGTCTCCAACGAGATGTTCCGCTCCGGCGCGATCGCCTGCGCCGCCTGCACCGCCTCGGTCGCCAGCACCGGCAGTTCCACCGGGCCAAGCACCAGCGGTCGCTCCCGGTCCAGCCGGGCCAGCAGCAGCAGGTCCTCGACCAGCAGCCCCATCCGGGCCGCCTCGTCCTCGATCCGGCGGACCAGGCGGGCGGTTTCCTCCGGGGAGCCGGCCGCACCCTGCCGGTACAGCTCGGCGAAGCCGCGGATGGTGGTCAGCGGCGTACGCAACTCGTGCGAGGCGTCCGCCACGAACTGCCGCATCCGCTCCTCCGAACGGCGGGCCCGGGCCTCGGAGGCCTGTGCGGCGAACGCCGCGTCCCGCGCCCCGAGTTCGGCGTTGCGGGCGGCGGTCTCGGACGCGGCCCGAGCGGTGAACGCCGCCTCGATCTGGGTGAGCATCGCGTTCAGGGCACGGGAGAGCCGACCCAGTTCGGTCTTCGGCTCCTCCGCCCCCGGCTCGGGGTCGGGCACCCGCCGGGTCAGGTCGCCGTCGGCGATCGCCGCCGCGGTCTGCTCGATCTTGACCAGCGGGCGGAGGCTGGTCCGGACTATGGCCGCGCCCAGCGAGGCGAGCAGGATCAGCACCGCGCCGCCGACCAGCAGGTCGATCCAGACGAGCTGCTTCACCGCCTGGTCGACGTCGGTCAGGTGCTGCCCCACCGCGGCCATCTGGCCGCCGGGCAGCTCGGTGTAGAGCATCCGCCAACGCACCGTGCCGTCGTGCGCCTTGACGGTGAACGGGTCACCCTGCAACTTGGCGAACCCGTCCGGGTCGGACGGCCACGGCGGCAGGTCGGCGGGGGTGAACCGGTCGGTGTCGTACCGCAGGTCGGGCTGCTTGGGGTCGTCGGTGGTCAGCACCACGATGTAGTCGGCCAGCGGCAGCGAGATGGTCCCGCCGCGCGGCGAGATGGACAGCGACTGGAGGCTGCGTACGGACGTGTGCAGTTCCGCGTCCACCTGGCTGACCAGGTAGCTGCGCAGGAAGAAGGTCGTCATCACGCTGATCACCAGCAGCGCGGCGGCGACCAGCGCGAGCACCGCGGTGACCAGCTTGAACCGCAGCGGGGTGCTCCGCAGCCGACTCTTCAGCGAGGAAACCGGACTGGTCACGCCGCGGGCTTACGCAGCACGTAGCCGACGCCCCGCAGGGTGTGGATCAGCCGGGGCTGACTGGTGTCGACCTTGCGCCGCAGGTAGGAGATGTACGACTCGACGATGTTGTCGTCGCCCCGGAAGTCGTAGTTCCACACGTGGTCGAGGATCTGCGCCTTGGACAGCACCCGGTTCGCGTTGAGCATCAGGTAACGCAGCAACTTGAACTCGGTCGGCGAGAGCTGCACCCGCTGCCCGGCCCGGTGCACCTCGTGCGTCTCCTCGTCGAGTTCCAGGTCGGCGAAGCTGAGCCGGGACGGCGCCTGCTCCCCGGTCGCCGTACGCCGCAGCACGGCCCGGATCCGGGCGGTCAACTCCTCCAGGCTGAACGGCTTGGTGACGTAGTCGTCGCCGCCGAGGGTCAGTCCACGGATCTTGTCGTCGGTGGCGTCGCGCGCGGTCAGGAACACCACCGGCGTACGCGTGCCGCTCTCCCGCATCAGCCGGATGACCTCGAAACCGTCCAGGTCGGGCAGCATGACGTCGAGTACGACCAGGTCGGGGCGGCGGTCCTTGGCCGCGGTGACGGCGGCACTGCCGCTGGTCGCCGTGGCCACGTCGAAGCCGGCGAAACGCAGGCTCGCGGAGAGCAACTCCAGGATGTTGGGGTCGTCTTCCACCACGAGTAGTCGTGCCTCGGTCTGCGCAGCCATGACCACATCATCCGCCGCCGGCCTGCGCGCCGGCTGGAGGTAGCCTGAAAACTGCCTGGGAACAGCTCGGAGCCGGCTGGGAACTGCCCGGACGCGGTGGAAGCGCCCGGGCCACGAGTCAGCGCAGCAGCCGGCGCAGTCCGTCGAGCGCGCCGTCCAGGGTCCGGATCAGCGTACGGAGTTGGGTGTCGGTGAGCCGCCGGTTGTGCACCAGGGCGCGTACCTCGCCGGTGAAGTCGGTGAGTCGACGGTCGAACTCCGCCCCGAGGTCCGCGTCCGGGGGTGGCGGGGCGTGTCGGGTACCGCCCGGTACCGTCCAGCCGCCGTACCGGGTTTCCCTGGTGGCAGCGCGCAGTTCCCGCTTCAGGTCGCGCACCGAGCCGCGTACCTCGGTCTGGATCTCCCCGGCCAGGCTGGAGAGATCGGCCACCGAGGCCTTGATGTCCGATTCGAGATCGGCCAGTTCGGTGTCGCGCTGGCCCAGCTCGGCCCGGCCGGCGTCGGTGATCTCGTAGACCTTGCGCCCGCCGGCCGCGGTGTGGGTGACCAGGCCCTCGACCTCCAGCCGCTGGAGCCGGGGGTAGATCGTGCCGGCGCTGGGCGCGTAGTGGCCGAGGAACCGGTTCTCCAGCAGCCGGATCAACTCGTAGCCGTGCTTCGGTCCGTCGTCGAGCAGCTTGAGCAGGTAGAGCCGGAGCCGCCCGTGACTGAACACCCCGGTCACGCCGCCCCCTCCCGGTCCTCGTCGGCGAACTCGTCGTCGATGTCCACCGGCCGGGCCAGCAGCGCGATGCTGCCCGAGGTGGAGTTGGCCCAGAGCTTGCCCTCGCCGGCACCCAGCACCCCGTGGCTGTCCTTCGACCAGTGCGTGCTGCCGGCGTTGAGCTGCGGGAACGCGCTGGTGATCCGGCCGGAGGTGGTGTGCAGGTGCACCGCCATGTCGCTGTCCGCCCGCACCCGTACGGTCACGCTGCCGGAGGTGGTACTGAGCCGGATCTCGCTGCGCCTCGGGTTGTCGAGGTCGCAGGTGATCGCGCCGGAGACGGTGGTGGCGCGTACGCGAGCAGCGGAGCCGTCGGCGAGGACCAGTTCCCCGGAGACCGTCTCCATGACGAGTTCGCCGGAGACACCGAGTGCCTCGACCGGGCCGGAGATCACCTTGGCGCTGGTTTCACCGGCCAGCCCCATCAGGGTGACCTGTCCGGAGGTGACGTCGACGTGGGTGTGCTCACGGAGTCCGGAGACGAGCACCGCACCGTCGATCAGCCGCAGGTCCGCCACGACGTGCGCCGGTACGGCGATCGACACGTCGACCCGGTAGCGGTGGCCGAGCCACCAGAAGAGCCGCTGCCACTTCCGGGGCCAGTCCTGGCGTACGGAGAGCCGGCCGTCGTGCTGCTCCACGGCGATCAGCGGTCGGGTGCTGGCTCGGGTGATCTCCACCTGGGCGGGACCGTCGGTGGCCATCACGCTGAGCCGGCCGCCGATCAGGTGGACCTCCAGCCGGGTGACCGGTTCATCGAGCGTGATCCGCTGCGGCCCGTCGATCGTCCATCTCGCCATGATCACCCATCCCGTCGCCTGCCCCGTACCCGCACCTCGATCCTAACGCGATACATCGCGACACACCAGCCCCGCCAAGCCCCGCCCACTTGCCGTCGATCTAGGGCAAATGCGTGGTTGGTCCCTGGTCAAACACTGTTCGCCCTAGATCGACGAAACGGGCGGATGGGGCACGGCAGGTGGAGGCGAGTCAGCAGGCAAGGGCGGGGACGGATCAGGCCGCGAGGGAGAGGCCGGTGGGCTCCATCTGGTTCGGTGCGGCCAGCGGAGTGGGGGCGGGATGCGTGTGGGAGCTGTGCGGGCCGGCGAAGCGGACCGCGGACTCGGCGGCCTGGGCCAACCGGCGGCGGGACGCGGACTGCTCCGGGTGCAGGGCCGGCGCGGCGGTCACCGTGACCGAGAGCCCGCGTACGGCGAGGACCCGGCGCAGTGACACCCAGAGGCTGTCCTCACCTAGGAAGGCGGCCGCGGTCGTACCGTCGCGCCCCGGTCCGGTGCGGTAGTTGATGGTCAGCGGCACCACCGGCGCACCGGCGTCGATCGCCGCCTGGAACATCGCCGGCCGGAACCGCCCACCCGCCGGGCAGGCGCCCGCCGCACGGGGTTTGCCGCACCAGGTCGTACCCTCCGGGAAGACCGCGACCACCCGGTCGGACCGCAGCTCCGCGGCCACCTTGGCCACCGTCTGCGGCAGCGCCCGGGGCCGGGTGCGGTTGACGAAGATGGTGCCGCCAGAGGCGGCCAGCGGCCCGATGAGCGGCCACTGCCGTACCTCCTGCTTGGCCAGCATCCGGGCCGGCGACACCGCCAGCGTGGCCATGATGTCCAGCCAGGAGATGTGGTTGGCGGCGAGCAGCGCCCGCCGCCGGGGCAGCCGGCCGCGTACCTGGAGGGTCACGCCCAGGGATCCGAGCACCAGCCGGGCCCACCAGCGGCCGGCGGCCTGGCGACCGGCCGAGGGCAACACCGGAAGTACGGGGACCAGCAGCGCCCCGAACAGCAACGCGCCGAACAGGGCGGTCAGCCGGCCGGCCTGCCGCAGCCGGGACACCGTCGGCGTCTCGCGGGGGCCGGGCAGGCAGTGCGGCCCGCAGGCCGAGCGGGGCTGCCAGAGGGGGTTCATCCGTCTTCTCCGAGTCCGAGGAAGTGGCGCCGGTAGCGGGGGTGCATCCGATCCATCGAGAGCAGTACGTAGAGGTCGGCGACGCCGAAGTCCGGGTCGTACGCGGGCTCCCCGCAGACCCAGGCGCCGAGCCGCAGGTAGCCCTTGAGCAGGGCGGGAACGGCTGCCGGCGGGTTCTCGGTCCGCTCGGCCCGGGCGGCGAGCGCGGCCACCCCGGCGGGTTCGGCCAGCCAGGGCCGGTGTGGGCGTACCCGCAGCGGCGGCGGGGCCATGTTCCGGGCGGAGACTTGCTGCCAGACCGCGGCGGCGTTCGCGCCACCGTCGTCCAGCGGCAGCGAGGCGCAGCCACCCAGCCAACGCAGCCCGCGCAGGTGCAGGTAGCGGGCGATGCCGGCCCACATCAGGTTGATCACCGCTCCGGTGCGGTGGTCCGGGTGCACGCAGGATCGCCCGATCTCCACCAGCTCGTCGCGGAGCGGGGCGAAGGAGGACAGGTCAAACTCGCTCTCCGCGTACCGCCGGCCGGCGCGCAGGGCGCGGTCCGGCGGCAGCATCCGGTACGTCCCGACGACGGCGCCGGTGCTGTCGTCCCGGACGAGCAGGTGGTCGCAGTGCGCGTCGAACTCGTCGGTGTCGAGTCCCTGGACGGCCGAGTGGAGGTTGGCGCCGAGTTCTTCGGCGAAGACGTCGTGGCGCAGCCGCTGTGCGGCGGCGATCTGAGCCGCGTCGTCGGCGATCAGCAGGGTGTAGCCGCTGGTCCCGGTGGGTGCGGGAGCGGTGAGCAGAACAGCCATGGGGTATGTGTAAGGTCGCTGCCCACCGTCGGCGTGTCGCGCACCGGATGCGTGGGTGTCGATCGGGTGAACGGCCCTGTACGGAGTGCGCGCCCGGCGCGTGGCGCCGCCGCGGCATCGATCGTGGCCCGGTACGCCGGCCCAGACCGCCGCGACCGGCCGGCCTCAGCGGCTTGAATACCAGGTGAACAAGACCTTCACGCTGTGAATCGCGACACGGGCCGGATGCGGCAATGCCGGCCGATAGCGTACGGCGTAGCCTGGACAGTGATTTCTGACCCCGGTACCAGGCGGTGGCAGAACCCGCGTGAACCGCAGAACCCGCGTGAAAGAGGCGATCACTGGCCGTGTCGACCCAGCAGACTTCGCAGGAGAACCCACTGGCGGGTTTCGGCCCGAACGAGTGGGTCGTCGAGGAGATGTACCAGCGTTACCTCGCCGACCCCACCAGCGTCGATTCAGCCTGGCACGACTTCTTTGCCGACTACCGTCCGGCAACCGACACGGCTACAGCCGCGGCTGACGGCAACGGGTCGGGTCCGAAGACAGCAGCAGCGGCCAAGCCGGCACCGGGGGTGAAGAAGGAAGCGGCCAGCGTGCCCCCGGCAGCCGCGAAGACCCAGCCGGCGACCGCTCCGGCCGCCGAGCCGAAGCCCGCCGCACCGAAGCCGGCTCCGGCCGAGCCGGCGCCGAAGGCCACCGCCCCGGCCGCCGCCCCGGCCGCCGCCCCGGCGAAGCCGAAGGCCGCACCGGCCCAGCCGCCCGCCGCGGGCAGCAGCACCACCCCGTTGCGCGGTGTCGCGGCGAAGATCGTGCAGAACATGGACGCCTCGCTGTCGGTGCCGACCGCGACCAGCGTGCGCGCGGTGCCGGCGAAGCTCGTGGTCGACAACCGCATCGTGATCAACAACCACCTTGCGCGGGGTCGGGGCGGCAAGGTCAGCTTCACCCACCTGATCGGGTACGCCCTGGTCCGGGCGCTGGCCGAGCACCCCGAGATGAACCACTCGTACGCCGAGGTCGACGGCAAGCCGGTGATGGTCAAGCCGGAGCACGTCAACCTGGGCATCGCGATCGACCTGGCCAAGCCGGACGGCTCGCGCAACCTGGTGGTGCCGTCGATCAAGGCGTGCGAGCAGATGGACTTCCGTCAGTTCTGGCAGGCCTACGAGGACGTCGTCCGCCGGGCCCGCCGCAACGAGCTGACCATGGAGGACTACGGCGGCACGACGATCTCGCTGACCAACCCGGGCGGGATCGGCACCGTGCACTCCCAGCCCCGGCTGATGGTCGGGCAGGGCACGATCATCGGTGTCGGCGCGATGGAGTACCCGGCGCCGTACCAGGGCATGTCCGAGGAGACCCTGGCCGAACTGGCCGTCAGCAAGATCATCACGCTGACCAGCACGTACGACCACCGGATCATCCAGGGCGCCCAGTCCGGCGAGTTCCTGAAGGTCATGCACGAGCTGATCCTGGGCGAGCACGGCTTCTTCGACGAGATCTTCACCTCGCTGCGGATCCCGTACGAGCCGGTGCGCTGGATGCGCGACGTCGCGGTGAGCTCCGAGGGTCAGATCAACAAGACCGCCCGGGTCATCGAGATCATCCACGCGTACCGGGTGCGCGGTCACCTGATGGCCGACACCGACCCGCTCGAGTTCAAGATCCGCAAGCACCCGGACCTGGACGTGCTCCAGCACGGCCTGACCCTCTGGGACCTGGACCGCTACTTCCCGGTCGGCGGCTTCAACGGCAAGCAGAAGATGAAGCTCCGCGAGGTCCTCGGGGTGCTGCGTGACTCCTACTGCCGCCGCGTCGGCGTGGAGTACATGCACATCCAGGACCCGGAGGAGCGGCGCTGGATCCAGGACCGGATCGAGCGGAAATACGAAAAGCCGTCGGCGGACGAGCAGAAGCACGTACTCAACCGGCTGAACGCGGCCGAGGCGTTCGAGACCTTCCTGCAGACCAAGTACGTCGGCCAGAAGCGCTTCTCGCTGGAGGGCGGCGAGTCGCTGATCCCGCTGCTCGGCGAGGTGCTGGAGGCCGCGGCCGAGGGCTCGCTGGACGAGGTCGTCATCGGCATGGCCCACCGGGGCCGGCTGAACGTGCTCGCCAACATCGTCGGCAAGCCGTACGAGAAGATCTTCTCCGAGTTCGAGGGGCACCTCGACCCGCGCTCGACCCAGGGCTCGGGTGACGTGAAGTACCACCTCGGCCAGGCCGGCAAGTTCACCACGCCGGACGGCGAGCACGCGATCAAGGTGTCGGTGACCGCCAACCCCTCGCACCTGGAGGCGGTCGACCCGGTGCTCGAGGGCATCGTCCGGGCCAAGCAGGACCGGATCGACCTGCGCCTGGAGGGCTACACCGTGCTGCCGGTGGCGGTGCACGGCGACGCCGCGTTCGCCGGGCAGGGTGTGGTGGCCGAGACGCTCAACCTGTCGCAGCTGCGGGGCTACCGCACCGGCGGCACCGTGCACGTGGTGGTCAACAACCAGGTCGGCTTCACCACCGCCCCGGAATACTCGCGGTCCAGCCTCTACAGCACCGACGTCGCCCGGATGATCCAGGCGCCGATCTTCCACGTCAACGGGGACGACCCGGAGGCCGTGGTCCGGGTCGCCCGGCTGGCCTTCGAGTACCGCCAGGCGTTCAACAAGGACGTCGTGATCGACATGGTCTGCTACCGGCGGCGCGGTCACAACGAGGGCGACGACCCCTCGATGTCCAACCCGCAGATGTACCAGATCATCGATTCGAAGCGGTCGGTCCGCAAGCTCTACACCGAGGAACTGATCGGGCGCGGGGACATCACCGTCGAGGACGCCGAGGAGTTGCTGCGCGACTTCCAGGCCCAGCTCGAACGGGTCTTCAAGGCCACCCGCGACGCCGCGGTGCCGGGCCGGCAGCCGACCCGCCCGCGCCGCCAGGCCGAGCCGGAGCCGCAGGTGGAAACCGCGATCAGCGCGGACGTGGTGCACGCGATCGGCACGGCGCACACGACGCTGCCCGAGGGCTTCACCCCGCACAAGCGGATCCAGCAGTTGCTCGACCGGCGAGCCAAGATGGCCACCGACGGCAACATCGACTGGGGCTTCGGCGAGATCATCGCGTTCGGTTCGCTGCTGCACGACGGGGTGACCGTCCGGCTCGCCGGACAGGACTCGCGCCGGGGCACGTTCGTCCAGCGGCACGCGGTCATCGTGGACGCGAAGACCGGCCGGGAGCACCTGCCGCTGTCCGCGCTGACGAACGACAAGTCCCGGTTCTTCGTGCACGACTCGCTGCTCAGCGAGTACGCCGCGATGGGCTTCGAGTACGGCTACTCGGTGGAGAACACCGAGGCGCTCGTGCTCTGGGAGGCGCAGTTCGGTGACTTCGCCAACGGCGCCCAGTCGGTGGTGGACGAGTTCATCTCCTCCAGCGAGGTGAAGTGGGGCCAGCAGTCGGCGGTGACGCTGCTGCTGCCGCACGGCCACGAGGGTCAGGGGCCGGACCACACCTCCGGGCGGCCGGAGCGCTTCCTGCAGATGTGCGCCGAGGACAACATGCGGGTGGCGATCCCGACCACCCCGGCGAACCACTTCCACCTGCTGCGCCGCCAGGCGCTGTCGGAGAAGCGCAAGCCGCTGGTGGTCTTCACGCCGAAGTCGCTGCTGCGGCACAAGCTCTGCGTCTCGAACGTCGAGGACTTCACCACCGGCGGTTTCCAGCCGGTGCTGGGCGACCGGACCATCGGCAAGCCGGAGGCGGTCAAGCGGGTGCTGCTCTGCACCGGCAAGATCTACTACGACCTGCTCCAGGCCCGCGACGAGCGCAAGATCACCGACACCGCGATCGTACGGATGGAGCAGCTCTACCCGCTGCCGGTCGAGGAGATCAAGGCGGCCCTGGCCGAGTACCCGAACGCCGAGGACTTCGCCTGGGTGCAGGAGGAGCCGGCCAACCAGGGTGCCTGGTCGTTCGTGGCGCTCAACCTGCTGGAGCACCTCGAAGGCGTACGGCTGCGGCGGATCTCCCGTCCGTCGGCCGCCGCCCCCGCGGTGGGCTCGGCGAAGATGCACGAGGTCGAGCAGGGTGCACTGATCGAGGCGGCACTGCCCCGCCCCTGATCGCCGTACCGCGTTGAGTTGAGACCGGGGCGGATCGAGGTTCACACCTCGATCCGCCCCGGAGTCTGAGAGGACCCACCATGTACTTCACCGACCGGGGTATCGAGGAACTGGTCGAACGCCGGGGCGACGAGAGCGTCACCCTGGAGTGGCTCGGCGAGCGCCTGCGCGACTTCGTCGACCTCAATCCCGAGTTCGAGACGCCGATCGAGCGGTTCGCCACCTGGCTGGCCCGGCTCGACGACGAGGACGACGAGTAGCGACCCGGCACGGCCGGACTGTGTCCGGATAGACCTCCTCCGGAGCGAGCCGGCGGGCTGCCCGATCTTGTAGGTTGAGGGCGTGGCACGCAGTGTCTATATCGCCGGGCTGGGGCACGGCGGCGGCAAGTCGACGATCGCACTCGGGCTGGCCGAACTCCTCTCCCGGCAGGTCGAGCGGATCGGCGTGTTCCGGCCGCTGGTCAGCGGCACCGAAGAGGACCCGATCCTGGCCCTGCTGCGCGAGCGCTACCGGATCGACACCCCCGCCGACGACCTGTACGGCACCACCTACGCCGAGGCGTCCAGGCTGGTCGCCGACGGGCAGCGGGAGGAACTGATCTCCCGGATCGTGGAGCGCTACCGTACGGTCGAACGCGGGTGCCCGGCCGTGGTGGTGGTCGGCAGCGACTTCGACGACGCGGCCGAGGGCGGAACCGGCGGGCTCTCCCGCGAACTCGCCTTCAACGCCCGGCTGGCGACCGAGTTCGGCAGCGTGGTGGTGCCGGTGGTGGACGGCTTCGAGCAGGAGCCGGAGGCGATCGCGGCGGCGGCGCGCAGCGCGTACCACGATCTGGAAGACCTGGGTGCGACCGTACTGGCGGTGGTGGCCAACCGGGTGCCGGTGGCGATGACGCTGCCGGAGCTGCCGGTGCCCGCGTACGCGATTCCCGAGGTGCCGGCCGTGTCGGCGCCGACGGTGGCGGAGGTCGCCACGGCGCTCGGCGCCACCCTGCTCACCGGTGACCGGGCCGCGCTGGAGCGGGACGTGCTCGATTTCGTGGTCGGCGCGGCGCACGTGCCGACCCTGCTCGACCACCTGACCGACGGCGCCCTGATGATCACTCCGGGGGACCGGGCCGACCTGCTGGTGGCCGCCGCCGCGGCGCACGTCGCCGGTCAGGTTTCGGTGGCCGGACTGGTGCTCACTCTCGGCGAACAGCCGGACCCGAGGGTGATGCGGCTGGTGGAGCGGTTGCGTACCGGCCTGGCGGTGCTCTCGGTGCCCGGCGACAGTTACCACACGGTGGCCGCGTCCAGCCGGATCGAGGGCCGACCGAGTGCCGCGAACCCGCGCAAGGTGGAGGCCGCCCTGGGCGCCTTCGAGGCCGCGGTGGACACCCCCGAGTTGGCCCGGCGGCTGCGGGTCGCCCGGTCCGCGCGGGTCACTCCGCTGATGTTCGAGTACGACCTGATCGACCGGGCCCGCGCGGTCCGGCGCCGGCTGGTGCTGCCCGAGGGTACGGACGAACGGATCCTGCGCGCGACCGAGATCCTGCTCCGCCGTCGGGTGGCCGACCTGACCCTGCTCGGCGACCCGGACGAGATCCGCCGGAAGGCCCGTGAGATCGGCGTCGACATCGAGCAGGCCGACCTGGTCGACCCGGTTGCCAGCCCGTGGCGGGACGAGTTCGCCGCCGAGTACGTCCGCCTGCGCGCGCACCGGGGCGCCACCCTGGACCTGGCCCAGGACGTGGTGGCGAGTCCGAACTACTTCGGCACGATGATGGTGCACCAGGGTCGCGCCGACGGCATGGTCTCCGGCGCCACCCACACCACCGCCGCGACGATCCGCCCCGCCTTCGAGATCATCCGTACCGTGCCGGACGTGTCGGTGGCCTCCAGCGTCTTCTTCATGCTGCTGACCGACCGGGTGCTGGTGTACGGCGACTGCGCGGTCAACCCGGACCCGGACGCGACCCAGCTCGCCGACATCGCGCTCTCTTCTGCCGACACCGCCGCCCAGTTCGGGGTCGAACCCCGGCTGGCGATGCTGTCGTACTCGACCGGCGCTTCCGGCGCGGGTGCCGACGTGGAGAAGGTCGCGGCCGCCACCGAACTGGTCCGGGCCCGCCGGCCGGATCTGCTGGTCGAGGGACCGATCCAGTACGACGCCGCGATCGACCCCGCGGTGGCCGCCGCCAAACTCCCCGGCAGTACGGTCGCCGGCCGGGCCACCGTATTCGTCTTCCCCGACCTGAACACCGGCAACAACACGTACAAGGCGGTGCAGCGCTCGGCCGGCGCGGTGGCGGTCGGCCCGGTGATGCAGGGCCTGCGCCGCCCGGTGAACGACCTGTCCCGGGGAGCGACGGTGAAGGACATCGTCAACACGGTGGCGATCACCGCGATCCAGGCTGCGGCAACCGGTGCCACCGAGGTCAAGCCGGACGGGGTGTAGTCATGAGCCGGATCCTCGTGGTCAACTCCGGTTCTTCGTCGCTGAAGTACCGCCTCTACGACGGTGTCGACGCCGACGACGAGACACCGGTGGCCGGTGGCGACGGGCCGGTGGTGCTCGCCCAGGGCACGGTGGAGCGGATCGGCGAGCCGGGCGGCGGGCCGGCGAACCACGAGAGTGCGGTCCGGCAGGTGCTGGACCGGATCGACCTGACCGGTCTGACCGGGGTCGGGCACCGGGTGGTGCACGGTGGGCAGCGGTTCGCCGAGCCGACCCTGGTCGACGACGAGGTGTTCGGGGAGATCACCGACCTGGTGCCGCTGGCCCCGCTGCACAACCCGGCGAACCTGACCGGGATCGCGGTGACCCGACAACTGCTGCCCGGTGTGCCGCAGGTGGCCGTCTTCGACACCGCGTTCCACCGCACCCTGCCCGAGGCCGCCGCCACGTACGCGATCGACACGGAGACCGCCCACCGGTACGGCATCCGCCGATACGGCTTCCACGGCACCTCACACGCGTACGTCTCCCGGCGTACCGCCATGCTGCTCGGCCGGCCGTACGGGCAGGTCAACACGATCACGCTGCACCTGGGCAACGGGGCGAGCGCGTGCGCGGTCGCCGGTGGCCGCAGCGTCGCCACCTCGATGGGGATGGCGCCGCTGGAGGGCCTGGTGATGGGTACCCGCAGCGGTGACCTGGATCCGACCGTCGTGCTCCAGCTCCAGCGGGTCGCCGGCCTGTCCGTCGACGAGATCGACGACCTGCTCAACCACCGCAGCGGCCTGCTCGGGCTCACCGGTGCGAACGACATGCGCGAGGTGCTGCGCCGCCGGGCGGCCGGCGACCCGGCCGCGGAGCTGGCTTTCCAGGTCTACTGCCAGCGGATCCGGTTCTACGTCGGCGGTTACTACGCGCTGCTCGGCCGGCTCGACGCGATCACCTTCACGGCCGGTGTGGGCGAACACGCCGCCCCCGTCCGCGCCGCCGCCCTGGAAAACCTGACCCACCTGGGCATAACCATCGACCCGGACCGCAACAACAACCAGTCCGGGGACCGCCCCATCTCCCCCGACACCTCCCCCACCCCCGTCTACGTGATAGCCACCAACGAGGAACTAGAGATAGCCCACCAAACCACCCGCCTCCTCACCCCCCGCCCTCCCGGTTGATCATGAAGTTGGCGCGCTCGGCATCGGCGTGTCGTCGCGCCAACTTCATGATCAACGAGGCGGTGGGGTCAGAAGGCTAGCCAGGCGATTAGGGCGAGGACTACCACTGCGGCGATGGCTGCGCCGATGATCAGGGGTAGGTTCGGCGACGGCTTGGCGGCCGCGGCGGGCGGTTCGGCGGACGGGTGCGCGAAGGCACGGAACGCCTCGGTGTTGCCACTGGGGTCCTGGTAACTGTCAGGCATGCCGAAGACCATAGCGAACAGCCGCTGGAAGTCGGTCGAGTGCTGGCGACGAGGGCGCTCGGGTCCGTACTGAACCGGGTGAATCCCACCGTAATCGGCTGGGGTACCCGGATCTTCGAGAACCACCGGGCGTAGCCGGGCGACGCGCCGGGTTACGCCCCGCGACCCGTACCGCCACCGCGTGGCCCGTCCGGCGGCGCTGCGGCCACCGAGGTGGCTGGCCAACATCGACCGGCTGGCCGCCGTACCACAGCCGGAAGGGTGGCCGCGTACGGCGGAGCGGACGCTTACGGTCAATGTGGTGCGCGGAAACGACCGTGGATCGGGTCTGTCATCCCGCCCGGTCGCACACGCACACCGGTCGCGGGCGGGCGGTCGCCGCCCCGGGGCGCGTGTGCACCGCACCGCAACCCGCCGAGCGCCGGAGAGAACGTACGCGGTCGGCGTGCGTACGCTCACTCCCGGCCGCGGTACCGCCCGCCCGCTCTCCCACGCGCGACGCCGCCCCTGGACAGGGCCACCGCCTCCCCCGTGAACGAAAGCATCGCGGGCCCGTGCGTAAACACGGGCCCGCGATGGGGGGTGGCGCGGGTAGAGCTACGGGACCACCGGCTTGCGGTTGTCCACCCAGACGTTGCTTGCCTTGTCCCAGCTGATCCCGGCTTGGCCGGGACGGGCCACCACACCGAAGCGGTAGTTCCGGCCGAAGACGTTCTGCCGGAACTGGATGTTGGTGCCCTTGAGGTCGTCGCGGATCCCGATCGAGTAGTTACCGCCGTTGCAGTAGTTCTGCTCGAAGGTCAGGTTGTTCACGCTCGGCCCGGTGGTCGAGCCGATCATGATGCAGGCGTTGAACGGATCCCCCGTCGTCGGGTTGTACGTCTCCAGCGAATTGCCGCGTACCACGATGTTCGAGGCGCCGGTGGTCTGCAACGCGTCGTTGTGCGAGCCGCTGGTCCGGGCGAGGTGGTGGATCCAGGAGTTCTCGATCACCGTGTTGCTGCCCAGGCGCGGGCCGTCGATCGTGTTGGTGATCTCCACCCGGCGCAGCGTGTAGTCGCCGCAGCAGACGGCCGCGGAGTTCTTGGCCTGGCCGTTGATCTCGACGTCCTCGACCAGCAGGTTGGCCGCGCCACCGAGGGTCCTGATCGAGTAGAGGCCGCCGCAGCTGATCCGCGACTTCCGCAGGATCACGTTCTTGGCGGTGACGGTCACGCAGCCCTTGATGTCGAGTCCGGTGAAGACCTGGCCGTCCTTGGTCGCGTTGATCGAGCCGGAGGCCTTGAGCGTGGTGCCGGCCGGTACGCCGGTGGTGTCCGGGCCGGGGAACGATTCCGGGATGCGGCCGGCGACCTCGCGCGGCGGCGGTGCGCTGGCGGCGGGCGGTGCGGTGGTACGGCTGGCGCTGGGGCGGGCGCTGGGGGTGGCGGTCGACTCCGACGGCGGCGGTTCGGGGTTCGGTCCGATCTCGGCTCCGGCGTTCACCGCCTTGCCGTTCCAGGTCGACTCGACAATCGTCGCGGGGGCGGAGTCGGAATACATGAAGCCGTTGCGGCAGCCGAAGATCTGCACCCGCCGGGCGGTGTAGTTGCCGAAGACCAGGCCATTGGTACGGGCCGAACCGCAATGAATCTTGGTGTCCTCGACCACGGTGCCGGAAAAACCGTCGAAAACCCGCAACGCGTGTGATGCCCCGCCGTAGCGGATCGTCGAATTCTTGATCGTGACGTTGTTCGCCCGTACGTGTATGTAGCCGTTGACCACGGCGCCGTCGATCACGGTGCCGTCCTTGTAGACCGCCATCGAACCGTCACGGCTGCCCGCGACGGCCACCCCGATGCCGGCAACGGCAATAACAAGGGTCGTCAAAATTACCAACAATGAACGCGGCCGGCGGCTAAATAACTTATGCCCGCCTCGCGAGGATCGTGATGCTTGTTCATTATCTGTGTGCGCCGCCGAGAACCTCAAGATCTAACCCCTTCGACCTACATATAGTCCGCAATCAGCAGAGCAGAACCGCATGACTGTACCGCGCACTCAAGGTGACCATGGGGTATCACAAGGAGATCGGAAACCGAACCTTTAGTTTTCCTAAAGGGGGCCTTTCCCAAGGCTTATCTCCGCTTTTCAGGGGCCTTATGCCGCTCGTTTGCCCTGCTTTGCCCAGGGAGAAAGGTCCGGATTTCCAAATCGCGGGGTCGCGCGTGTTCGGCCCGCTACCCTGGGCGAAAGGTGGGGCATCGCCGTCCGAAGCGGACGGTCGGCTCACCGGGTGTGGTCGAGCACCACCTTGCCGAACACCTCGCCCGACTGCAGCCGGGCGAACGCGTCGGCCACCTGGGAGAACCCGTAGACCGAGTCGACCACCGGACGGATCCCCCGGTCGGCACAGAACGCGAGCAGCTCGGCCAATTCGGCGGGCGTACCCATCGAGGTGCCGAGGATCTCCAACTGCAGCGCGAACACCCGACGCAGGTTCACCTTCGGCTCGTGACCCGAGGTCGCCCCCGACACCACGATCCGGGCGCCCGGCCTGGCGGACTTCATCGAGTGGTCGAACGTCGCCGCGCCGACCGTCTCGATCACCACGTCGACCCGCTCCGGCAGCCGGGCTCCGGGAGCCACCGCCGTCGCACCGAGCGCGGCGATCCGGTCCCGCTTGGCGGCGTCGCGGCTGGTCGCGTACACCCGCTTGCCCATCGCCACCGCGAGCACCACGGCGGCGGTCGCCACCCCGCCCCCGGCGCCCTGGACCAGCACCGCGTCACCCTCGTCGACCCGCCCCCGGTCGGTGAGCATCCGGTACGCGGTCAGCCAGGCCGTCGGCAGGCAGGCCACGTCGGTGAGCGAGAGCCCCGCCGGTACGGGCACCAGGTTCCCCCTCGGCACCGCGACCCGCTCGGCCAGCGTGCCCTGGAACTTCTCCGACAGGATCGACACGCCACGGGGGTCGGCCGGGTCCAGCACCACCGGGTAGACGAGCACCTCGTTGCCGTCCGGGTCGATGCCGGCGGCATCGCAGCCGAGGATCATCGGCAACTGCTCCGCGCTCAGCCCGACCCCGACCAGCGACCACAGGTCGTGCCGGTTGAGGGAGCTGGCCCTGACCTCCACGGTCACCCAGTCGTCGGCCGGGTGCACCGGCTCCGGACGATCACCGACGGTGAGCGCGGCGAGCGGATTGTCGGCATCGAACGTGGAGGCGAAGGCAGCACGCATGATCCGCACGCTAACAGCGCCGGCCCACCACCGGAACCGCCCCGCCCGCGCCGCCCCCACCGCCCGGCCCCCTGACCAGCCATCACGCGAAGCGATCCCGGAGATGGCCAAGGGTCCCTCCCTACCCGCGAAGCGATAGGAAGGGACCCCTTGGGCACACTCAGGCGCGGGCGACGCCGTCGCGGCGGGCAGCGTCCAGGACCGCCTCGGCGACCGCCGGGGCGACCCGCGGGTCGAGCGGCGACGGGACGATCGCGTCCGCGGTCAGGTTCTCGGCGACCACCGCGGCGATCGCGTCGGCGGCGGCCACCTTCATGCCGTCGGTGATCCGGGTGGCCCGCGCGTCGAGCGCGCCCCGGAAGATCCCGGGGAAGGCGAGCACGTTGTTGATCTGGTTCGGGAAGTCGCTGCGGCCGGTGGCGACCACCGCGACGTGCCGGCCCGCGACGTCCGGGTGCACCTCCGGGGTGGGGTTGGCCAGGGCGAAGACGATGCCGCCCGACGCCATGCCGGCGATCGCCGCCTCCGGGATCTGGCCGCCGGAGACACCGATCAGCACGTCGGCGTCGTGCAGCGCGGCGGTGATGTCACCCTGCCGGCGCGCGGAGTTGGTGAACCCGGCCAGCTCCGCCTTGACCTGGGTGAGCCCGTCGCGTTCCGGGTGCAGGATGCCGCGCGAGTCGCAGACCACGATGTCGTCGGGGTTGACCCCGCCCGCGGCCAGCATCCTGGTCACCGCGACGCCGGCCGCGCCCGCGCCGCTGATCACCACCCGCAGGTCGCCGAGCTTGCGGTTGAGCAACGTGGCCGCGTTGCGCAGGGCGGCGAGCACCACGATCGCGGTGCCGTGCTGGTCGTCGTGGAAGACCGGGATCGGCAGCGTCTCCTCCAGCCGGCGCTCGATCTCGAAGCAGCGGGGTGCGCTGATGTCCTCCAGGTTGATCCCGCCGAACGACGGGGCCAGCGCGGTCACCACCGAGATGATCTCTTCCACGTCCTGCGTGTCCAGGCAGATCGGCACCGCGTCGACGCCGCCGAACTGCTTGAACAGCACCGCCTTGCCCTCCATCACCGGCATCGCCGCGCGGGGACCGATGTTGCCCAGCCCGAGTACGGCCGAGCCGTCGGTCACCACGGCCACCGTGTGCGAGACCCAGGTGTAGTCGTCGACCAGTGCCGGGTCGGCCGCGATCGCCTCGCAGACCCGGGCAACCCCGGGGGTGTACGCGAGCGACAGGTCTTCCCGACTGGTCAGCGGTACCGTCGAGGCCACCGCCAGCTTGCCGCCTCGGTGCAGTTCGAAAACCGGATCAGCATGATCCACAGAAGACGATGACATGGGAACTCCAGGATTCGTCGAGCAGTTGGACCCAACCGGCTCGACGCGAGGTCGGCGAAAGACCGGCGGTGCGGTGCGGGGGGTCACCCAGGCACGGCCAATGAGCATACTGTCGTCTGTTTACCGTACCTGTGAGCAGGGTCATACCGAGTGGTAACCGAACCTCCGCAGGCGCGGCCAGTACCGCAGCACCACCCGACCGAGCACATCGGCCACTCCGTACGCTCGGGAGTCGTCCGTGATCAGCGGATTGTCACCGTGCAGCCACCAGCCGCCGTCCTCGGCGCGCACCACCCGCTTGACCACAACCAGGTCGGGGCGGCTGCGGAAGATCGCGACGACCACGTCACCGGGCCGGACGGCGCGACCACGGCGCCGTACCAGCACCGCGTCGCCGTGACGCAGCGTCGGCACCATGGACGGACCGACCACGAGTACGGCGAACAGCCCACGCCCCGACGGCACCGGCCGGTCCGGTCGATTTCCCGCTGGTCCCATCCGCACCAGGTTTCACCTCCCCGCCCCTGGGGACGTAAGTCAGGAGTAATGTCGTCTCGGATCATCGCAAACATCCCACGGAGGGCCTTGATGCGACTTCCACGCATCCTCACACCACGTTTCGTCGCGCACGCCCACTGCGACCTGCCTTGCGGGGTCTACGACCCGGCTCAGGCTCGGATTGAGGCCGAGTCCGTAAAGGCGATCTGCGAGAAGTACCAGGCCAACACGGACCCGGAGTTCCGGACCCGTGCCCTGATCATCAAGGAACAGCGCGCTGAGCTGGTCAAGCACCACCTGTGGGTGCTCTGGACCGACTACTTCAAGCCGCCGCACTTCGAGAAGTACCCGAACCTGCACTCGCTGTTCAACGAGGCCACCAAGCTGGCCGGTGGCGGCGGCGGCGCCAAGGCGTCGACCGACCCGGCCAAGGCCGACGAACTGCTGCAGAAGATCGACGAGATCTCGAAGATCTTCTGGGAGACCAAGCAGGCGTGAGCTCCACTGTTTCCACCGGCCGGCCACAAGCCGACCGGGGGGACGCGAGTCCCCCACCCGCGATTCGGCCGGCGCGTCCCTCGGACGTGCCGGCCATCGTCGCGATGGTGCACGAGCTGGCCGACTACGAGCGCGCCCCCGACGAGTGCCACCTCACCGAGGAGCAGCTACACGCGGCTCTCTTCGCCGAGCAGCCGGCGCTGTTCGGCCATGTCGCGCTCGACGCCGACGGTGAGCCGCTCGGTTTCGCGCTCTGGTTCCTCAACTTCTCCACCTGGCGCGGCGTACACGGGATCTACCTGGAGGACCTCTACGTCCGGCCGGCGGCCCGGGGCACCGGTACGGGCCGAAGGCTGCTCGCCACCCTGGCCGCCGTCTGCGTCGAGCGCGGTTACCAGCGGCTGGACTGGTGGGTGCTCGACTGGAACCCGGCCCGCGAGTTCTACCACTCGATCGGTGCCGCCGCGATGGACGAGTGGCTGCCGTACCGGCTTACCGGCGCAGCGCTGACCGATCTCGCCCGGCACGCCGACTGACGACTCCCGATCCCCCCGCCGGCAGCCATCCTGCCGGCGATGAGTGCTGCCCGCAGACCTAGATGCAGGTCGTCGCACACTATCGATCGATCACCAACTGTTGATAGCTGGTTTACCCGGTGCTGCGACGGGATGTCCACTTAGCGCCATGTCGCCTCTGCGGCACCGCCGATACGGGACCGGCGAAATATTCCAGCCACAGACTCCGAGCTGTCGCCATTTCTATGGCGGTCCGCTGAACCTGAGGAGTCTGGGACATGTCCACCCCCCTGCGTCGTACGGCCGCCGGCTTGGTGGCCGTACTCGCGATCACCGCCGCCGGTACCCCACCGGCATCGGCCGCGCCATCGACGGCCGTACCGCCGGGAGCGGCGCCGAGCCTGTCGACCGGCGGCTCGTCCAAGGTCACCCTGATCACCGGTGACGTCGTCGAGGTCGCCCCGGCCGGCGGTGGCCGGTACGCCGCCTCGGTCCACCCCGCCCCCGGCCGGGAGGGGATCACCTTCCACACCGTCGAGGTCGACGGCGGGATGCGGGTGCTGCCCAGCGACGTCGTCCCGTACGTCTCCGCGGGCACCCTGGACGCGGACCTGTTCGACGTCGAGGAGCTGATCGCCGACGGTTACGGCGACGGTTCGGCGGCCAACCTGCCGCTCATCGTCCGGTACCGGGACCCCGGCGCCGCCAGCACGGCCCGCGCCCTCGCCGGCACCACCGCCGCCCGCCCGCTGGCCAGCATCGGCGGTGCCGCACTGACCGCCCGCAAGGACTCGCTGGCCGGCTTCTGGCAGGCCGCCGCACCCGCGACGACCGCACCCGGCGCCCGGTCGACCGGCTCCGGTACACCCGCGTTCGGCAACGGGATCAGCCAGATCTGGCTCGACGGCAAGGTCCACCCGGTGCTCGACCGGAGTACCGCCCAGATCGGCGCGCCCGCCGCCTGGCAGGCCGGCTTCGACGGCACCGGGGTCAAGGTAGCCGTGCTCGACACCGGCATCGACCAGACCCACCCCGACATCGCCGGCAAGGTGGCGCTCGCGCAGAACTTCTCCGACAGCGCCGACACCACCGACCACTTCGGCCACGGCACCCACGTGGCGGCGACCGTGGCCGGCACCGGCGCCGGGTCCGGCGGCACCCGCAAGGGGGTGGCCCCGGGCGCGAGCCTGCTGGTCGGCAAGGTGCTCGGCGACGACGGCAGCGGCTACGAGTCGTGGATCATCTCCGGCATGGAGTGGGCCGCCGACCAGGGCGCGGCGGTCATCAACATGAGCCTCGGCGGTGGTGGAACCGACGGCAGTGACCCGATGAGCCAAGCGGTCGACCGGATCACCGCCGAGGACGGCACCCTGTTCGTGATCGCCGCCGGCAACGAGGGCGCGGACTACACCGTCGGTTCGCCCGGTGTCGCCCCGTCGGCGCTGACCGTCGGCGCGGTGGACCGGGACGAGTCGCTGGCCGAGTTCTCCAGCCGGGGCCCGCGCCTCGGTGACGAGGGCCTGAAGCCGGAGATCACCGCTCCGGGTGTGGACATCGTCGCCGCCCGTGCCACCGGCACCACCATGGGTACGCCGGTCGACGACCTCTACACGGCCGCGTCCGGCACCTCGATGGCCACCCCGCACGTGGCGGGTGCGGCCGTACTCCTGGCCCAGCAGCACCCCGACTGGTCGCCGGCACGACTGAAGAACGCACTGGTCAGCACGGCCCGTACGAACAGGGAACTGTCGGTGTTCGCCGAGGGTGCCGGTCGGGTGGACGTGGCCCGTGCGGTGAGCCAGCGGGTGTTCGCCACCGGGGTGGCCGACTTCGGGCTGCACACGGGCGCCGGACCGGACACCGCGCCGGTCAGCCGGACGGTGACGTACACCAACGACGGGACGGCGCCGGTGACGCTCACGCTCGCCGTGGACGTGTCGAACCTCGGCACCAAGGCCCCGCAGAACGGTGCCGTCACCACCGGCAGCGGCACGGTCACCGTACCGGCCGGCGGGTCGGTGGACGTACCGGTCACGGTCGACCTGGCCAAGCTCGCCCCCGGCCAGTACGGCGGCTGGGTCACCGCGACCGGGCCGGGTGGCGTACTCGTCACGACGGCGCTGGCGGTCACCTCGGAGGGGCCCCGGCACACGGTGACCCTGCGGGCGGTGGATCGCGCCGGCAAGCCGGTGGCGGTGCCGTTCGTCCTGCTCCAGGGCGACAGCAGCCGCTCGGACTTCCTCGGTTTCCTGTGGGAGGGCACGACCCAGCAGGTGCAGCTCGAGGAGGGCAGCTACCTGCTGAACGCGCTGATCTCCGACGGCGGTGTGCAGAACGAGCAGGCGACCGCGATCGTCGACCCGGAGTTGCGGGTCGACCGGGACATCGAGGTGCTGCTCGACGCCCGCAAGGGCACCCCGATCCGGATCGAGACGCCCAAGCCGTCCGAGCAGCAGGCGGTGCTGAGCTACTACGTGCACCGGGTGACCGGCACCGGCCGGCAGATGGACGTCGGGACGATGCATTTCAGCACCGTCCAGCAGGTCAACGTCACCCCGACGAAGCGGGTCTCCAGTGGGAAGTTCGAGTTCTCCTCCCGCTGGCAGCTCGTCGCGCCGATGGTGCAGGCCAAGGTCGACGGGGTGTCCGGTCCGCTGGACATCAACCTGACCGGGCAGTCCCCGGCGTACGCCGGCAAGCGTGAGTTCCCGCTGGTCTACGCCGGCCGGGGTACGCCGGCCGAACTGGCGGCGGCGAAGGTACGCGGCGCCGCGGTCCTGATCCGCTCGGCGAACGAGCCGGGTGGCGAGGAGGCGCCGAGCGAGGGCGAGGTGACCGCTGCCGCGGCTGCCGCCGGTGCGGCGGTGACCCTGATGGTCCGCCCGGCGGACTGGTCGGCCTGGACGGTGTGGCGGCCGACCGGTGACCGGGAGGCGATCCCGATGCTGGCTGTGACGGCCGACGCCGGGGAGAAGCTGATCGCCCGCGCGGCCAAGGGCCGGGCCAAGTTGGAGCTGACCCTGACCACCTCCAGCCCCTACCTGTACGACGTCCAGCATGTCGAGACCGGCCGGGTTCCGGACCGGATCGTCTACCGGGTGACCGAAGCCAACTCGGTACGGATCACCTCCAGTTACGCCGACAACGGCGGTATCCCTTGGCAGAAGGAGCAGCGATTCGGATGGCGCCCCTGGCAGACGTTTTCGTGGAACGACTCGTCCCGCTTCGTCGAGACCCCGAAGGTCCGCGAGGAGTGGGTGACCAGCGGGGACTCACTGTGGCAGCACCGGGTGGCGCACGACTGGCCGTGGAACGACTTCGGTGCGCTGGCGAATGGGATGACCGAGCCGCCCACTTCCTACCGTGCCGGTAGGTCGCAGGAGAGCTGGATCGCCCCGGTGGTCCGGCCGGCGTCGCCGGCCGGGGTGCCGGAGCTGGTCTCCACCCGCACCGGGAACGCGTTCGCGCTGCGGGTGCCCGAGTTCGTCGACTCCGACGGCCACTTCACCATCGGTGAGGCGACGCAGGTCGAGGCGAAGCTGTGGCGCAACGGCAAGCTGCTGGCCGAGTTGCCGAACGCGCGCCAGGATGTCACCACCACCGGCCCGGAGGCTCGGTACCGGTTGGCGTTGACCACCCAACGCGACGGCGAGGAGTGGAGCTGGGGTACCCGTACCGAGACGGTGTGGGACTTCCGCTCCGGTCAGCAGTCCGGTGACCG
Source organism: Micromonospora sp. NPDC049523 (assembly GCF_040676775.1). Taxonomy (NCBI): domain Bacteria; kingdom Bacillati; phylum Actinomycetota; class Actinomycetes; order Micromonosporales; family Micromonosporaceae; genus Micromonospora; species Micromonospora sp. NPDC049523. The sequence goes on along the minus strand of NZ_JBFAPP010000004.1, from coordinate 105,055 downwards.
GGCCAGGCCGCTGCCGCTGTTGCAGGTCGACTACGCGGCGCCGGTGGACGCGAACGGCCGGGCGAGCGACCGGCAGCACACGCTCGGTCTGAGCCTGCGCAGCCAGGACGGTCTGTCGGCGCCGCGCGGCACCGAGCTGGCCGTCGACGTGTCGTTCGACGAGGGACGCACCTGGAAGAAGGCGCGGGTGTCCGGGGACGGCACGGACTACCGGGCGACGATCCCGGCCGGCAGGGGCACGGTGTCGCTGCGGGTCAAGGCCACCGACCGGTCCGGCAACGCGGTCACCCAGACCGTGATCCGGGCGTACGGCCTGCGCTGAGGCCCGTCGGGCGGGGCGACTGGTCCCGTCGCCCCGCCCGACGCTCAGAGCCAGCCCCGACGGGCGGCCTGGAACGCCAGGCCGGTACGGGTGTCCACCCCGGCGAGCAGCATCAACCGCTCCAGCCGGCGTTGCACCGTACGGCGGCTGACGCCGAGTTGCGACGCGATCGACTTGTCGGGGAAGCCGGCCACGAACAGCGACAGCAGGAAACGTTCGCTCCCGTCCAGCACCTCGTCGACACCGGATTCGGTGGCCACGGTCAGCTCTCCTCCGGTGCCACCGGGCTCGCTGTCCCAACGGATCGGGCTGGCCCGGTCCCAGTGGCTCTCGAAGAGGGCGAACAGCGCGTCGAGCAGTTCACTGCGCCGGATCAGGGCGGCGGTCGGCTCGCCGATCCCCTGGTGGTCGTCGGGTACGAGCGGGCAGATCGCGGTGGAGCGGTCGGCGATGGCGAGCCGGACCGGCAGCGCCGGCAGCGTACGGGCCTCCTCGCCGCCGCGTACGCTCTCGGCGATGCTGTCCAGTTCGCCGGGCATTTCCAGCAGCGCCCGTTCGTAGATCGCCCGGTACCGTACGCCTCTGGTCAGGGCGGTCGACTCTTCGGAGTTCTCCGGTCCGGACATGGCCAGCGGGTTGGCCCGGCAGAACCAGAGGATTTCCTCGCGGGCGGAGTTTTGCAGGTCCCGGAGCTGTTCCCGTAGCGCGGCGGCACCGACGACCACCTCCACCAGGTGGTCGGCGTTGCGGCGGCGGTCGCTGGCCCGGTATTCCTCGGTGAGCGCGGCAACCGCCTGGCGCGCGGTTTCCAGCGACTCCTGCCGGCGCAGCAGGGTGTTGCCGAGGGCGACGTCCGGCGGCAGGGGTTCGAACACCGGCTCGGGGCCGGGTCGGGCGACCGCGAGTCCCTTGCTGCGCAACGCTTCCAGCAGTCCGGCCGCCTCGGTCACCGGCAGCGCGGCCAACCCGGCCAGGTCGGCGGGACTGGCTGCGGAGAGCCGCAGGAGCAGCCGGTACGCCCGCTCCTCCGCGGCCCCCAGCAGCCCGGTGTCGTCGAACATCACGTGCCTCCCCTGCCACCACACCAGGTCGAACTCTACGAACCCCGCGGTCGCCCGGCACGCCCGTACGGGCGCCGCAGTGATCATTCGACGCCGGATCCGGCGGCACGGATCCACCGATGGAGAAATTTATTGATCACAAATCGGGGTGGTTGGTTCCTCAGTTGCCGGCCGGGACGGTGGTGAACTGTGCCGCGTACGCCTCGCCGGGGGCGATGGGGGTGATGACGTCGACCAGTACGCCATCGGGGGCGGCGACGATGAAGTGCCGCTTGCCGAAGTCCTCGCTGCGCAGGGAGAGTTCCTCGGTGAGCCCGGCTTCGTGCACCAGCCGCCGGTGTTCGGCGTCCACGTCGGTCACCTCGAAGTTGAGGATCAGCCCCTGGACCGGTCGGCGGTAGCCGTCGGGCAGCGTCTCGTGGGTGTGGAGGCGCTGGAGTCGCTGGCCAGGGCCGGGGTGATCGCCCCGCAGCCGGTCCAGCCGCTGGCCCGGCTGCTGTCCGGGGCGATGAACGAGGCCGCGCTCTGGCTGGCCCAGTCCACCGACCCGGCGGCACCGGACGCCACGATGGCAGCCCTGGAACGCCTGCTCGACGGACTCCGCCACCCGGCCTGACCCGTTTCGACATCGCCGGCCTCAACGCGCTCGGCTCGTCCGGCCGGTACGCGCTCGGCTCAGCCAGCCCGGAGCCCGCTCGGGTCAGAAGGCGATGACGAGGCGACCGCGTACGCCACCGGCTTCGAGCAGGCGGTGGGCCTGCCCGGCCTGCTCCGGTGGGAAGGTGTCGGCGACCCGGAGGGTCAGCACCCCGGTCTCGGCGAGACGCCGCAGCTCGTCGAGTTCGTCGGGTCGGCCGCCGTAGTCGGGCATGTAGACGTACCCGGCTTTGATCCCGCGCGGCGCCTCGGCGGAGCCGCCGCTGACCCACGCGAGGCCGCCGCCGTCGCGGATCGCGTCGAACAGGTCGGCGGTGCCGACCGTGTCGACCGCGCCGTCGACGCCTCCGGGCGCGAGCTCGCGGAACCGGTCCGCGACACCGGGCCCCCGCACGACCACCTGGTCCGCGCCGAGGGCCGACACCCGGGGTACGTCCGACGCCTTGGCATCGGCGTACACCGTCAACCCCGCCTGCTTGGCAAGCTGTACGACGAACCCGCCGACCGCGCCCGCGGCACCGGTGACCGCCAGCGTCGCCCCCGGCGGCAGGTCGAGCTGGTCCAGTGCCATCCGGGCGGTCAGCCCGTTCATCGGCAGTGTCGCCGCTTCGGCGTGACTCGTCCCGGCGGGCGCCCGCCCCACCCAGTTCGCGTCCAGCACGACATGTTCGGCGTAGCCGCCGCCGTCGGGCCGGATGGGGACGACCATCGCCATCACCCGGTCCCCGATCCGCAGGTCGGTTGCCGTGCCCGCGCCGATCTGGTCGACCACCCCGGCAACCTCCTGACCCGGCAGGTACGGCTGCCGCACGCCCTCCATCAGGGCCGCTATCCGGCCGGAGCGCAGCAGCACGTCACCCGGGGTGACCCCGGCCGCGTGCACCCGGATCCCGATCTGGCCCGGTCCCGCCTCCGGCCGGGGCAGTTCGACCACCCGGAGCACCTCCGGTCCACCGAACTCGTCCAGTCCCACCGCTCGCACGTGCGACACCTCTCCGTGATCCGCCGGGAACAGAGCCCGGCCCCTATTGGTTGCCTAGCTAGTACGTTTCGAATACCAGGGTCACCCCGTGGAGGAACCACCATGACGGCCGCACTAGCCGACAAGATCACCCCGGCTGCGGAGCCTGCGGTCACCTGCGACGCCGAACTCATGCGCAGCGTGCTGGCACGGGTCGGCGACAAGTGGTCCGTTGTCGTGATCTGCGAGCTGGGCAAGGGGTCCCGCCGGTTCAACGAGCTGCGGCGGCTGGCGTACCCGATCACCCAGCGGATGCTCAGTGCGACCCTGCGCGGCCTTGAGCGCGACGGAGTGGTCACCCGTACGGTGCACCCCACCATCCCGCCGCAGGTCGAGTACGCCCTCGCCCCCGCCGGGCGGACCCTGCTCACCATCGTGCAGGACCTCGCCGGCTGGACCGAGCAGAACCTCGACGACATCCGCGCCACCCGCGCCGCATACGACCGCCGCCGTGAGGATCCGGCCACCGCCGAGCTGTGAGACCGACGGCGGCTCGGTGGCCGCGCCTACTTCGCGGTCAGGCCGCCGTCGATCGCGAGCGCCGCCCCGGTGATGAAGGTCGCCTCGTCGCTGAGCAGGAATGACGTGAACGCGGCAATGTCGTCCTCCGCGCCGGCTCTGCCGTTCGGCTGCAAGCCCAGGAAATACTGCTCGATTTCCGGGTTCGCCGAGACCTGACGCCACAATGGAGTGTCGACGAGTCCGGTCACCAACGCATTCACCCGTACGCCTTCTTTGGCGACGTCGAGCGCCGCCGAACGGGTGAGCCCGACGAGACCGTGTTTCGCCGCCGAATAGGCCGCCAATTTTGCGTCGCCGACCACACCGACGGTCGAGGCGTTGTTCACGATGGAACCGCCGCCGGACGCGACGATCGCCGGGATCTCGTGCTTGAGGCTGTAGAACACGCTGGTCAGGTTGCGGTCGATCGTGCTGCGCCAGAAGGCGTCGTCGATGTCGCGTACGGCACCGACGGCGTTGCCACCACCGGCGTTGTTGAACGCCCCGTCGAGCCGACCGAACTCGGCGACGGCGACCCGTACCAGCTCAGCGACCTGCTCCTCCACCGTGACATCGGTCGGCACGAACAGGACCTGGCCACCGCCCGCCGCGATCTCGGCGACAACCTCCACCCCGCGAGCCTTGTCGCGGGCGCCGATGACAACCTTCGCGCCCTCGCTCGCAGCCCGTCGGGCGAACGCCCGCCCCATTCCCATGGTGCCGCCAGTGACAATGATGACTTTCGATTCAAGTCGCACAGACATCTTCCCCGTATCCCTTTCCGGAATGGTCGAACATCTCGACCGGAGCCCATGATTCAGAGCTATCCGGTGACACGGCCAAGGCTGCCCGCGGACACGCCGATCGACAAGAAGGCAGTTATAAGTGCGCAGGTTCCCCGCAGGGAACCGCCCGACCACGACCCGCCGACGCCGCGCCGGACAGAGCGACGGTGGATCAGGCGCCGCGCTCGTACTCGGCGAGGATGTCGTCGAGGATCAGCTTCTCGGCCGCCTGGCGACCGGGGTGGGCCCCGGCCAGACCGGCGAAGACGATCAGCGCCTTCCAGAGAGCCCAGGCACGTCCCCGGGCCCAGGTGCCGGGGTCGACGTCGAGCGCGGTCCGGAACGCCTCGCGGCTCGGTCCGGACAGCAGGGTCCAGGCGATCGTCACGTCACAGGCCGGATCGCCGACGCCCGAGCAGCCGAAGTCGATGACGGCCGCCAACCGGCCGTCGCGGACCAGCAGGTTCCCGATGGCGACATCACCGTGGAACCAGACCGGCGTACGTTCCCACGTCGTCTTGAGCGCCGCCTCCCACAACGCGGTGGCCAAGTCGCCGGGGATCCGATCCCCCAGCATCGCGATCGACCTCCGGGTGTCGTCGTCGTACGTCTCCAGCGGCCCGCCCCGGTACGCACTGTGCAGCCCCGGCGGCGGCCCGTCGCTCGCGTCGACCCGTTGCAGAGCGCCGAGGAAGCCGGCCAGGTCGGTGGCGAACTCGGTCAGATCACGGATGCGCTCGGGCTCCGCCACCTCGCCCTCGATCCACCCGTAGACGGACCAGTTCAGCGGATACCCCTCGCCCGGTACGCCCATCGCCAGCGGTGCCGGGATGGGCAGCGGCAGGTGCGGGGCGAGTTTGTGCAGGTACCGGTGTTCCTTGGCGACCTGTGGCTCGTACCCCGGTCCGCTGGGCAGCCGTACGGTCATCTCGTCGCCGAGGTGGAAGGTCCGGTTGTCCCAGCCACCGAACTCGACCGGCCGGACGGGAAGGTCGGCCCACTGCGGGAACTGCGCCCGGACCAGCCGCCGTGCCAGCGCCACGTCGATCGTCGGGAAGGCGTCGGCGTTCACCCGATCCGTTCCGTCCTGCTCCATCCGACCAGGGTTGTACGGGCGTCGGCCGGTCGCAACCAAGTTTGCGTCCGGCACAGCGGCGACCCGGCTACCGCCGGCCGGAAACGACTTCGGCGCCGCCCGTGGGCGCGGTACCCGCGCGCTGTACGGCCGCCGCGTAAGGCGAAGTGTCCCCGCCGCGCGAATCGAGGTTCCGCGGCGCCGCAGCCGCCTCGGTCGTTACGATCGCGGTGCTGACCTGCTCACGCAGACTTCGACGAGGAAGTTCCGACATGGCGAGCACCGGTCCTTTCCAGGTCCGCTTCCATCACGTCAGCCTGTCCGTGGCCGACCTCGATGCGCAGCAACGCTGGTATCAGGACGCGCTCGGGTTCACCAACGTGATCGAGCAGTTCGAACTTCCCCAACCGCCGGTGCGGACGGCCGTACTCCAGGCGAGCAACGGCGTACGGGTCGAACTCATCGAGCGGAAGGGCTCCACCCGTCCGGAGGCCTTCACCGATCCGCTCGACACCGCGCGTGGTCAGGGGTACGGCCACTGGGCCCTGGAGGTCGACGACCTCGACGACGCCTTCACGCGCCTGACCCAGACCGGCGCACAGCCCGTCTGGCCGCCGGCCGACGCGGTCCAGCCCGGCGCCCGGTTCGCCTACGTCAAGGATCCCGAGGGGAACCTCATCGAGCTGATCCAGCCGCCGCCCGGCTGACACCTGCTCGGCTCACGGCCGGGTCAGGAGATGTTCCACGAGTTGCCCGGACGCGCGGTGTTACGACCCGACCGTACGGCGGCCCGCGCGCGACGCCCGATCGGTATGAGCACGGCCAACAGCACGGCCGCCCCCACGATCGGGGTGCCGACCATCACCATGATCACCAGCCACTCATCCGACACCCGCAGCCGCCCCACTTCCCGCGACCGAGCCGACGAACGCGCGCCACGCGGCCGGGCCGAAGGTCAGGGTGCCGCCGTCACGGTCCTTGGTGTCCCGCACCGCGACCACGCCCGGCAGGTTGTCCGCCACCTCGACGCAGTTGCCGCCGTTCTGGCTGCTCCGGGTGCTCTTACGCCACTTGGCGCCGGTCAAATCCATTTTTCCGCCACTTCCACAATCAACTCGGTGGACTGTTGAGGTGGCAACGCCTCGCCCAGGATGGAATCCCACGCCTTGCGGATCCACATCAGACCGGACGCCTCGTTCACCACCTGGCCCCGCAACTGGTTGTCGAGATACACGACCTCTTCGCCTTTGGGCAGGGTGGCTAGCACGAAGGGGCCGCTCAGGCCAGCGTACCCACCGACCGACAGCGGCACGACGTGCAATCGAAGCTGTGGCATGTCAGCGCTGAGCTTCACCAGGTGGAGCAACTGCTCCCGCATCACCTCGGGTCCGCCCACCGACCGGTGCAGCATCCCCTCGTCGAGCACGCCCACGATCTGCGGCGGCTTCTCCCGGCCGAGCACCACCTGTCGTGCCAGCCGGGCGGCCACCCGTCGCTCGACCTCGTCCGGCGGGAGCAGGCCACCGCTGGCGAAGACCGCCCGGGCGTACGCCTCGGTCTGCAACAACCCCGGCAGGACCATGGACTCGTACGACCGCAGGGAGGTCGCCTCGGCCTCGGCCAGCATCCAGTCGCGGAACCAGATCGGGGATGCCTCGGCAGCCTTGAGCTTCACGGCCAGGCGCTCGTACAGGCCGCCGGTCCGCAGCGCCCGGTCGGCGCCCCGGATGAAGTCCTCGGTGAGTGCCCTGGTGCCGTTCTCGACCGAGCTGACGTGTGACGGGGAGAAGTTCGCGGCGCGGCCGAATGCCTCCTGGGTCATCCCGGCGGCGACCCGCGCGAGTCGAATCTCGTCGACGAGGAATGCGGCGATGGAGGTGCGGGTGTCGGTCAACTCAATGCTCCTCAGTAAATAGATCAACTACTCACGCCACCCCGACCGACCACAAGCGAATCGGCAAGCCCTCTCAGGGCGCGTCTGTGCATCGATTGCTATTCCGAACCTAGCGAACTCCACACCAGACTGTCACTACGCGGGAGCGTTCGGATTCAACGGCAATTGGACCCGGACGGGCGTGACCGCGAGGCCGCCCCGGTTTCCCCACCCGTCCCGGGGCGGCCTCTCCACCAACACCGAGGGAGCCCCCGATGCCCCACCCAGAGGACGTTTCCGCAGGCCCAAGCCCCGACCCCACGACCCCGCCAGCCCAGGAGCCGACCGCCGACCCGCCAGCCGCGACCGGCACTCACCGCCGCCGACACAACCAACGCACGTACGCCGAACCATCCACTTCCGGCCCGTACGAGATATTCGCGATCGGTGTCTCCGGTCGAACCCGGCAGCATCCCCCGACCCGACGGAAAAGCTCCCCATAAAGCAACCGATCCCCTATCACCCGAGCCACCAAACGCCCCCACAAAAACCCCCACCCACCCCACCCCCTCACTTCGTTGATCATGAAGTTAACGCGGTTTTCGAGCCCGAATCCGTCCGTAACTTCATGATCAACGAGGTGAGGGGGCGGGGTGGGGCGGTGGCGTGGGGCGGGGTGAGGGGGCGGGCGGTACGGTGAGGGTGCTCGCCGGTGCCGGGGCGGGTCCCGTTCAGGGGACCGGCGTGATCGCCGAGCGTACGCAGCCGAGGGAGATGGGCAACCGGTGACTCGATCTAATACCCAGCCGACGGTCGACGACGACATCGTGATGCTCACGGTGCCCGCCGACGGCGGGTATCTGGGGGTGCTGCGTACCGCGACCGCCGGTCTGGCCGCGCGGCTGCACTTCGCCCTGGACGAGATCGAGGATCTGCGGATCGCGGTGGACGAGGCGTGCGCGATGCTGCTCGCCATCGCCACCCGGGACGCCGAGCTTGAGTGCCGGTTCTCGGTGACGGACGACGCCCTCACCGTCGAGGTGACCGTGCCGACCACCTCGGGTGCCCGACTGCCGGCCGAGTCGTCGTTCGCGTGGAAGGTGCTGACCGCGCTGACCACCTCCGCCAACGCCACCGCCAACGGGCGTCAGGCGACGATCACCCTGCTCACCCGCCGCGCCGCCGAATTCTGAGCCGGCCCGGCCACGTTCCGAGCCCGGCCCGCCCAGCACCGAGCGGCCGAGCATTCGGTAGCCGAACACCAGGCAGCCGAACACCAGGCGGCCCAGCATCAGGTAGCCGAGCACCAGGCAGCCGAACACCAGGCAGCCGAACACCAGGCGGCCCAGCATCAGGTAGCCGAGCACCAGGCAGCCGAACACCAGGCAGCCGAACACCAGGCAGCCGAACACCAGGCGGCCCAGCATCAGGTAGCCGAGCACCAGGCGGCCGAGCATCGAGCCCGCCGGGTTCCAACCGGCCGAGAGGCGGAGCCCCGCGCGGTCAGCCGACGCCGAGGGCGCGGGCGGTGGGGGCAGAGACCAGCAGGCCGATGACCAACACGCCGAGCGCCATCAGCGGGATGCCGAGCCAGGCCAGCCCGCCCTGGATCATGTAGTAGCCGACCGGCAGCAACATCAACTGGAGCACGATCGCGGGTGCGCGGGCACCGGCCCGGCGCCGTACGAGCGCGGCGGCGAGCAGCCACAACACGAGCGCGCCGCCGGCCGTGAAGGCGGTCACGAACAGTGCGTTCACGAGGTCACTGGCGGTCGCGGTCAGGTCCGCGTAGATCAGGTAGGCCGCCAGCAACCCGAGGCCGGTCGCCTCGCCGCGCAGCAGCCACACGGCCCAGCGCAGCGGTCCGGGCACCAGGGCAGATTCGCTGGTCACGGGTGAGTCGGTGGTCACGCGCGAAACGATACCCGCGCTTTGTCGCGGTACAGTGCCGCCCATGCGGGCCCTTCTGGTGGTCAATCCCAAGGCCACCGCCACCAGCCAGCGCAGCCGGGACGTACTCGTCCGGGCCCTGCGCAGCGAGGTCGATCTCACCGTCGAGTACACCCGGCGGCGTGATCACGCAGTGAGCCTGGCCAGGGAGGCGGTACGGGATCGGATGGACCTGGTCGTCACGCTGGGTGGTGACGGCACGGTCAACGAGGTGGTCAACGGGTTGATGACGGCCGAGACCTCGACCGTCGACCCGGACCGGCCGCCGGCCGAGCGGCTGCCCGCGCTGGCGGTGGTGCCGGGTGGGTCGACGAACGTCTTCGCGCGGGCGCTGGGTCTGCCCCGGGAGTGGCCGGAGGCGACCAGCGTGATCCTCGACGGCGTACGGCTGGGCCGGTTCCGGTCGGTCGGCCTGGGTCGGGCGGACGACCGCTATTTCACGTTCTGCGCCGGCTTCGGGCTGGACGCCGCGGTGATCCACCGGGTGGAGCAGGCCCGGCGACGGGGGCGGGTCTCCACCCCCTCGCTCTACCTGCGCGCGATGCTCACCCAGTACGCCTTCGGCCCGGAGCGCCGGCACCCGGACATCGCGCTGGAACTTCCGGACGGGATCGTGGCGAGCGAGCTGGCCACGGTGGCGATCCAGAACACCGCCCCGTGGACGTACATCGGGGACCGGGAAGTGAACCCGAACCCGGACGCGTCCTTCGATCTCGGGCTCGACGTGATGGCCGTACGCCGGCTGCGCGTGCCGAGCACCACACGTACGGTGACGCAGCTGCTCTCGCGGAAAACTCAGCCGCACGGGCGGCAAATTCTTCGGTTGCACGACCTGGAGGAGTTTTCCCTGGTCGCAGGCCGTCCGCAGGCGTTCCAGCTCGACGGGGACTACCTCGGCGAACGAGAAAAAGTTCGATTCGCCTCCGTAAGCGCCGCACTAAGAGTAATCTGCTAGCGCTGGGGTACAGCCTCCTCCATGGCCCCCTGAAAACGAGCCGGACGAGGAGACGAGTGTCGGAAATGCCAGCAATGTCGCGTGGACTGTACTATATTGATCCTTGGCTGTGGCACCCTGGGTCCCGGCAAGCGCCGGAATTCGGACAAAAGGGTTGTGGGCTTGCTCACCCGTTCAGAGTTTTTCCGAGCGGTCCCCTTGACATCACGGGAGTTCGTGAAAGTATTCACAAGCGAACTTGAGTTACCGGGACGTTGCCTTGAACTACTCGCTAAGCGAGTTGCTCACGCGGCGCTCCCAAGCGCACAACAGCCTGCGCACGTGCTTGTCGAATCGATGGGTGTACACCGTCGGGATCGGCGCGCCACGGATGCATATAGGAAAAGATCCACGCTATCCACTGCCACCCACCCAGATTGAGGAGTGTTGCCGCCATGGACTGGCGTCACCATGCTGTCTGCCGCGACGAAGACCCGGAGCTGTTCTTCCCGATCGGGACGTCTGGCCCGGCTCTCCTTCAGGTCGAGCAGGCCAAGGCCGTCTGCCGGCGCTGCTCCGTGACCGAAGATTGCCTCCAGTGGGCACTCGAATCCGGTCAGGACGCGGGCGTCTGGGGCGGAATGAGCGAAGAAGAGCGGCGCGCGGTCAAGCGCCGTGGCGGACTTCGGGTCCTGCGCGCTCACACCGCCTGACCAACCACACAAACGCTGAACGCGCCGGGGGAGTTACTCCCCCGGCGCGTTCTGTTGTGGTTATGCCGAATGGATCAACACCGCGCGTCATAGAAGGATCACTACGCATCGGTAGTTAGCGTCTCGGCCCGCGCCCAGTTGGCTTTCACCGCCATCATCTGAGCGGTCTTCGTAGCGTCATTCTCGATCAGATCCGCCAACGTCTCGTCTATGCGGCGCATCACATCGGCGTCCAGCCGTACCCCCGCCGCGGCGGCGTTCTCGGTCACCTGCTCCGGTCGGGTCGCTCCGATGAGCGCCGTGCTGACGCCGGGGCGTTGCAGGGTCCAGGCGATCGCCAGTTGGGCCATCGACAGTCCCGCCTCCTCGGCGACCGGGCGCAGCGCCTGCACCCGCCGCAACAGCTCGTCGCCGAGCACCCGCCGGATGAACACCGGCGCCCTGCCCCCACTGGCCGCCCGAGACCCGACCGGCGGCGGCTGCCCCGGCCGGTACTTGCCCGTCAGCACCCCCTGGGCGAGCGGCTGGAAGACGATCTGGCCGAGGCCCTCCCGCTCGCACAGCGGCAGCACCTCGGGTTCGATCACCCGCCAGAGCATGTTGTACTGCGGCTGGTTCGACACGATCCGGCCGCGCAGCCCGAGCTGGTCGGCGAGGGCGAGCGCGTCCCGGATCTGCGGCGCGGTCCACTCCGAAACACCCAGGTAGCGCACCTTGCCCTGGCGTACGAGGTCGTCGAAGGCAATCAGCGTCTCCTCCAGCGGGGTCCGGTCGTCGTACCGGTGGGCCTGGTAGAGGTCGACGTAGTCGGTGCCCAACCGGCGCAGCGACGCGTGGCAGGACTCCAGGACGTGCTTGCGGGACAGGCCGCGGTCGTTGGGTCCGTCGCCGGTCGGCAGGCACACCTTCGTGGCGATCTCGACCGACTCCCGGCGTACGCCGCGCAGCGCCTCGCCGAGCAACTCCTCCGCGGCACCCCGGGCGTAGACGTCGGCGGTGTCGAAGGTGGTGATCCCCGCCTCCACCGCGGCCCGTACGCAGACCAGGGCGGCGTCGCGCGCCACCAGTTCACCGTGGGTGAGCCAGTTGCCGTAGGTGATCTCGCTGACCCGCAGGCCGCTGCGGCCAAGATGACGATGCTTCATGATCGGTCACCCTAGCCAGCGGGAGCGTGCGTCGATGTCCCCGCGACGGGCCGCTGATCTCCGCGCGACCTCCAGAAGTCCCTGTTCGGTGGGACGACCGGAAGCGGAGGCTCAGGCCGCGATCCGTGGGGCCGCGTCGGGGCGCCCGCGTACCGGATCCGTCGGTGGCGCAACCGGCGGAGCATCGCCGCTCACGGCCGCGACCCGGTCCAGCACCAACCGGGCGATCTCCGGCGAGTCCGTCAGCGGGGCGGCGATCGCCACCGCCCCGGCAGCCCGCGCCGAAGCCACCGCGCTCTCGTAGAGACGGCCGGGGGCGAGGAAGTAGGCGGCCACGCCGATGCGGCGGGCGCCGCCGGCCCGCAGCCGCGCCACCGCCGCGCCCGCGGTGGGCGGGGCAGCCGAGGCGTACGCGGCCAGGCTCGGCACACCAAACGCCTCCCCCAGCGCCCCGGCGACCGCCTCGACCGTACGACGTGCCTCCGGCACCCGTGTCCCGGCCGCCGCCAGCACCAACCCGTCCAGCGGACCTGCAGCCGCCTCGGCGGCCCCGGCGTACATAGCCTCGGCCAGCCGATGCCGGAGCCCGGCCAGCAGCAGCTCGTCGGGCGCGATGGCCACCTGCGCCGGGCCTAGCACGTCGGTGACGCGTACGGGCAGCCGCAGACCCTGGGCCTGCGCGGCGGCGATCGCGCCGGGGATGTCGACCCGACCGTGGTACGCGGCGGTCAGCAGCAGCGGCACCACCGTGGCGCCCCGGTGACCGGACGCCTCCAGCTCGTGCAGCACCGCCACCGGCCCCGGCGTGGTGTGGTCGAGGTAGGCGGCCCGTACCGGCAGGCCGGGACGGGCCAGCTCGACCGCCCGTACCAGGGCCCGGGTCGCCACCGCTGCCCGGTGGTCCTGGCTGCCGTGGGCAACCAGGACCACCGGATCCGGTCCGGATCTCATACGTGCAGGCCGCACTCGGTCTTCTCGAACATGGCCCACCGTCCGGCCCGGGGGTCCTCCCCGGCCTTGGTACGGCGGGTGCACGGCCAGCAGCCGACCGAGGTGTAGCCGGACCGGAACAGCTCGTTGACCGGCACGTTCCAGCGGGAGATGTAGGCGTCCACGTCCGCCTGGCTCCACGCCGCGATCGGGTTGACCTTCACCTTGCCCTTGCGGGCGTCGAACGTCACCACCGGTGTGTTGGCGCGCGTCGGTGACTCGTCCCGGCGCAGCCCGGCGGCCCAGGCGTCGTAGTCGCCGAGCGCCCGTTCCAGCGGCTCGACCTTGCGCAGCGCGCAGCACTCGTCCGGCGCCTTGGCGAACAGGCGCGGGCCGTACTCGCCGTCCTGCTGGCCGACGGTCAGCCGCGGCCGGATCGACCGGACGGTGACCGGCAGCGTACGGGCGACCGTGTCACGGACCCGGAGCGTCTCCGGGAAGTGCAGGCCGGTGTCGAGGAAGACCACGTCGACGCCGGGCGCCACGCGCGAGACGAGGTGGGCGAGGACCGCGTCCGCCATCGAGCTGGTGACGCAGAACCGGTCGGCGAAGGTGTCCGCCGCCCAGCGGGCGATCTCGTCCGCCGGGGCGCCCTCCAACTCGCGGGCGGCCTCGTCGGCGAGCGCCTTGAGTTCTGCGGGCGAGCGTCGGGCCGGATCCGCCGGTGCGGGCGCCGGGCCGAGCGTGACCAGCCCGAGCTTGGTTGCCGAGAGCATGTTCATCGCGCCACCGCCCGTCCCAGTAGTCCGCTGAACTTGACCGTGAACACCCGCGCGCAGGCGTGACACTCCCAGGCGCCGTGCGATTCCTCGTTGGGCCGCAGGTCCTCCTCACCGCAGTACGGGCAGTACAGCGGTGCCGCGCGGGTGTCGCTCATCTCAGCTCCTCCTCGTCGGCCCGGAGCACCCACTGGGCGAACGCCTCGCCCTGCTGGCGCCCGGCCAGGTAACGGCGGGCCACTCGTTCGACGTACTCCGGAAGTTCCTCTGCCGTGGTCTTGAGGCCGCGCAGCTTGCGGCCGAATCCGGCGGTCTGGCCCTGGGCCATGCCCAGGCCGCCGCCGAGGTGGATCTGGTAGCCCTCGACCTGCCGTCCGTCCGGTCCGACGACGATCTGGCCCTTGAGTCCGATGTCGGCGGTCTGAGTCCGGGCGCAGGCGTTCGGGCATCCGTTGATGTGGATGGACAGGTCGGCGTCGAAGTCGCGCAGCCGCTCCTCCAGCCGGGCCACGAGTTCCTGGCCGCGGGCCTTGGTCTCGACGATGGCGAGCTTGCAGAACTCGATCCCGGTGCAGGCCATCGTGCTGCGCCGCCAGACCGACGGCCGGGCTTCCAGGCCGATCCCACGCAGGGCCGTGACCAACGATTCGGTCCGCTCTTCGGCGACGTCGAGGACCAGCAACTTCTGGTACGGGGTGAGCCGTACCCGGTCGCTGCCGTGCTCGGCGGCGAGGTCGGCCAGGGCGGTGAGCTGGCTGCCCGACACCCGTCCGACGACCGGCGCGGCGCCGACGTAGAACTTCCCGTCGCGCTGGCGCTGCACCCCGATGTGGTCGATCGGCTTCTCCGGCAGCTCCGGCGCCGGACCGTCGAGCAGCGTACGGCCGAGGTATTCCTTCTCCAGCACCTCGCGGAACTTCTCCACGCCCCAGTCGGCGACCAGGAACTTCAGCCGGGCGCGGTGCCGTAGCCGGCGGTAGCCGTAGTCCCGGAAGATCGAGACGACGCCCTCCCAGATGTCCGGCACCTCGGCCAGCGGCACCCAGACGCCGAGACGCTGGGCCAGCATCGGGTTGGTGCTCAGGCCGCCGCCGACCCAGAGGTCGAAGCCGGGGCCGTGTTCGGGGTGGTCGACGCCGAGGAACGAGATGTCGTTGACCTCGTACGGGGTGTCGGCCAGCCAGGAGATCGAGGACTTGAACTTGCGCGGCAGGTTCGAGTAGGCCGGGTCACCGACGTAGCGGGCGACGATCTCGTCGATCGCCGGGGTCGGGTCGATCACCTCGGCCTCGGCCACTCCGGCGACCGGGCTGCCGAGCACGATCCGGGGGCAGTCGCCGCACGCCTCGGTGGTCTGCAGGCCGACCGCTTCCAGCCGGCGCCAGATCTCCGGCACGTCCTCGACCCGGATCCAGTGGAGCTGGATGTTCTGCCGGTCGGTGATGTCGGCGCTGTCGCGGGCGAAGGTGGTGGAGATGTCGGCGATGGTGCGCAGCTGCTCCAGGCTGAGCTGGCCGCCGTCGATCCGGACCCGGAGCATGAAGTGCTCGTCTTCGAGTTCGTGTGGTTCGAGCACGGCGGTACGACCACCGTCGATGCCGGCCTTGCGCTGGGTATAGAGCCCCCACCAGCGGAAACGTCCACGCAAGTCGGCGGGGTCGATCGAGGCGAAGCCCCGGTGCGCGTAGATGTTCTCGATCCGGGCTCGTACGTTGAGCGGGTTGTCGTCCTTCTTCGACCGCTCGTTGGGGTTGAGCGGCTCGCGGTGGCCGAGCGCCCACTGGCCTTCGCCGCGTGGCCGGCGGGGTGCCCGTGCCGGCCGGTTCGCGGCGGCGCTCACCTGTTCGGGGGCGGTAACGGGCCGGGCCGGGGTGCTGCTGACCGCCATCGCGGCGTCCTCCGTTGTCTGCTGAGACGAGTTGCTCGACGTACGCGGAAGCGACGGCACCCCGGTTGATCAGCGGGGCGGAGACAACGGTGTCAGCAGGCCGGCGCGGAGCGCACCCGAGACAGATTTGGTCCAGGTGGCGTCAGTAAGCCGGACAGATCGCGCTACGTACGCGGCCGTAGTCGACGTGACGGCGGCAGGTCAGCCCCAGCGTCACGACGCGGCCTTCGACGGCGGTCATGCCGCCTAGCATCTCATGCGGCCGGGAGAACCGCCAAGGCTCACCGCCGACGCCGCTGCCGCCGGGGGTGCCGGCCGGTGCCGGGTGAGGGGTTCGACCGCATCGCTGGACAGCCGGATCCCTTGCACAGCCGGGGACGCCGCCCAAAAGGAGACAGTCCCTCGCTAGCACCTTCGAAGCGATAGGAACAGCATGAGAATTCTCACGTTCGCCGAGTAGAGGACGACGCTGGGGATGTTTGTCTGAAAGGCGCCCGGCCTATCCGGAAAAGGCATAGGAATACGTAACCTCTGCGCAATCAACAGGAGACGCGACGGACACCCTTCCCGATGCGGCTGCAACGCGTGTCGGGGCTCGCGGCTAGCATGCTGAGGCTGACAAACGATCAAGCATCGAACCTGCTGCTCCACACACCGGTGGCCAGGGGCTCAGCACATGGCAAGGACAGACCACTTCCCGCCCCGCGACTTCGCGTTCGCCCGCCCTTGGTGAGCTCAGATGCCTGCTAATGACCAGACCGCCCTCTTGCCGAAACAGCAAGCGCAACCGCTCGCGGAAGCACCGTCCTCTGTGGACGCCTGGGATCGCCAGACCAACGATCCGGACATCGAGAACGGCCTGGCCGGTCAGCGCCTGGCGATGCGGCATCTCTCCTGGCTGCTACCCACCCTGCTGATGGCGGCGCTGGCGCTGGTCCGCCCGAACTGGCCCGGTCAACGGGCATCCGAGCTGGACGCCTGGGGTTTCGTCCTCCGGCCCTGGCACGAGGTGTGGCCGCTGCTCGGCAACCTCGAAACCACCTCGGTCCCCTACTACCTAGGTCTCAGGGTGTGGGCCGAGATCTTCGGCAGTTCGGACTTCGCCCTGCGGCTGCCCGCCATCCTGGCCATGGTGGCGGCGACCGCGCTGCTCACCAGGCTCGGCAGCGACCTGCTCACGCCACGGGTGGGCTTTCTCGCCGGCATCCTCTTCGCCATCCTGCCGACGACCTCCCGGTACGCCCAGGAGATCGGTCCGCAGGCGCTGAGCATCTGCTTCGCCGTACTGGCCACGTTCATCCTGGTACGCCTGTTCGACCGGCCGAGCCTCGCCGGGACCT
The DNA here is from genome assembly GCF_040676775.1 of Micromonospora sp. NPDC049523. NCBI lineage: Bacteria > Bacillati > Actinomycetota > Actinomycetes > Micromonosporales > Micromonosporaceae > Micromonospora > Micromonospora sp. NPDC049523. The sequence goes on along the minus strand of NZ_JBFAPP010000004.1, from coordinate 88,081 downwards.
TCGGCTACGGCGTCACGGTCGTGTTGCTCGGTCTGGTCAGCGCACCCGCACTGGCCCTGCTCGCCGGCCACGCCGTGGCGGTCCTCACCATGCGCCGCCGGATCTTCGTCTCCTGGCTCGTCGCCGTGCTGGTCAGCCTCGTGATCGCAGTCGGGTTCCTCTACCTCCTCCGGCCGCCGAAGCTCGGATTCGAATGGACCTCGCCGGTCGACCTGCCCGAGGTCACCCGGTTGCCGCAGGGACTGTTCGGCCTGGCCCTGCTCGCCGGCATCGTGGTCGGGCTGGGGCTGCTGAGCTTCTCGTTCCGCAAGCCCGCCGTGATCTTCACGACCTGGGCCGTGGGACCGGTTCTCGTGCTCTACGTGTGCAGCCAGTTCGTCGAGGTGTGGGATGCCGAGGCGCTGCTGTTCACCCTGCCCGCCTGGACACTGCTCGTCGGCACGGCCCTGCTGCGGGCTCCGGTGGTGCGCGGCGTGTTCACCGCGTTGCTGATCGCCCTGTTGGCCGTCTCCACCCAGGTGGACGTCCGGGCCAGGGACGGCCACGGGCAGGACGACGCCCAGCTCGCCGCCGTACTCGCCGAGAACCTCGCCACCGGGGACGTCATCGTCTACGGTCCCGGCCCCGACGACGAACGGACCGGACGGGATCTGGTCGCCCGCTACCTACCGGCGAACCTGCGCCCACGGGACGCGCTGATGACGCGGGCACCTCGTACCGACGGCCATCTTCTGGCCGAGGAGTGTGTCGACGTCGCCAAGTGCCTCGGCGGTGCGCCGCGGGTCTGGCTCCTGCGGGTAGGGCCGACCGAGGACGTGCTCGCCGGCCTGCCGGCGGCCAAGGACGGAGAACTGCGCACCCGGTACGTCGAGGAGCGCACCTGGCGCCCGACCGGACTGACCCTGACCCTGTTCACCCTGGCCCCGGCCGCTCCCCCGGCAAAGCCGGCAACCCGGTAGACGAGGATAAACCCGAATGCTTGCATTTATCCTCCAAATTCGGGCCTGGACGGAGAGCGGGCAATTCTTCCTGTTCGCCGCGTTCATGCTCATGATCTGGATTCTCTGGATTCTGCGCGTCAGCCTGGCCAGCCACTATCGGCCGTGGAAAACCCCGTACGACGTGACCACGTCTGTGATCATTCCCGTGGTCGACGAACCCGAGGAGTTGTTCCGCTCCGTCTTGGACCGGATCCTCGAACAGCGCCCCACCGAGGTCATCGTCGTGATCAACGGGCCGCGCAACGAGGTGCTGGAGAAGATCTGCGGCGACCTCGAAGTGCGCTGGGCGTGGACCGACATCCCGGGTAAGCGCAACGCCCTCAAGGTGGGCGTCGGCCTGGCCACCTCGGACATCGCCGTACTGGTCGACTCGGACACGGTCTGGACGCCGAACACCCTGGCCGAACTGGTCAAACCGTTCCGCGATCCCCGGATCGGCGGAGTGACCACCCAGCAGCGGATCCTCGACCCCGGGCGCACCGTGCTGACCCGGTGGGCCGACTGGCTGGAGAACGTCCGCAACGAGTACTCGATGCCGGCGATGAGCGTGCTGGGCACCGTGGGGTGCCTGCCGGGGCGGACCATCGCGTTCCGCCGGTCGATCCTGGTACGCACCATGGAACGCTTCATGAGCGAGAAGTTCCTCGGTGTCTTCCTCGAAGTCAGCGACGACCGGACGCTGACCAACTACACCCTGATGAGCGGCTTCCGGACCGTCTACCAGTCGACCTCCCTGGTCTACACCGACGCTCCGACGGAACTCAAGAAGCTGGCGAAGCAGCAGTACCGCTGGGCCAGAGGGTCGCAGTACAACACCCTGCGCATGTTGGGATGGATGCTGCGCCGCACACCCCTGCTCGCGGTCTTCTACATCGCCGACATCGTGGTCCCGTTCGTCCTCGTCGGCTCGTTCATCTCCTGGGCCATCTCGCTCATCTCCGGCGTGCACTCCGAGCTCTACCGGACTCTTCCGCTGCCCGCGAGTCCGGTGGTCGCGGTCGCCGCGGTCCTGGTGCTGAGCGGACTGCTGACGACCCTGTCGCTGGCCATCCGGTTCGGTCGACACTTCGCCCACCGGCCCGGTGACCTGGTCCACCTACCCACCTTCATGATGATCAACACCCTGCTGCTGATGCCGGTACGGGTGTTGGGCTTCTTCCGCATGGCACACAACGCGGGCTGGGGCACCAGGGCGGGCGGGTTCGCGGGCGAGAAGGAACGCAACCCGCTCCGGTTGATCCCGTACGCCCTGGGAGGGCTCATGCTGGTGGCTTCGGTGATGATCGGTGTCTGAGCAGAAGCAGGCCTCACGCCGCAGGTTCCGGATCTGGATGGTCGCGAACGGGGTGGTGCTGGCGGCGATCACCGGGTGGCTGCTCAAGCCGGGCACCGGCGACCTACCGACACCCGCCGCCGCGCCCGCTCCCGTCACCAGCGTCACCGCGAGCCCTTCGTCGGAACCGACGGTGATCACGAAGGAAGCGGTGCTGGCGCTGCCCGGTCAGCACTTCGGGCTCAGCTCCCCGGACGTGCCCTGGTCCAGCGCACGACTCGGCGAACTGTCGACCAGCGCCGGCGCCAAGCCTTCGATGATCATGACGTTCACGAAGTGGACCGAGGAGTTCCGGGCGGACGTCGTGAAGCGCAGCTACGAGCAGGGCGCCGTACCGATCATCTCGTGGGAACCGTGGGCCGGCATCAAGAGCGGCACCAGTCAGCCGGCCTACGCCCTATCCAAGATCGAGAAGGGCGACTTCGACCCGTACATCACCCGCTTCGCCACCGCCCTGCGGGACGCCAGGTTGCCGGTCGCGATCCGGTTCGCCCACGAGATGAACGGCAACTGGTATCCGTGGTCGGAACGGCAGTCGGGCAACAAGAAGGGCGAGTACGTCCGCGCCTGGCGGCACGTGCACGACATCTTCGAAAAGGTCGGCGCCGACAACGCGATCTGGCTCTGGAGCCCGAACATCCTCCGGCCCGTACCCAGCGTCAGCATCAGCGCGCTGTATCCGGGTGACAAGTACGTGGACTGGGTCGGCATGGTCGGCTACGCCGTCGCGGAGAGCACGGCGGCACCGGTGTTCGACCCCACACTGAAGGCATTGCGCGCGGTGACCCGGAAGCCCGTGGTGATCACCGAGACCGGCGTGCAGCCCGGCTCGCGCAAGGTCGGCTGGATCCAGGACTTCTTCCGGTGGCTGCCGAAGCATCCGGAGGTCATCGGTTTCGTCTGGTTCGAGTACAGCACCAAGGATGGCGGCAACGCGGACTGGCGGTTCACCGCCAATGCCCAGACGACCCAGGCGTTCCGGACCGGTGTGACCAGCCTGAAACTCGCTCCCGCCCCCCGCGGCTGAGACCGGGGTGGCCGGGCTGGTCCCGGCCACCCCGTGGAACTAGGGCCTCGGCGGCGCCTTCTCGAAGTCCTGCAGGATGCCGCGGATCACCGGCTGCGTCTCGGGGTCGTCCACCACGTTCCAGGACAGGTCACCGACCCGGTCGCCGAGTTGCGCCGCGCCACGGGACTCAGCCTGGGACAACGCGAGCCCCTCCACCCAGTCGGCGCCCCCGGTGTCGAGCCAGGTACGCAGATCGCTCAGCCACTTGACCCGTCCCGCTGCGGCGGTGTTGACCTCGGTGAGAATGAACTTCTTGTTGAAGAGCCCTCGGGCCAACTCGAACCGGGCGACGAAGTCCGCGACGCTGTACTCCTTGCGGGCACCGAAGTTGATCATCGTCGAACCAAGCAGGTCGACGTAGTCGTCGCCGGGCCAGTAACCCCGCAAATTCTTCGTCCAGTCCTCCGCCGGCTCGAAGATGGAGGGATTGACCGAGAAGACAAAGCGGGCGTTCGTGGCACCTTCCGCGCGGAAAATGTCCACTATGTGCCGCCAGGCTGCGACATACCCGGCCGGGTCCCGACTCCACGGATACCAGTTACCGTTCATCTCGTGCGCATAGCGTACGTAGACGAGCAGCCCCGAGGCCGCGACCGACTTGGCCCAGCTCCTGATGTATTCGTCCTTCTTACCTGCCGCAATCGCCGCGTTACTGAACTCCGGCTGCTCGACGTACTGGGCGACCCTGCCCTTGTCGGCGCTCACCGACTGCCACGGCTCCCAGGTGAGCATGAAGGTCCTGACGCCCTGTCGTCGGAGTTCGGCGAAGTGCGTGTCAATCGTACGATTACGACTCCACGCCTCGAATTCCATGACCATGGTCGGTGGGGCCCCCACCGCGCCGGCCCACTCGTCGACGTGCCACGGATCCATTGCGACGCCCAACACCCGACTCGGCACTTCGGCTTCGGCCACTTCGGCCGGCGAACGGTCGCCTGACCCGCACCCGGCCAAACTCACGGCCGCTGCAAGCGCGACCAATAGCAGTACGGCCGATCTACGGCCAGCGGTCACCACGTGCGTCCTCCAACGAATCTCGACGCTGCCCGGAATACCGGCCCCCGAGCATCAACGGAACGGCAGAGCCCGTTGCGAACGCACCTGCCACGAACTCGCAACACGCCTGACCACCAGTTCTCATGGTAGCGGCAGAACGCGCTCGGGTAATCGTCGGTACAATCCCTTACGGATCCGTGATCCGATGCGGAACGCATGGTCGTACCGCTGCTCGCAACGGGTGACCGACGAATCGCGGTGCGCGGAACAGCGGGCCCGGGGAGGGATGGCTACCGGGTGTCCAAGAGGGCATTGTTCTGGGTGGGAGCGCTCGTCGCCTGCCTCACCGTCACAACGGGCATCGCGATCGTCCTACGCCCACAGGCGGACCCGCGCAGCGCGGCGGCACCCGCGTCCGACCCGCCGTCGACCGTGCCGCCGACCGCACCGTCGGGCGGTCTCCCCGCGACCGTCACCGTCGCCGCCGGCACCGAACTCGGCGCCCTCGACAACCCGGCCAGGTACCAGAACCAGAGCGGTCCATCACAGACGCTCACCCCGCTCGACGAGAAGCGGATAGCGCAACTCGAACCGGTCGTCCTCCGTGGTTGGTTCAAGCCGGAGAGCTATTACGACCATCTCACCGACAGCTACGACTTCGACTACCCGACGCCGGGCGGCGGCAAGCGCTTCTACGCGTACGCGGACCAGCTCGACCGCCTGTCCGAACAGATTTTCGCCAATTTCGACCAGTGCGATCCGGAGTTGATGACGCCGAACGACCCGGGGCGGTGCCGTGCCGTGTTGAAGGCAGGCATAAGGCACTACAAAGAGCGTTATCCGAGTCTGCGGTACATCGAGCTGTTCAACGAGCCCGACAAGACCTGGGAACCGAGTCCGGTCGAGCGCGCCCCGATCAGCGCGGCCGACTACTACACCTGGTACAAGGTCGGATACTCCATCGTGAACGAACTCAACGAGGAACTCGCCCCGGCCGTCCCACTGCGCATCGGCGGGCCCGCCGCGTACACGTTCGATTCGCCGTTCCTGAAGGAATTCCTGGACCGGTTCCGAGCGGACTCCGAGCCCACCAAGAGACTCGATTTCCTCTCCTACCACCAGTACCGGCGCCGTGACGACCCGGCCAGCGCGCAAACCGAGAAGAAGACCGCACAACAGTGGTTGTCGGAACGCGATCTGGACCCCGCGACGCCCGTTTACGTGACCGAGTACGGCGTCTTCCCCGGCGCGAACACCGGGACCACTTTCGAGGAAGACCTGCTGACCCAGGCCGCGGCCATGTCCACCCTCGGCTACTACTACGTCGCCGGCGGCACCGACATGGTGATGCATTGGGTCTTCGACCACGGCGAAAACGACCGGAAATCGCTGCTGGTCGACGGCGCCGACGGCAAGGTCAACCCGTACTACAACCTGGTCGCGATGCAGCGGAAGCTCAAGAGTCAACGGATCAAGGCCACTGCCGGCCCACTGAGCCCGAAGGGCATAGGCGTCAATGCCCTTGCCACCCGGGACAGGACCGGAATCGCCATCCTCGCCACGAACTACCAGTGGACCGACGGGACCGCGCAGTATCTGGTCGACCTGAGGGTCGACGATCTGCCCAGCGAATACACCAAGGGCAACATCCTGGTCGAGCGTTACCTGGTGGACGCCACCACGAGCAACTACGCGTACGACCCGACCCGTTCCGATCTCCAGCGGGTGGAGCGGTACACGATTCCTGCCACGTCGAGCCTCACGGCCACCTTCCACCTCGGTCGCAACGCCATGTCGCTGGTCGTGGTCACCCCCTTCTGAACCGGACACCCGCCCTCGGATACCTGCCGAAAACCCGTCCGGTCGAGCCGACGCCTCCATATGCTGGCGGAAGGTCCATGAGCTGCCGACCGCAGCACTCGGACACAGAGTTCGACCGAACAGATCTCCGAGGGTCGACCATGCCACTGCCGGCAGGCACCGGGGAGGCCCGTCCGTCGTCGAGCTGGCTCGACCGCTTGTCCTGGCTCTGGCCGGCACTGCTGACCCTGGCGATCACCCTGGTCCAGATCGACCGCGCCCCGCTGTGGCGTGACGAACTCGCCACCTGGAGCGCCGCCTCCCGTCCCACCGGCGACCTGCTCCGGCTGGCCGCCAACATCGACGGCGTAGCGGTCGCGTACTACCTGTTCATGCACGGCTGGATCGAACTCTTCGGCGACTCGGTGACCGCCCTGCGACTGCCGGCCGCACTGAGCCTGGCCGGCGCGGCGGCGCTGGTCGCCGTACTCGGGGGGCGGCTGTTCGGCGGGCAGGTGGGGCTGATCGCCGGGCTGCTCTTCGCCGTACTGCCGAGCACCTCCCGGTACGGCCAGGAAGCCCGCCCGTACGCCCTGGCCACCCTGTTCGCCGTACTCGCCACGCTGCTGCTGGTACGGGCGCTGGACCGCCCCGGCTGGTGGCGCTGGACCGGCTACGCCGCCGCTCTGGTCGGCCTGGGCCTGTCACACCTGCTGGCGACGAGCCTGGTCCTCGGGCACGCGGTGGCGGTACTGCTCGCCTGGCGGCAGCAGCACGAGCGGCGGCTGTGGCGTTGGCCGCTCGCTCTCGTACCGGCGATCCTGGTGCTGGCACCGCTGGCCCGGCTCGGCCGCGACCAGCAGACACGGCAACTGAACTGGGTACGCCCACCGACGCTCACCGACCTGCCCGACCTGCCCGGCGACCTGCTCCAGAACGGCACCGTCGGCGGTCTGCTGGTCGGACTGGCGGCGATCGGTCTGGTCACCCGGGGGCGCTGGGGCGTGGCGCTCGGCGCCTGCGTGCTGCTCCCCGCCGCCCTGCTGTACGTCGGCGGGCTGCTCACCCCGCTCTGGGTGCCGCGCTACCTGCTCTTCACGGCGCCGTTCGCCTGCCTGCTCGCCGCCGGCACGCTGGCGCCGCTACGGCTGCGCTGGGCGGTGCCGATCGTCGCGCTCGCCGGACTGCTCGGCGCACCGGCCCAGGCCAACCTCCGGCGTACGCACGAGACACCCCGCTCGGCGCCGATCGACTATCCGGCCGCCACCCGGATCATCGGCGCCCACCAGCAGCCCGGTGACGGCATCGTCTACTCCCCGCGCGACCCGCGTGCCTTCCTGGACATCGCCGTCCTGTACTACCTCGGCGAGCACCACCCGCGCGACGTGCTCGCGGTCGAGGGTCCGGTAGCCGCGGCCACCCTGGACACGCCCGAGTGCCCCCGACCGGCCACCTGCCTGACCGGCGTCACCCGCGTCTGGCTGCTCACCCGTGGGAAGCACGGGTCCGACCCGCTGGCCGCCGCCAGTCCCGCCAAGGCCACCGCCCTGCGCGACACCTTCCGGATAACCCGGACCTGGACCGTCCCCGGCCTGACCGTCACCCTCCTGACCCGCTAGCCGGCCCGTACAGACCCGCTAGCCGGCCCGTGCAGACCCGCTAGCCCGCCCCCGACCCGTCAGCCGGCCCGTCCAGACCTCACCCGACCCCGGAAAACGGCCCGGACCACCAGTTCCGGTTCACCGTTTGCCGAGCGGGACCACCAGGACGGCTTCGGTGCCACCCTCGGCGCGGTTGCGCAGTTCGATGGTGCCGGCGAGCTCCCCGGTGGCCAGGGCACGGACGATCTGCAAACCGAGGCGGCCACCGCTGGCCGCGTCGAAGTCGGCGGGCAGCCCCTGGCCGTTGTCGGCGACGGTCACGTGCAACTGCTTGCGGAACCGGTGCGCCGACACCACCACCTCGGCCGCGCCCTCCTCCATGCCGCCTTCCTCGTCGGGGGGCGGGAAGCCGTGCTCGACCGCGTTGAGCAGCAGTTCGTTGAGGACCATCACCAGCGAGGTGGCGATCTCCGCCGGCAGTACGCCGAACGTGCCCTCCCGGCGCATGCGTACCGCCACCTCGGTCGCGGCGACCTCGGTGGCGGCGGAGGCGACCCGGTCGACGATCCCGTCGAACTCCACCGCCTCGTCACTGGACATGGCCAGGGTCTCGTGCACCAGGGCGATCGAGGCGACCCGGCGTACGGACTCCTCCAGTGCCGCCTTGGCGGCCGGGATGTCGACCCGGCGGGCCTGCAGGCGCAACAGGGCGGCGACCGTCTGGAGGTTGTTCTTCACCCGGTGGTGGATCTCCCGGATGGTGGCGTCCTTGGTGATCAGGGCCCGGTCGCGGCGGCGTACCTCGGTCATGTCGCGGACCAGGACCAGCGCGCCGATCGGCACCCCGGCGGGCATCAGCGGCAATGCCCGGGTCAGTACGGTCGCACCGCGCGCCTCGATCTCCCGGCGGGCCGGCGCCTCGCCGCGCAGCGCGGCCAGCACCCGGTTGCCCGCCTCGGTGCCGTCGAGCGGGTCGGCGGCCAGTCGGGTGTTCAGCGCGGCCAGGTCCTCCCCCACCAGATGCGAGGCGAAACCCAACCGCCGGTACGCCGACTGCGCGTTGGGGCTCGCGTAGGTGACCTTCCCGCTGGCGTCGAGCCGGACCAGCCCGTCCCCGACCCGGGGCGCCGAGGTGGTCTCGCCCGGGTGCCGGGGCGGCGGGAAGGTGCCGTCGGCGAGCATCTGGGCCAGGTCGTCGGCGGTGGTGAGGTAGTTCAGCTCCAGTTGGCTCGGAGTACGGGCGGTGGAGAGGTTGGTGTCCCGCCCCACCACCGCGATCACCTCACCCGACTCGCCGTCGGCGGCGCGCAGCCGGACCGGGATCGCCTCGTGCCGGGCGGGGGTGTCGCCGTACCAGACCGGGTCACCCTCGCGCCAGATCCGCCCCTGGGTGTACGCGATGGTCAGGTGGGCCACCTCCGGCCCGCCGACGATCCGCCCCACCTGGTCGTCCTGGTACGCGGTCGGTGCGGTGGTCGGGCGTACCTGCGCGACGCAGAGGAACGCGTCGTTGTCGCCGTCCACCGGTACCCAGAGCAGCAGGTCGGCGAAGGAGAGGTCGGACAGGAGCTGCCAGTCGCCGGCGACCCGGTGCAGGTGGTCGATGTCGGCCGGACGGAGCAGCGTGTGCTCCTCGGCAAGGTCGCGCAGCGTGGACATCAGGCAAGCCTGCCACGTCCACCGCACCGGGCCGGCATGGCGGCCGACTCAGAGGGTGGAGGTGACCTTGTGCAGACCGCGGGGTGCGTCCGGATCCTCGCCCCGGGCCAGCGCGAGCGCGAGTGCGAGCTGCTGCAACGGCAGGATGTCGAGCAGTGGGGCGTACCGCTCGTCGACCTCCGGCACGACCAGCCGGGCGGTGGCACCGGACACGTCCGCCGGCCCGATCGCGACCACGTCGGCCCCGCGCTCGCCGACCCGGGCGAGCACGTCACGCATGGCCGTGCCGCCGGGACCGGCGCCGACCACCGCGAGCACCGGCACGTCCGGGTCGGTCATGGCGAGCGGGCCGTGCAGCAGGTCGGCGCCGGAGAAGGCGAGCGCCGGCAGGTACGAGGTCTCCATCAGCTTCAACGCCGCCTCGCGGGCGGTCGGGTAGGCGTAACCCCGGCCGGTGGTGACGACCCGGGCGGCGAACCGGTAGCGGGTGGCGAGCTGGCCGGCGGTCGGGTCGGCGAGCGTACGTTGCGCCAGCGCCGGCAGGGCGGCCAGCGCGGCCCGTTCCTCCGCGGGCAGTACGCCGTTGCCGGCGCGTACCCCTTCGATGAGCATGAGCAGGGCGAACAGCTCGGCGGTGTACGTCTTCGTGGCGGCGACCGCCCGCTCGTGCCCGGCGGCGACGTCGACGGAGAGTTCGGCGACCCCGGTCAGCGGCGAGTCGGGGGCGTTGGTCACGGCGAGGGTGAGCGCACCGGAGGCGCGGGCCTGGCGCAGCACCTCGGCCAGGTCGGACGAGCCGCCGCTCTGGCTGACCCCGATGACCAGCGCGCCGGACAGGTCGGGGCGGGCGCCGAAGAGGGTGACCGCGCTGGGCGAGGCGAGCCCGGCGGGCAGGCCGAGCCGGATCTCGGTGAGGTACGCGGCGTAGAGCGCGGCGTGGTCGGAGGTGCCGCGGGCGGTGAACACGACGTGCCGGGGGCGGCGTTCGGCGATGACGGCGGCGATCCGGGCGATCGCGTCGGCGTTCTCCGGCTCCAGCAGGCGCGCGAAACCGTCCGGCTGCTCGGCGATGTCGGCCGCCATACCGGCTCCCGGATGTGCCACGAGGACCTCCCCATCCATGCGCGATTGCCGCGCGTTTCATGCTCAGTCTTGCACGAAGTGAAGCGTATGAGCAATCAAGCAAGCAGTATCGAGCAGATAATCACCGCCTCTCCCGATCATGCTTTAGGCTTCCCGACCCAGGGGGGAACGAACGCGCGACGAGAGGCCGACACCGTGTCCGAGGGAGTGTCCGAGGGAATGGACGACCCGCGACTGTCGGCCGAGGGTGAGCTGGCGTTGGCGCGGCTGGCCCTGGACGAGGGCGACCTGCGACACGCCGCCGGGCACCTTGCCGGCGCGCTCGCGTACGCGCCGACCATGCCCGAGGTGCACGAGGTGCTGGCCCGACTGGCGGCCCGCAGCGAGGGCGGGGTGGACCTCTTCCCGCTCGACCACCACCCGTTCATCGGTGCCGTGGTGGCCCGCGCCCACCTGCTCGCCGCCACCGGCCGACCCGACGAGGGTCTCGAACTGCTCGCCGCCGCCACCGCGCACGCGCCGGGCGCCGACTGGGCCGGGGTGCCCTGGGTCAGCACCCCCGAACTGCCAGCCCTGCTCGACCCGGAGCAGATCGCCCGGCTGCTGATGCAGATCTGCGCCGCCGTCGCCGACCCGGTCGACGAGGACGAACGCGAGCCGCTGCGGCCGTACCTGCTGCTGGCCCGGCACGCGATCGACACGTACCCGGACCACGGCCTCCTGCTCGGTGCGGCGTCCGCGCTGGCCCGCCGGGTCGGCGCGATCGACCAGGCGGTGGCCTGGGCGGACACCGGGGCACGGATCATGCCGTCGAAGCTCGCCGAGGTGTGGCTCGGTTACGCCTACCGCAGCGCCGGGCGCACCGCCGAGGCGCTCGCCGCGCTCAACCGGGCCGTCGACCACGACCCCGACGACCTTTCCGTGTACGCCGACATCGCCGGCACCCTGGCCGACCACGGGCGCCTGGACGAGGCACTCGGTTGGATCGACCGGGCCCTGCTGCGCGACCCCACCTTCGACTGCGCGGTGCACACCGGTCACCGACTCCGCTACCAGCGCGACGGCAGGCTCGACCACCTGGTGGCGCTCGCCGACTTCCGCCGCGACCACCCGGACGACACCCACGAGCACGGTGACCTCGCCGAGTGCTGCCAGGGCCAGCCCTGGCTGGGGCAGATCCCGGCGGCCGGCGAGGCGGTCACCAACGTGCTCCGGCAGGTGCTGGCCGACGAAGGCCCGGTCCGGGGCGGCCAGCTGCGGCTCAGCGGGCTGGAACCGCCGAGCGCGATGCGGGCGGTGGCGGCTGCCGTACCGGGGTTGGCGGTCGAGGTGGCCGAGGTGGCCGCCCCGGACATCCGGGAGCCCCGGCGCTCCTCGGCCCGACGGCTCTGGAGCTATCAGGGCACGATCGCCGTACCGGCGCTGCCGGCACCGTCACCCACCGCGGTCGACCGGATCCGGCAGCTCGCCCACCCGGCCTGGCCGCACCCGCCGGCCGCGTACGACGCCGCGGTCGGCCTGGCCACACTGGAGGTCGACGACCTGCTCGGGCTGCTGGTGCACCCGCCCGCGCCGCCGGCCACCCCGCTGGGGCGGACGCTGGCCGAGCACGACCCGACCCTCTGGGTACGGTGCGTGCAGGTCTGGGCCTGCCTCGGGCTGCTGCACCACCGCACCGACGAACCGTGGGCCGACTCGACCCGGCGCCGGGTCCTGGTCGACCTGGTCTGGGGAGTGGAGGACTGGGTCACCGAGGCGGCGCTGTGCGCGCTGGTCACCGCGGCCTGGGTCGACCCGGCGGTCCGCGCCGACGTCGCCACGATCGCCGCCGAACGGCTCGCCGACAGTGTCGCCGTGGCCCAGCAGCGGCCCGTCTCGATCGCCCGCTCGCTGGCACAACTGGTCCTGGCCACCCCCGAGATCACCCCGGACACCCGGGCTACCGCACGAGCGATCCTGGCCACCGAGACCCCCGCCGCCCGCCCGTACCGCTGGCTCTCCCGCCTCTGGCACCACCTGCGCCGCCCGCGCCCCTGACGTAGACACGAACGCGCCGGCCCCGTTGGGTACGGGACCGGCGCGTTCGTACGGACAGGTCAGTGCACCGGGGCGTTGGCCAGGGCGGTCTCGGCCTGCTCCTCCGGGGTTTCGTCGGTCGGGGCGTTGGAGTCGCGCAGCGGGATCTCCTTGATGAACCAGGCGAGCACCGCGACCGCGGCGGCGAAGAAGACCGCCCAGGTGAAGACGCCGGAGATGGAGTCCGCCAGCCCGCCGAGCACCCCGTCGCGTACGTTGGCCGGCAGTTCGCCCAGCTTCGCCGGGTCCACCCCGCCCCCGCCGCCGCTGGTGAGCTGGTCCGCGGCCTGTGCGCCGAGCTTGTCCGAGAGGCTGTCGTGCAGCCGGTTGGCGAAGACGGCGCCGAACAGCGAGATGCCGAAGGAGCCACCGATCGACCGGAAGAAGGTCGCCGCGCCGCTGGCCGCACCGAGGTCCTTCTGCTCGACGCTGTTCTGTGCGATCAGCATCGAGGTCTGCATCAGGAAGCCCATGCCGACGCCGAGGACGACCATGTAGAGCGACAGCACGGTCTTGCTGGTGTGTACGTCGATCATCATCAGCAGCGCCATGCCGGCGGTCATCGCGACGCCGCCGATGATCGGGTAGATCCGGTACTTGCCGGTCTTGGTGATCATCCGACCGGCGATGATCGAGACGACCAGCATGCCGAACATCAGCGGGAGCAGCAGCAGGCCGCTGTTGGTGGCCGAGGCGCCCTGCACGGTCTGCTGGAACAGCGGCAGGAAGTTCATCGCGCCGAACATGGCGAAGCCGAGCAGGAAGCCGACCGCCGAGATGACCGCGAAGTTGCGGTTGGTGAACAGGTTCAGCGGCAGGATCGGCTCCGACACCCGCCGTTCCACCATCGCGAAGATCGCCAGGCTGACCACGGCCAGTGCGGCGAGGCCGAGGATCTGCGGCGAGGTCCAGTCGTACTCGTTGCCGCCCCAGGTGGTGATCAGCACGATCGCGGTGATGCCGACCGACAGCAGGGCCGCGCCGAGCCAGTCGATCCGATGCTCGGTGCGGTACTTCGGCAGGTGCATCCGGGTGATCAGCACGATCAGCGCGAGGCCGCCCAGCGGCAGGTTCACGTAGAACGCCCAGCGCCAGGAGAGGTTGTCGGTGATGAAGCCGCCGACCAGCGGTCCGGCGACCATGGCGATGGCCATGATGCCGGCCATCAGGCCCTGGTAGCGACCGCGTTCGCGGGGCGGCACCAGGTCACCGATGATGGCCATCACGCCGACCATCAGACCGCCGGCCCCGAGGCCCTGGATGGCCCGGAACGCGATGAGCTGGATCATCCCGTCCTTGGTGCCACCGAGCATCGGCGAGCCGGCCATGCCGCAGAGCGCGGAGCCGATCAGGAAGATCACGATCGAGGTGAGGAAGACGGCCTTGCGGCCGTACAGGTCGCCGAGCTTGCCCCAGATCGGCGTCGAGACGGTGGTGCCCAGCACGTACGCCGTCACTACCCAGGTGAAGTGGTTCAGCCCGCCGAACTCGCCCACGATCCGGGGCAGTGCGGTGCTGACGATCATGTTGTCGAGCATCGCGAGCATCATCGCGATCATGAGACCGGTGAGCACGACCCGGATGTTCGGTCGTGCCACCGCCTGCTCGGTTGTGGTCATCGGTAAGCTCCCCCTGAGCTGCAACCAACTTACTTGCCGGCCGGCTAGCGCCCTTACTAGCCGTACGGTAAGCTGGCGGCCAGGTCCAGTCAAGCCAATTCGACATATGGGGGTCGGGTGTCTGACAACACAGGCAACACCAGGGCCCGCATCCAAGCGGTCGCTCTCGAACTCTTCACCGAGCAGGGCTACGAGAAGACATCGCTGCGCGAGATCGCGGAACGGCTGGGCGTGACCAAAGCCGCCCTCTACTACCACTTCAAGAGCAAGGACGACATCGTCAACAGCTTCGTCGAGGACCGGCTCGACCGGCTCGACGGCCTGATCAAGATGGGTGCGGAGCCGCCGGTCGACGTGGCGGCGCGACGGCGGGAACTGCTCAGCCGCTACGCCGACGAGTTCTTCGCCAGCACCGGGCACTCGGTCATGCGGTTCTTCGACCAGAACCAGACCGTGCTCAAGAGCCTGCCGGCCGGGCAGATGATGCGGGAGCGACTGCTCCAACTCGCCACCGTGCTGGCCTGGCCGGAAGACTCACCGACCGCACAGCTGCGGGCCACGCTCGCGTTGTTCGCCGTACACAGCAGCTGGTTCGCGATCCGCAGCCCGGAGATCACCGACGCGCAGCGGCGAGAACTCGCCCTGGAAATCGCGCACGAACTGGTCGACCGGATCGACAGCACGCCGTAGGCCGCGCGACTGCCTGCCCGGCGGGTCCCGCCGGGCAACACGACGTCAGGCGACGCCCGTAGCGGCGGTCACCGGAGCCAGTTCCAGGCGCAATGCCAGCAGGTCCACCCCGGCGGCCGGGGCCCAGTCCCGCTCGGGGATCCGGACGAAACCCAGCCGGGCGTAGAGCCGCTGGGCGCCGACCACGAAGTCGCGTACGCAGATCACCACCGCGCCGAAACCCAGCTCGGCGGCGCGGGCCACACAGGTCCGGGCCAGCAGTTCGCCGACGCCCCGGCCCTGCGCCTCGGGATCGACCGCCAGCATCCGGAACTCCGCCTCGCCGGGGGTGGAGACTTCCGCGTACGGGGTGCCGGGCAGCACGAACAGCACCGCCCCCACCACCGTGTCCGTACGCGTGTCGACGGCCACCAGCAACTCGCCCTCGGCCGCCCGCCCGGCGACGTCGTTCAGCGTCTTGGCGTAGTCGTGCTCGCTGTTGAGCTGGCCGCTCGCCCGGTACGCCGCCACGGTCAGCTCGGCGATCGCCGGGAAATCCGCCGGCACCGCGAGCCGGACGAGCAGATCCGTCATTCGATGACCGCGATCAGGTCACCGTCCTGCACCACGTCGCCCTCGTTGACCGCGAGCTGGCTGAGCACGCCGTCGGACTCCGCGATGACCGGGATCTCCATCTTCATCGACTCGAGAATCACCAGCGTGTCGCCCTCGGAAACGGTGTCGCCAGCGGTGGCGACGACCTTCCAGACGTTCGCCACCATCTCGGCGCGAATCTCCTCGGCCATGGTGTGGCCCTCCCTCGTCGACGCAGTGTTGCTGCGAACGGTATCCAATCATGAGCCGGCCCGCGCCGGGGCCACGGCGGGGCGGACTAACATCATCGGGTCGACTCCCGGTCCCGGGAGAACCTGTCCGACGGGAGGCCAGCATGGCGAAGAAGTCTCGCAAGAAGAAGGCTCGGAAGAAGAGCGCCGCCAACCACGGCAAGCGCCCCAACTCCTGACCGAAGCTCGACGCCGCCCGGCGGAGATGCTCGGCGGTCCCGCGGCGGGCCCTGAACCAGGGCCCGCGCGGGACCACAACGTCGATGCGTACGACGTCGATGCGTACGCTCGGGCGAGGTGGCCGATCCCCCGGCGATGAGAGCCGGGGTCGGGTCGGTCAGTCCGGCAGGAATTCGCGGGACTGGTCGGTCTCGAAGACCAACTCGGTGAGGCGGAGCCGGAGCCGCTCACGCAACTCCGTCGGCGCGGTCTCGTTGCCGCAGCAGCGGGCGACCAGCGCCTTCACCTCCTGCTCGATGCCGTACTCGCGCAGGCATCCGGTGCAGTCGTCGAGATGGTCGCGAATCAGATTCCGTCGCTCGTCGGCGCATTCCAGGTCGAGGTACAGATAGACCTCGGCAAGCACCTCACGACAATCGGTTTCGTGCGGTTCACCGCAACTCACGGTCCTACACCTCCCGGCCGGCTGCGGCAGAGTCCTTGGACGTCGCCGCCGCATGGAAGCCCCGGTCTGCGGCGTAACGCTCGAGCAGCTTGCGCAGATTGCGCCGACCCCGGTGCAGCCGGGACATTACCGTACCGATGGGCGTTCCCATGATGTCCGCGACCTCCTTGTAGGAGAAGCCCTCGACATCGGCGAGATAGACCGCCAGCCTGAATTCCTCCGGCAACTGCTGCAACGCCTGCTTGACGTCGCTGTCCGGCAACCGGTCCAGTGCCTCGGTCTCAGCCGACCGCAGGCCACTGGAGGTGTGCGACTCCGCCTCGGCCAACTGCCAGTCGGTGATCTCCTCGGTCGGCGCCTGGATCGGCTGACGCTGCCGGCGCCGGTACGAGTTGATGTACGTGTTGGTCAGGATGCGGTAGAGCCAGGCCTTGAGGTTGGTGCCCTCTTCGAACTGGTGGAAAGCCGCATAAGCCTTCAAAAAGGTCTCCTGGACCAGGTCCTCCGCATCCGCCGGATTACGGGTCATCCGCAGGCCGGCGGCGTAGAGCTGATCGACGAAGGGCAGCGCGTCGCGTTCGAACCGCGCCCGACGCTCGTCCGTCGCCTTGTCCGGTTGTGTCAACCGCACATCCCCCCGCCTCGGTTGCACGTCCCGGTAGCGGCCGGAAACGGACGGCCGGGGCGTGCTCAGGACCAGCCCCGACGGCGCCAACGACGCCACGGAACCAGTCGACTTTCCCGCCGAGGATACGCGGAATTCGGGGCCCGTAGATTGGGTTCGGGCCGTGCTGGTGCTCACCGTGCGCAGTTCGCGCGTCGCCCGTCCCGGCCTTCGAGCACCCACCACGCGGTGTGGCCCCGTGGCGTGTTCGGCGCGCTGCGGATTCCGTGTTTCGGTCGGCACCGGTCAACCCCCTCGCGCTGAGTAGCTTCCGGGAGTTGTAACGCTGGGCGACCGGTGGGGCATTCCGGTGATCCCGGCCCCATCCCTGGTCCCGGCCGGCAACCCTTGGCTGGGGCCGTCCACGGCTGGGACCAGGAAGGGCCTGGGAGGATGATGCCGAGCCCTCGTCCTACGTACTGCTGCTGTCCCCTCGGGTGTCCGGCATCATGAAAAGCAACGATCTCCGCAGGCCTGGGAAACGGTCCGGTTCCGGGTCAGCAGCCGGTCAGAATCGCCGCGTTGCGCCCGTCAACGGGCCCAACCCCGCTCCCGCAGCCAGGCCACCGCGAGCGACGCCGTGCCGGCCGGATCCTTGCGCAGGTCATGCCCCTCGCCGGGGCGTACGAGCACGCTCACCCCGGCGGTCACGGGTGGGACACCGAACGGATCCCGGTCGCCGTTGAGCACCAGCGTGGGCAGACCGGTCAGCAACTCGGCTGCCCGGGAGCGCTCGGGCCGACCCGGCGGATGAAGCGGAAAGGCGAGCGCCACGATCCCTACGGCGCCCGTCGCCACCGCGGTCCGGCAGGCCACCCGGGCACCACTGGAGCGCCCGCCGACAACGAGCGGTAGCCCCGGATACCGATCCGCCAGTACGGCGGCCACCGCCGCCCAGGCCTCGTCGAGGTGTCCCGCGGGTGCCGGGGCCCGGCGCCCGGCAACCCGGTACGGCTGGGTGATTCGCGCCACAAAAACACCGGACGCCCCCGCCTGATCACGCAGAGCGATCAGGTCGGGTGCGTCCACGCCGCCACCGGCACCATGTCCGAGCATCAGCAGACTGACGGGCGAGCCGGCATCGGGCGGATCGACCTCGACCCGCGCTGGCCCTCGCGGGGTATCGACAACCTGGTCACCGTGGCGCACCTGGTCATTCTGCTCCCGCCGCGAGCGCGCCGGCCCGCCCGGTCGTCAGCTCAGCGGCTCAACGGCACCAGCGTCAACAGCCGGTCTCTGACCGGCGGCCCGCTCTCGTCCACCACCGCGTCCGGATCACGCTGTACCTGGCCCCGCCAGGCGACCAGCATGGCCCGGCGTTCCCGGGGCGTGGTGGCGCCCCATACGCCGTGGCAGTCGCCCACCTCCAACGCCCAGGCCAGACACGCGCCCTGGACATCGCAGGTACGGCAAAGCGCCACTGCCGCATCCGCCGGTTCACTAGGTGCCGGAAAAAATGTTTCCGGGTCCACGCTCTGGCACACACCCCTGGTACGCCAGGCATCGTCAAGTTGCCGCTCCGCCACTGCCCGCAACAATCGCGGGTCACGCCGTGCTGCGGCAACCTCGTGCGGGCGTGGCATCCGCGCCCGTGTCATCCACCCACCTCCCCCGTGGGACCGGCATGATCGGTGGGCCTCACCCGCCCGGTGCGAATCCGTACCCACTGCCGGCGCTGTGTTCTATCGCACTATTGCGGGCGGAGACAAGGGTTTGCGGGGAACCTGCGCGAAGTACAGGGCGACGATTCACCCCGAACTCTGGCAAATCAGCACGCGCCAATGTGGCGGGCGACGCTCAGAAAAGCGTCAATTCGTCGGGTGCCGCGGGGTCCGTACGCAAAGGGGGCGCGCTGACCCGGGCGACGAGTTCCGGGCCGTCGTTGCGTACGTCGCCGACGCCCCTGCCGACCGGACGGATCTCGATTCCGGCGAGCATTCGCGCGGACGGCGGGGCGAGCAGATGCGCCGCCGAATCCCCGCCGTCGAGCCAGTCGTCCCAGCGCTCCGGCGCCAGCAGCAACGGCATCCGGTCGTGTACGTCGGCCAACTCGCCGACCGCCGCGGTGGTGATCACGCTGCAGCTCAACAGTGGGCCGTCCGGGCCCTTCCAGACCGACCAGAGGCCGGCGAGGGCGAGCACGCCACCGTCGGCAGGGGTCATGAAGTACGGCTGCTTGGTGCCGCCGTCACCGCGTACCCACTCGTACCAGCCGTCGGCCGGGACGAGGCAGCGGCGCTTGGCGAACGACCGCGCGTACGCGTTGGTGGTGGCGACCGTCTCGGCCCGCGCGTTGATCATGCGTGCGCCGCCGCGAGCGTCCTTCGCCCAGGCCGGCACCAGGCCCCAGCGGGCCACCGACAGCGCCCGCCGCCGGGTTGCCGGAGCGTCGCCCTGGTCCCCGGGGCGCTCGTCCGCCGTGTCGGCGCCGGCACCGGCAGCGCGGTCGCCGGCAACGCCAGCACGGCCGCCGACAACGCCAGCACGGCCGCCGGCCAGGCCAGCATGATCATCGGCCGCGGCAGCGCGATCGTCGGTCGCACCGGCGGAGGCGGACATCCGGACGATCGGCACCGGATCGGTCGGCGCCACGTTGTAGTCCGCGTCGAGCCGGCCGCCCGTCTCGTCGTACGACTCGAAGAGCTGGCTCAGGTCGGCCGCGCTGCGGGTCGTCGCGTACCTGCCACACATGGCCCCAACGCTAGCCCGTCGAGCCGGTACCGGCCGCCCCTGAGATCAACCTGCTACCGCACCGAGATCAACCGGCCGACCAGCGGAGATCAACCCGAGATCCGGCCATCCCGGCAAGCGGGAGCGCCCGGACCGCCGAGTCCGGCGCCGCCACCCGGCGCGGCAGAATGTACGGGTGGCAAACCTGACCGCGACCCGTCCCACCCAGCCGTGGAGCGCGCCGACCGCGACCGACCCGGTAGTGACGACGCTCACCCTCCCCGGGTCCAAGTCGATGACCGCGCGTGCCCTCGTACTGAGCGCCGTCGCGGTCGGCTCGTCCACCCTCCGCCGGCCGTTGCGGGCCCGCGACACCGAACTGATGGCCGCCGGGCTGCGCGCCCTCGGCACCCAGGTGTCGACCGTCGACGAGGAACGCTGGCTGGTCCGGCCGAACCCGCTGCGCGGACCGGCTCACATCGACGTCGGCCTGGCCGGCACCATCATGCGGTTCGCCCCGGCGGTCGCCGGACTGGCACACGGGCCGGTCACCTTCGACGGCGACCCGCACGCCCGTACCCGCCCGGTCGGCCCGCTGCTCGACGCGCTGCGCCACATCGGCGTACGGATCGACGCCGCCCCCGGCGACCGGCTGCCGCTGACCGTGCACGGCGCCGGTGAGGTGACCGGCGGTGAGGTGGTCATCGACGCCTCGGCCTCCAGCCAGTTCGTCTCCGGGCTGCTGCTCGCCGCACCCCGGTTCACCCACGGCATCACCGTGCGCCACGTCGGCCCGCCGGTCCCCTCCGCTCCCCACCTGCGGATGACCGTGCAGATGCTGCGCGCGGCCGGGGCCGGGGTCGACGACACCACGCCGGACGTGTGGGTGGTCGAGCCGGGGCGCCTGTCCGGGCGCGGCTGGGACATCGAGCCCGACCTTTCCGGTGCGGTGCCGTTCTTCGCCGCCGCCCTGGTCACCGGCGGCTCGGTGACCCTGACCGACTGGCCGCACAGCAGCCTGCAACCGGTCGACACCCTCCGTACGCTGCTGCGCCGGATGGGCGGCGAGGTCACGCTGGACACCGACGGGCTGACCGTACGCGGCACCGGCGTGATCCGGGGCATCGACGCGGACCTCTCCGACGTCAGCGAACTGACCCCGGTGCTCTCCGCGCTCGCGGCCCTGGCCGACGGCCCATCCCGGCTGCACGGGGTGGGACACATCCGCGGCCACGAGACCGACCGGCTGGCCGCGCTGGCCCACGAGCTGACCAACCTCGGCGCGCACGTCGTCGAGTCCCCCGACGGCCTGGAGATCCACCCCCGGCCGCTGCACGGCGGGACCTTCCGGACCTACGCCGACCACCGGATGGCGCACGCCGCCGCCGTGATCGGGCTGACCGTCGCCGGAATCGAACTGGACGACGTGGGGTGTACCTCGAAAACCCTGCCGGAGTTCCCGGCACTATGGTCAGCGATGGTGGCCGGCGACGAAAGCGCGTGACAGCCGACCCCCGACCCGCTCCGCGACGACGCGGACGCGGCACCGGAAGAGGGGGCTGAGCTGACCGGCAAACGGCGGGAGTACCGCGAGGAGGACGTCCGGATCCGGCCGGGCCGTTCGTCGCGCCCCCGTACCCGTACCCGGCCCGCACACGACGACGCCGTACCCGCGTTCGTGGTCACCGTCGCCCGTGGCCGCTACATCTGCGTGCTCTCCGAGGACGACGACGGGCGGCACGGGCCGAACGACGGATCTGCCGCCGCACCCATGGTCACCGCGATGCGGGCCCGGGAACTGGGCCGCAAGTCGGTGGTGGTCGGCGACCGGGTCTTCCTGGTCGGGGAAACCACCGGCCGGGACGGCGCGCTGGCCCGGATCGTCCGGATCGCCGAGCGCCGGTCGGTGCTGCGGCGTACCGCCGACGACGACGACACCACCCCCGAGGGCCGGCTCGAACGGGTGGTGGTGGCCAACGCCGACCAGCTCGTGATCGTCAGCTCGCTGGCCGACCCGCCGCCGCGTACGGGGTTCATCGACCGCTGCCTGGTCGCCGCGTACGACGCGGACGTCGAGCCGCTGCTCTGCCTGACCAAGTCGGACCTCGCCGGGCCGGAGGAGGTGCTCGACTACTACGCCGAACTGGACCTGCGGTACGTGCTGGTACGACCCGACTCCGACCTGGCCGAGTTGCGCCGGCTGCTCGGCGACCGTGTGTCGGTCATGGTCGGTCACTCCGGGGTTGGCAAGTCGACCCTGGTCAACCGGCTGGTGCCGGACGCCGACCGGGCGGTCGGTGTGGTCAGCGCGATCGGCCGGGGTCGGCACACCTCGACCAGCGCCGTCGCGCTGCACCTGCCCCCGCTGCCGACCGCCGAGCCACCCGACTCCGGCATCGACGCCGAGCCGGACGGCTCCGGAGCCGAGCCGGGGCTGGTCGAATCCGGCGTCGTGTCCGGCGGCGAGGAGATCAGGCCCGGTAGGGACGTCGGCGCGGGATGGATCATCGACACGCCGGGGATCCGGAGCTTCGGGCTTGCCCACGTCTCCGCAGACAGCCTGCTGCACGGCTTCGCCGACCTGGTCGAGGGCACGGTGGACTGCCCGCCCAACTGCGAGCACACCGCCGCAGACGCCGAATGCGCGCTGCCGGCCTGGGTGGCGGCGGGACACGCGGACGCGCGCCGGCTGGCGTCGTACCGCCGGTTGCTGGCGTCCCGGGCCGGCGAAACCGAGTAGCGGGTCTTCCCCGTCCCCGGCGGGCCGGACCGAGTCGCGGGTCTTCCCCGTCCCCGGCGGGTCGGACCGAGTAGCCTGCGCCACGCGGAGGGTGGGTCCTTGATCGCTTCGAACCCCGATCTCGGCTACCTTTCCGGCCATGGCCCGGTATGCGGATGATCTGTCCCTCGCCCACGTGCTCGCCGACACCGCGGACTCGATCTCGACGGCCCGGTTCCGAGCACACGACCTGCACGTGGAGTCGAAGCCGGACCTGACCCCGGTGACGGACGCGGACCAGGCGGTCGAGCGCGCGATCCGGGCCACCCTGGCCCGCACCCGCCCGCGTGACGGCGTCATCGGCGAGGAGTACGGCAGTGCCCTGCCGGCCGCCGGCTCCGGCACCCGGCAGTGGGTGATCGACCCGATCGACGGCACCAAGAACTTCGTCCGCGGGGTGCCGATCTGGGCCACCCTGATCGCCCTGATGGAAGGCGACCAACCGGTTGTCGGGCTGGTCTCCGCACCGGCCCTGGGGCGCCGCTGGTGGGCCGCCACCGGCCACGGGGCGTACGCCGGGCGGCACACCGCCGCCGCCACCCCGATCAAAGTCTCCGGCGTACGGCGACTCGCCGACGCCAGTGTCTGCTACTCGTCGCTCGACGGCTGGGCCGAGAACGGACGCCTGCCGGCGATGCTGGATCTCATCCAGGGCGGGTGGCGCAGCCGCGCGTACGGCGACTTCTACGGTTACATGCTGGTCGCCGAGGGGGCGGTCGACATCATGGTCGAACCGGAGTTGTCGCTCTGGGACCTGGCCGCCCTGATTCCGATCGTCACCGAGGCCGGCGGCACTTTCACCGACCTCGCCGGACAGCCGGGGCCGGCCGGTGGCAGCGCCGTGGCCAGCAACGGGCTGCTGCACGAGGACCTGCTCCAGCGGCTCGGCTAGCCGTCTTCCCGCCCCTTGTCCACGGTCGCGGGCCCTGCGGCGGCCCGGGCCGGGAACCTCTATCCTCGCCGGATGGCTTCTGCGGGCTGGTGTTTCCTGGCGGGCATGATCGTCGCCTACGGTGTCGCCAACCTGCTCCAGTCGGTGGCCGCCGCGCGGACCACGGTCCACCACAGCTTCGATCCGGGCCTGCTACTGCGCCTGGCCTGCCAACGGACGTACCTGCTGGGGCTCGGCTGCCAGGTGCTCGGTTTCGTGCTCGCCTTCCTGGCCCGGCGGGACCTGCCGCTGTTCCTGGTCCAGGCCGCGGTGGCGGCCGGTCTGGGTGTCACCGCGCTGCTCGGGGTGCTGCTGCTCAACTGGCGGCTGCCGGTCACCGAGGTGGTCCTGCTGGTGCTGCTCCTGGTCGGCATCACCGCCCTGGTGCTGGCCGCGAGGCCGGCGCACTCCCGGCCGCTCGGTCCGACCGCGGTGGTCGCCCTGGTCGCGACCCTCGGCCTGATCGGTGCGCTCGGTTTCTTCGCCGTACGCCTGCACGGCGCCCCGGGTTCGGTGGCACTGGGTGCGCTGGCCGGGCTGGCGTTCTCCGCGGCGGCGGTTTCCGCCCGACCGCTGGCGTCGGCCGAGTCGTTCACCGCGTGCGTACGCAACCCGTTGTTCTACCTGCTGATCGCGCACTCGATCGTCGGCCAACTCCTGCTCGGGCTGGCCATGCAGCGGGGTTCGACCACCGCGGCGGTCGCCGCGATGGACGCCGCCGGTGCGCTGCCGGCCGCGGTGGTCGGGCTGCTGCTGCTCGGCGACCGGATCTGGCCGGGGCGGGAGTGGTTGGCCGGCGTCGGTTTCCTGCTCACCCTCGCCACCGTGATCGGCCTGACCCGGTACGCCGAGCCCCAGCACCAGCGTGCCGCCAGCGCCGCCCGGCACCCGTCCCGCGTTCCGGTATGACCCCGCCGCTCACAACTCGGCGTCGGGGTTGCGGAGGCGGACCACCTTCTCGTAGACGCGCTCCAGGGCACCAGCGGTGCGTTCCCAGGTGTAACTGCACCGCACCCGGTCCACCGCCGCGTGCCCGTACGCGAACCGCCGGGCGTCGTCGGTGAGCAGCCGGCGCAGGGTCACCCCGAGCCCGCGTACGTCACCGGGCGGGACCAGCCGGCCGGTGACCTCGTCCACCACCGTGTCGGCGATGCCGCCCAGCGCGTAGCCGACCACCGGCACCCCGCACGCCATCGCCTCCAGCGGCACTCGCCCGGCTGCGGCGTACCGCTGGGTGCAGGCGACCACGTCTGCGGAGCGGTACCAGGCCGGCATGCGTACGTGCGGCACGTCGCCGACCAGCAGCACCCGGTCGCCGACACCGTTCTGCACCGCCAGTTCACGGATCCGGCGGGCATCGGCATCGTGGTCGAGCGCGTCTCCCGGCGGGCCGCCGAGGATGATCAGTTCGGCGTCGCCGACCAGGCGCAGCGCCCGGATCAGGTCTTCCTGTCCGTGTCCGGCCGACAGGCCGCCGACGGAGAGGATCCGGGACCGGCGCCCGCGCGGTGCCGCTTCGCCGTCCGGGGTGAACCGGTCCACGTCGACACCGGCGGGCACCACCGTCACCGCCGCCCGGTCCAGGCCCATCCGGGTCAGCTCGTCCACCTCGTCGGTCGACTGGGCCACCGCCAGGTCGACCGCCCTGGTCAGGGCACGCTCCAGGGCGATCCGCTCCCCCGGCCCGGCGTACTCCCGGCCGAGGTGGCGCAGTTGCTCGGCACCGAGTGAGTGGAAGGTCTGTACGACCGGAATTCTGGTCTCCCGTACGGCGTTAGCCGCCGCCAGGCCGCCGATCCAGAAGTGGCCGTGCACCACGTCCGGTGCCCAGTCGCTGGACCAGTGTTCGATCAGCCAGCGCCCGAACTCGGACACGTGCGGTACCAGGCTGGCGGTCGGGGCGCGGGTCGACGGGCCGACCGGCACCCGCTCCACCCGGTAGCCGTCGGCGTCGGTGCTGTCCGGTAGTTCCGGATCCTCCCGCCGCTCGTAGACCCGTACGTCGTGACCCCGGCCGCTGAGTTCGGCAGCCACCCGCGCCACATGCTGCTGGGTACCGGTCGCCGTACTGGACGGGCCGGGTGGGCCAGCGTGTGCGCGGACGAGGCCGACACGCATCGGGTCACCTCCATCGAGGGTGGCCGGGCCAGCGGCAGACTGGCCGGGGCGGTCTCCCGGTGGCGGGCACGCCGAACGGGTGACCGGGCCAACGGGCTTTCGATCAGAGTCTCCCGTTAACCGGGCCCGGCGGAGCCGAAACCTGCAACTCGGGCCGGTGGTCACCGACGGCCGGACGGCCGGGGCGCTCGCGTACCCGGACGATCGGCCGGGAGATGCCCGAACCGGTCGGCGACCCCGTCCGCCGCGCGCCGCACCGGCGACCCGGGAACGGTACGAAGCACGCGTGCGCCCCACCCCGGCCCGGAGTACGCCGCACCCGCACCACTCGCCGTCGACCTGGTCCACTGTGGAATGGGACACCGACCGGGTCGGGCGGGTTCCGGGGACGAACCAGTCAGACGGTCACGGTGCCGGGACAGCCGGACACCGCTGGTCGGTTATGCCCGTGGGGCAACGGGTAGTTCCCTCGGTATGCGTGATGACGACTACCCCGTACCCCTGTCCGACCCGGAGGCCGAGGGCCTGCCCGGCACCGCCGACGACGACTCGACTGCCGGGGACGACGTCAACACGGGCCGCGAGGCGGACGGGCCACAGCCCGCCGCGCTTCCGGCGGACGTGCCGCAGGCGGTCGACCGGTTCGGGAACACCGCCCAGGAGCAGCTCGACGGTGAGTCGGTGGACTACAAGATCGGGCGCGAACAGCCCGAACCCCCGATCGACGACCCGCTCGCCGGGCCGGTCGACCCGGCGATCGCGCGCGAGGCGGACAGCGACGAGGCCGCCGCCCAGGCCCAGTTCGACGCGGACGTGATCGATGCCGGCCCCAGCTCGGACCCGGCCTCCGCGGTGTCGATCTACGATCACGGCAATCTGGGCGGGCCGACCCAGCCGATCGTGGGTCGGCTGGTGGAGCCGGACCAGGGTAGCCGCGACGACACCGAGACCGACGCGATCGCCGCCGACGCGGGCTCGGCCGGCGGCGGGCCGACCGCCGAGGAACTCGCCATCCACGAGACCGAGCCGCCCGGCGACCGGGAACCCGGCCTGACCCAGCCCCCGCCCTGACGAACGGGCCCTTCGACGAATCGGATCGGTCGGCGGTCGTGCGTCGGGTCAGTTGTCGAGGCCCTGCTCGATCGCGTAGCGGGTCAGTTCGACCCGGTTGTGCAACTGGAGCTTGCCGAGCGTGTTCTGTACGTGGTTCTGCACCGTACGGTGCGACAGCCCCAGCCGCTCCGCGATCTGCTTGTACGACAACCCCTTCGCGACCAGTCGGAGCACCTCGGTCTCCCGGTCGGTGAGCCGTGGTGTGCCGTCGTCCTCGACCGGGTCGGGTACCGCGGCGAGCCGGCGGTACTCACCGAGCACCAGTCCGGCCAGCCCCGGAGTGAACACCGTGTCACCGGCGGCGGTACGCCGTACCGCCTCCAGGAACTCCTCCGGGGCGGCCGACTTGACCAGGTAACCGCTGGCACCGGCCTTGACCGCGTCGAGCACGCTCTGCTGCTCGCCGCTGGCCGAGAGCATCAGCACCCGTACCCCCGGCACCCGACCGACCAGCCCGTCGATCACCTCGACGCCGGAGATGTCCGGCAACTGCAGGTCGAGTACGACCACGTCGGGACGGGCGGCGGCGGCGATCCGGACCGCCTGGCGGCCCTCACCGGTGGTGGCCACCACGGCGTAACCAGCCTCGGTCAGGTCGCGGGCCACCCCCTCCCGCCACATCGGATGGTCGTCGACCACCATCACCCGGATTGGTGTGCCCGTACTCATGTTCCCCACCCTAGATGGTGTCGGTTTTCGTCAGCCGTACCTCGATGCCGATCCCCTCGGTGCCGATCTCGCATCCGCCGTAGGCGCTCTCGGCGGCGAGACTTTCGAACCGTTCGGGTCAGCCGATGGGGATACGCAGTTCGATCTCGGTGCCCTGGCCGGGGCCGGTGGTGATCCGTACCGTGCCGCCGAGAGCGTCGATCCGGCCCTGGATCGACTGCGCCACGCCGAGTCGCCCCTGCCGCGCGGCTTCCGCCAGCCGCTGCGCGGGGATGCCGGGCCCGTCGTCGCGGATCGATACGGTCACCACGCCGGCTTCCTCCTCGACCAGCACCCACGCTCGACCACCGCCGTGCCGAGCGGCGTTGTCCAGGGCCGCAGCCGTCGCCGCGCCGACCTCACGGGCCAGCACCCCGGGCAACCGTACGGGGGTGGCCGGCATCGCCACCGACACCGTCGCCGACGCATAGCCACCGAGGACCGTACGCAGATCCGCCTCCGGGCCCTCGGCGGTGTCGCCGGCCTGGGTCGGCGGCGGGGTCGCGATCAACGCCCGCAGTGCCGCCTCCTGCTCACCGGCCAGCCGAGCCAGCTCACCGGCCTCGCCGCCGAGCCGAGCCCCGCGTCGCTGGACCAGGGCGAGCACCTGTAACACCGAGTCGTGGATGCCCCGGGCCAGCCGTTCCCGCTCCCGGGTGGCGGCCTCCAACTCGGTGGCGCGCTGGAGGCTCTGCTCGGCGATCGCGGCGAGCCGGGCCACGTGCCCGAGGGCGATCCCGGCGAGCAGCATCAGGATCACGCCGTTCACCGTGGCCTGGATGACCTCGTCACGCATCAGCAGGTCAGTGCCGCCGAGGATCAACGCCGCGATCGCGCCCCGCCGCCGGCCCCCGGTGACCGCCCAGGCAAGCACCGGTCCGCCCTGCCACGCCACGGCCAGCGTGGGCACACCCGAGGCGAGCGCGGACTGACCGGCCACCCAGACACTTGCCAGCAGTACGGCCATCACCACCAGCAGGTCGGTGACGAGCAGCGGCCAGTGCCGCCGGGCGGGTCGGGCGTACGCGTAGCTGGCGAAGATCGTCCAGGCGGTCATCGACACCAGCACCGGTACGGCCGCCGCCGGGTGGGCGTACTCGCCCAGGTTGATCAGCACCAGGGCGAAGACGTAGCCGAGAGAGGCGAACCGGAAGACCGCGATCGCCCGCCACAGCGGCACCTGGAAGCCGCTCGCCGGCTGCTCGATCGGTCTCTCCGGCACGATCCCGACGATGTCACATCAACGCGGCCGGGACGAGTCCCTCATTGTCGCGCCGACTCGGTCGGGACGAGTCCCTGCTGTCGCACCGACGCGGCGCGACGAACCGGTCTTGGGCGGATCCGGCGCCGAGACCCGGCCGGGCGCGCGACTGTTGCGGCATAACCTGACGTAGGGTGGAAATGCCATAAAGCATCTCTCGATCGATGGCGAGCCGACCATGACCAGCGCTGCACCCCGCACTCCGCGTACGGTGGTGCCCATCGACGCACCCCCACTCCTCACCAAGACCTTCGACCGCGGTCAGGTGACCGAGCTCCGGCACTCCGTTGCCGCCTTCGCCGAGGCATCGGGGCTCACCGGCGAACGCCTCGACGACTTCGTGCTGGTCGTCAACGAGCTGATCACCAACGCCGTACGGCACGGCGGGGGTCGGGGTTGGCTGCGACTCTGGCAGGCGCCCGGGACGATCGGCTGCGAGATCTCCGACCAGGGCACCGGCATCGACGCCGACCGGCTGCACGACCGGCGCCGACCACCACCGGACACCATCGGCGGCTGGGGCCTCTGGCTGGCCCGCCGGCTCAGCGACGAGATCACGGTGCAGACCGGTCCGGCCGGCACCACCGTACGGATCATCGCCGCCCTGCCCCCCGACGACCCGGCAGCGGTCAGCTGAACAGTGCGCTGACCGACTCGCCGTTGTGGATCCGCCGCATCGCCTCGGCCAACGCCGGAGCCACCGAGAGCACCTGCAACTTCGGCACCCGCTTCGCCACCGGAATCGGCACCGTGTTGGTGCAGACCACCTCGAGCACGCCGTCCTGCTGGCTCAGCCGCTCCAGCGCGTCACCCGAGAACAACCCGTGGGTGCAGGCGAGCCGGATCGAACGCACCTTCAGGTCCCGCAGGTGGTCCATCAGCTCGATCATGGTGCTGCCCTTGGCGATCTCGTCGTCGAGCACGATCACGTCCCGGTCCGTCACGTCGCCGATCACCGCGCTGATCTGCACCCGGTCGTCGCTGAACCGCTGCTTCGCGCCGGCCGCGACCGGGGTGCCGAGCATCCGGGCGAAGGCCGCCGCCTCCTTCGCGTTGCCCAGGTCCGGCGAGACGACCACGGTCTCGGACAGGTCGTAGCGCTTGAAATGGTCGGCCAACTCGCGCAGCGCGTGCAGGTGGTCGACCGGAACGCTGAAGAAACCGTGCACCTGCGGCGAGTGCAGGGTCAGCGCGAGCACCCGGTCGGCACCGGCCGCCACCAGCAGGTCCGCCACCAGCCGGGCACCGATGCTGATCCGGGGCGCGTCCTTCTTGTCCGACCGCGCGTACGCGTAGTGCGGCAGGACCACGGTGATCCGGCCGGCCGAGGCACCACGCGCCGCGTCCAGCATGAGCAGCAGCTCGACCAGGTTCTCCTGCACCGGGGGGACCAACGGCTGGATCAGGAATACGTCCCGCTCCCGGCAGTTGGCCTGTAGCTGCACCTCCAGGCAGTCGTTGGCGAACCGGGAGACCCGGACCGGGTGCAGGGGGACGCCGAGGTGGGCACAGATCTCGGCGGCGAGTTCGGGATGGGCACTTCCGCTGAAGACGGCGATGTCGCGCACGGTCGCATCCTAGGTTTCCCGGCCGCCGCCGGGCGCGTGACCGGGCCGATGCGCACCCCCACCCATTCCGGGTACGGTGCGGCGGTGACCGAGCAGTATGTCGCCGCCATCGACCAGGGCACCACCTCCTCCCGGTGCATGGTCTTCGATGCCACCGGCACCCCGATCTCCGTGGCACAGCGCGAGCACCGGCAGCACTTCCCGCAGCCCGGCTGGGTCGAGCACGACGCCGAGGAGATCTGGGAGAACGTCGAGTGGACGATCCGGGAGGCGCTGGCCGGTGCCTCGATCGGCCCCGACCGGCTCGCCGCTGTCGGCATCACCAACCAGCGCGAAACCACCCTGGTCTGGGACCGCACCACCGGACGACCGGTGGCGAACGCCATCGTCTGGCAGGACACCCGTACGGTCCCGCTGCTGCGCCGGCTCGACCAGACGTACGGCGAGCACCGGTTCCGGGCGCGTACGGGGCTGCCGTTGGCCACGTACTTCGCCGGGCCGAAGCTGATGTGGCTGCTGGCCGAGGTCGACGGGCTGCGTGAGCGGGCGGAACGCGGCGAGGTGCTCTTCGGCACCATGGAGAGCTGGCTGATCTGGAAGCTCACCGGTGAACACGTCACCGACGTGACCAACGCCAGCCGTACGCTGCTGATGGACCTGCGCACGCTCGACTGGGACCCGCAGATCCTGGACCTGATGGGGATCCCAGCGGCAATGCTGCCGCAGGTCCGCTCGTCCGCCGAGATCTACGGTACGGCCACCGGGGTGCTCGACGGCGTACCGGTGGCCAGCGCCCTCGGCGACCAGCAGGCGGCCCTGTTCGGCCAGACCTGCTTCGAGCCCGGCGAGGCGAAGTGCACGTACGGCACCGGCAGCTTCCTGCTGCTCAACACCGGCACCGAACCGGTCGTCTCCGGCCACGGCCTGCTCACCACGGTCGGCTACCGGATCGGCGACCAGCCCGCGACGTACGCGCTGGAGGGGGCGATCGCGGTCACCGGGTCACTGGTCCAGTGGCTGCGCGACAACCTGGGACTGATCTCCGCCGCGCCCGAGGTGGAGGAGCTGGCGCGCAGCGTCGAGGACAACGGCGGCTGTTACGTCGTACCGGCGTTCTCCGGCCTGTTCGCGCCGCACTGGCGCAGCGACGCGCGCGGGGTGATCGCCGGCCTCACCGGTTACATCACCAAGGGGCACCTGGCCCGGGCGGTGCTGGAGGCGTCCGCCTGGCAGACCCGCGAGGTGGTGGACGCGATGAACGCCGACTCCGCGGTGCCGCTGCGCAACCTGCGGGTGGACGGCGGGATGACCGGCAACGAACTGCTCATGCAGTACGTCGCCGACGTGCTCGACGTACCGGTGGTGCGGCCGGCGGTGACCGAGACGACCTGCCTCGGCGCGGCGTACGCGGCCGGCCTGGCGGTCGGATTCTGGCCCGATCTGGAAACGCTGCGGGCCCAGTGGCGCCAGGACGCGCAGTGGCAGCCGGCGATGGACCCGGATCACCGCAACCGGGAGCTACGCAACTGGCGCAAGGCCGTCGAACGCACCCTCAACTGGACCGACGACTGACCGTCACCCGACGAGGATCACCACTGGCGGCCGGTGAGCCGTTCGTAGACGTCGACGTAGCGGGCTCGGGTGGCGGCCACGATCTCCTCCGGCACCTCGGGCGCGGGCGGCTTCTTGTCCCAGCCGGTGCTGACCGCCCAGTCCCGGACGAACTGCTTGCCGAGGGAGAACTGCTCCCGTCCCGGCTGGTACGACTCCGCCGGCCAGAAGCGCGACGAGTCGGAGGTGAGCACCTCGTCGGCGAGGACCAGGGTGCCGTCCGGCGCCCAACCGAACTCCAGCTTGGTGTCGGCCACCAGGATGCCCCGCTCGGCGGCCAGTTCGGCGCCCCGGCAGTAGACGTCCACGGTGATCTGCCGCAGCTGCTCGGCGGTTTCCGCGCCGACCTTGTCGACCACGTCGGCGAAGGTCATGAACTCGTCATGCTCGCCCATCGGCGCCTTGGTGGTCGGCGTGAAGATCGGCTCGGGCAGGATCGACGCGTCGACCAGGCCGCGCGGCAGCTCGACCCCGGAGACCGAGCCGTCGCGCTCGTACTCCTTGAGTCCCAGGCCGGTCAGGTAGCCGCGGGCGATGCACTCGACCGGCACCATCTCCAGCCGCTGGACCCGGATCGCCCGGCCGGCCCACTCCGCCGGTACGTCGGTGGCGGAGATGACATGGTTCGGCACGACGTCGGCTAGCTGCTCGAACCACCACAGCGAGAGCGCGGTGAGCAGCTTGCCCTTGTCCGGAATCGGCGTCGGCAGGACCGCGTCGTAGACCGATACCCGGTCGGAGGCGACCAGGATCAGGTCATCGCCGTCCGCGTAGACGTCCCGTACCTTGCCCGAGTGCAGCAGTTCCACGCCGGCAAGTACATCACGCCCGGTCGCGGCAACCCACGCGCCGTCGCCCCGGTGTGACGCGACTCCATCCGTAACCCGACGCACCAGGTCTGAGCTGGGCAGGAACGGCACGTCCCGGCGCAGATCCGGGCACCGTACGCGATGGGGCACACCCCGGTCCCCATCCCGCGTGTTACGACCATGGGTCATACATGTCAATGCGTCGTTGCCGCCGCCGCTGGACCGGACCGTGGATCTCGACCGGACGGCCGTTGACACCCGGTGGGCCCACCTGTGTAAATGTTCCCGATTGAGCCTCTGACCGGCGCCGTTGGGAGATAACGTGCCCCCTGCCTTCCGCCCGTCCCGGCGCCGGGCGCTGGCCACCGCCACCGCGGCCCTCGGCCTGCTGCTGAGCAGCAGCCTGACCGCCTGCGACGGCGCGCAGGACACGCCGTCCGAAGGCCCGATCCGGCTCTCGATCTTCTGGTGGGGTGGCGAGAAACGCGCCGAGCTGACCGAGCGGGCGCTGCAGCTCTACTCGTCCCGGCACCCCGAGGTGACCTTCCAGGTCACCTGGCAGGGCAACACCGGCTACTACGACCGCCTGTCCAGCCAGGCCGCCGGCGGCAACCCGCCCGACCTGTTCCAGATCGACGACAACTACCTGACCGAGTACGCCGAACGCGGCATCGTCCTCGACCTGACCGAGCACGTACGCCAAAACCGGCTCGACCTCACCGGCCTACCCCCCAGCCTGTCCCAGTACGGCCAGGTCGCCGGCCGGACGATGGCGGTCGCCGCGGCCGAGAACACCCCCGGCCTGATCTACAACAAGAGCCTGCTGCGCCGACTCAACCTGCCCGAGCCCCGCATCGGCATGGAGTACGACGAGTTCGTCGAGTGGGCGACCCAGGTCACCGACGCCACCGACGGCAAGGTCGCCGGGACGATGGACCCCTCCGCCGACTACAAGGCGCTCTGGCTGTGGCTGCGGTCGCAGGGCAAGGAGCTGTACCGGGGACGGCAGCTGGGCTTCACCGAGGCGGACATGACCCGCTGGTTCGACCTGTGGCGGGACGCCCGCTCCGATCGGGCCACCCCGTCGGCTGTGGTCACCGCGGAGGCGAACAGCGGCGACGTCACCCGCCAACTGGTCGCCACCGGCAAGGCCGCGACGAGCTTCATGTGGTCGAACCAGTTGCCCGAGTTGCAGAAGCTGACCCAGGACGAACTGGGCGTAGTCACCTACCCCGGCGCCCCCAAGGCCCAGTGGGCGCGGGCATCGATGTACTGGGCCGCCTTCCGCGGCTCCCGCCACCCGGAAACCGTGGTGGACGTGATCAATTTCCTGGTCAACGACGTGGAAGCCGGGCAGATCCTCGGCACCGAACGAGGACTGAGCGCCAACCTCGACGTCCGCTCGTACGTCGAGGACACGTTGACCGATCAGAGCATGAAACTCACCGCGGCCTTCGAGACCTCGATGGTCGACCGGTTCGGGCCCGCCCCGACACCGCCGCCCCGAGGTCACGCGAAGGTACGGGCACTCCTGATCAGCGTCGCCGAGAGCGCACAGTCCGGCCGTGCGACCTCGAAGGAGGCGGCGCGGGCGTTCGTCAGCGAGGCCAACGCCTCACTGGCCGCCGGCGGCTGAGCATCCGGAGACGAGCAGCGCGGACACCACCGGAGGCAGCGGCCGGGCCGGCGCCGGATCGGGCGCCGGCCGGCCGGGACCCGGTCAGCGGCGGCCGGAACGGCGACGGAGCAGCAGTACCAACACCACCACGATCGCCACCACCACGACGCCGCAGCAGACCAGCCCGAACAAACCGGCACCGATACCGCTGCGGCGCGGCCGACGGGCCGCCTCCAGCACCAACTCGCCGGGTCCAGACGACGCCCAGGCCGCCACCGGCACGAAAACGGCCAGGCTCGCCGTAAGTACGACGGCGCTGAGCCTTGCCCACCACTTTCCAAGAGAAGCCATGGCTACATCCTCCGTGTTGGGCGCAACCCTTACGCCTCGCTCGACGATTGGGACGTTACCCACGGCGGGGCGGAAAGTACCCTCGGAGCGCCGGGAACGGTCACGGGCACAGTGGGCGGATCGCCTGCCAGCCCGGGTCGTAGCGGGTACGCAGGCGTACCCGGCCCTGGTCCCAGCCCCGGACGACCTCCCGTACCGGCCCGAGCGGCGAGGTGCCCGCCTCGGCGTACAGGTGGAAGGTCCGGCGGCCGGCGCAGCTCTCGTGGGCGACCAGCACCGCGCCCGACGCGGCCGCCGCGATCTGCTCCTCCAAGCGCTCCAGCGCGGCAAGCGCCGCCTCGGTCGGCAGACCGGTCTCCGCCGCCCGGTACGGCACCACCACGCCCAGATGGGTGTCCAGGTGCGGCCACCGGACCGGCTTGAGAGGGTGCCGCACCGCGGCGGTCTGCGGACTGCCGCCGACCGGGGCGCGTTCCAGCAGCACCCAGCTCGTCTCCCGCAACCGCCGGGCCAACTGGGCCACCACCGCGCTGAGCGCCTCACCCGACTCGGTACGGGGCGGCAGCGTGGTGCTCACCTCGACCCCGCCCACCCACAGCTCGACCGCGACCTCGCCGAGCAGCCAGTCCAGGGCCAGGAACGCCACCCGCATCCGGTCCGGTTCAGCCAGCCGGCCAAAGTCGGGATGGTGCACGAGTACGTCCACCTCGTACCTGTCGGGGTCGATCCGGCAGGCGAACCGCAGCTCGGTCAGTTTGATCTCGTGCCCGGAGACGGTCAGCGCGGCCGACAGCGAGGCCGGATCGGGTTGCCGGGTCGAGTGGTACTCCCAACGGTCGTCGGCGGGCGGGGCCGCCCGGCGCCAGCGTTCGGCGACCGCCCGCAGCCGGGGCGCACCAGCGGCCGAGACGACAAGCGCGTGGCCGGACCGGGTGCCCTGGGCGAACTCCCACTCCAGTTCCCGGTCGATCGCCTTCACCCGCCCGCTCACCTCGGCGATGAGATCGTCGGACCAGGTGCCGTCGGCGATGGCCGCCTCCACCCTGGGCCGCACCCCGGGCCACCACCGCCAGAATTCGGCGATCGCCGGACCGACATTCCTGTGCTGGCGCGAGAACAGCATGGCAACGGAGCGTACGACCGATCTAGCCAACTGTTGATCGGCCGATCAGCCTGACTCGCTGATCTTCACCGATATCTTCCCGATCCCGACGGGTACGGATTCCCGACGCTGCTCCCGCTACAGGAAAGACTCCCGACTCTGCCCCCGCAACAGGGAACCGGAGATTCGCGGATCACCGACGCCACCGGTAACGCGTGTATAGCCTCGACATGCCGGTCCGAATGCAATTCACATTCGCACCGCGCGAACCTTGCGGGACGGACCCGAGCCGTCCCGACCGGCCGTTGCCGAGGGGGTGTCCCGTGCCCGCATGGCCACTGTTGCGCCGACCCGGCAGACGGGCCACCCGACCGGGTGCGTCACCACGCCGAACCAGGATGCGTACGGGCAGCTCCGGGCTGGGCGGCAGCGGGCCACTGGCGGCCCTGTCGGCCGTACAGCGGTCGATCCTGCGAACACTGGCGCTGACCGGGACACCGGCCGAACTGTCCTTCGTCGAGCGGATGGTACGGCGCTCCGGGCCAGCGCTCGAACACGACGTCGAAACCCTCATCGGGTACGGCCTGCTCCGCGACGCCACCGACGGACTGCACCTGGCCGACCCGGGCGTACGCCGAGCGGTGTACCGGATCACCCCACCGTCGCTGCGCACCGCCACACACGTACGGGCCGCCGCGATCCTGGAGCGGTCCCGCCCCACGCTCGCCGCCGGACAGCTACTGCGGGTGCTGACCACGGCACCACCGCCGGACGGCGGCACCGAGCCGGAGCGGGTCGACCTCGACCTGGTGTCCCGGCTCGCCGTCGACTCCGCGGTGGACCCGTCCGTGGCGGCGGAGCTGCTGCTGGCCGTACACCGCCGCTACGGTGCGGGACTCGACCCGCGACACCGTCGGCGGTTGCTGCCCGCACTCGTCGACCACCTGATGCTGGCCGGGCGTGCCGAGCAGGCGCTGGCCGTACTGACCGAGGAGATCGCGGCCGACCGGGACGGCCCGGAGCAGCGAGCCGTCCTGCTCGGCCGGTTGGGGGCATGGCACGCCACCGGACGCCCGTCGCTGGCCCTGGCGTACCTGCACCGGGCGTTGGCCCAGGACCAGTGCGCTCCGGTGCACCGGGCCTGGCTGCTCACCACACTCGCGGCGACCGCCGGGCCGCTCGGCCAGCCCGACATGACCGCACTGCTCGACGAGGCGGAACGGGCCGAACGGGAGAGTCCCGCCCCCGGCGGCACCGTACGCCTGGCGCTGGCCCACGGCGGTGTGGCGCTGGCCGGCGGCGACCTGCCCACCGCGCGACGGGTGTTGGGGCAGGTGGACCCGCACACGCCCGCGTCCCGGGCACCGGCCGCCCTGCTCCGCGTCGACCGGATCGCGGTCCAGCTCGCGCTCGGCGAGTTCGACGACGCGCGGACCGCGCTCGCCGCCGCCGCCGTGGAGGTCGGACGGTTCGGCCCGGTGGTCGAGCCCATGCTGACCGCGCTCGACTGCCTGCTCCGGATCACCGTCGGCGAGCTGCCCGAGGCCGAGGCCCGGACCCGGCTCGCGCTGCGCCCGCGCCCGGACCGGCAACTACCCGAGGACGTACGCCTGGAGCTGCTCGCGGTCGCCGTCGAGGCGCTGATCCGCCGTGGCCGACCGGACCGGGCCCGGAACCTGCTCCGGGCCGAGTCCCCGGCCACCGGCTGGCCGGACCTGATGCCGTGGATCCGGCTGGGTTGCGCCGCGGCGACCGACCCCGATCCGGTACGACACGCCGACCTGCTCCGGCGCACCGTCGACGGGCTCCGCCACTCGCTCGCCCACCTGGTCCGGTTACCGCACCGGGGTCCGGTACTGGTCCGGGCCGTCCTCGCCATCGGCGAACCGGCGCTGGCGCGTACCGTCGCCGGCTACACCGCGACGATCGCCGACCGGGTCGGCGGCCCGCTCTGGTCCGGCCTCGCCGGCCATGCGGCGGCCCTGGTCGAACAGGATCCGACCACCCTGCGGCAGGCGGTGGCCCGGCTGCGGGCCAGCACCGCCCGGCCGGCGCTGGCCGACGCGCTGCTCGACCTGGCCCGGCTGCCCGGCGTGCCGCCGAACGAGGCCGGCACCGCAGCCCAGGAGAGCGCGGCGCTGTACGGGCGGATAGGCGCCACCGGCGACCAGGAACGGGCCCAGCGACGGCAGCGGGCCCTCGGCGCGACCGAACAGCGGCACCGGGATCCCCGTCCCCGAGCCGGCCTGGACGCGCTCACCCACAGCGAGGTACGGGTAGCGGCGCTACTGGCCGCCGGGGCGACGAAGCAGCAGGCGGCAGCCCAGCTCTTCGTCTCGTTCCACACGGTCGACACCCACCTGCGGGCGATCTACGCCAAGCTCGGTATCCGTACCCGGTTGGAGCTGGCCCGGATCTG
Source organism: Micromonospora sp. NPDC049523 (assembly GCF_040676775.1). Lineage (NCBI taxonomy): Bacteria > Bacillati > Actinomycetota > Actinomycetes > Micromonosporales > Micromonosporaceae > Micromonospora > Micromonospora sp. NPDC049523. The sequence goes on along the minus strand of NZ_JBFAPP010000004.1, from coordinate 49,983 downwards.
GGACGGCGACCAGCCCGCCGGGGACGTCTCCTGACCGACGCAAGCGGTTCGGACCGGCGGTGGGTGGGACGCTCGTCGCGCCGCACCCACCGCCGGTCGACGCTCAGCGGACCACCGGCTGTTTCGTCTTCGGCAGCGCCTCGATCATCTCCCGTGGCAGGTTCAGCGTGTCCGCGCTGATCTGCGGCGGCGTGTTGGCCATCCACTGGGCCAGCGAGATGTCCTCGAACCGTGGGTTGCGGAACATCTCCAGGAACCGCAACGGCTCGTCACCGAGGTTCTCGATGTAGTGCCCGTACGCGAACGGCACGTAGCCGACGTCGCCCGCCTGGTAGTTGAACGTACGGTTCATGCCGGAGCTGGCGAAGACACCCATCCGGCCGAAGCCCGAGATGTAGTACTGCCACTCGTCGTCGGTCGGATGCCAGTGCAGTTCCCGCATGCCGCCCGGTTCGATCTCCACCAGGGCGGCGCAGATGGTGTTCGCGGCGGCGAAGTTCGTCGAGTCGGCGATCCGTACGGAACCGCCCTTGAAGCGCTGCGGCGCCTGCGCGTGCATCCGGTGCTTGAACGTACGCGGCACGTCGCCGGTCGGGCTGACCACCTTGTCGGCCGAGAGCGCGGGCGGGACCTGTCCGCTGAAGATGTACTTGTCCCGCTCGGGCAGGTTCTCCATCTGGTCCATCGTCCAGCCGAAGTTCTTGGCCAGCACCTTCTTCGGCACGTGCGCGAAGAAGTCGCTGATCAGGAAGGTGCCGTTCTCGGTGAACGCCCCGTCGTCGAAGACCAGCAGGAACTCGACCCCGTCGGCGAGCGCCTGGATGTGATGCGGCACGCCCTTAGGGAAGAACCACAGGTCGCCCTGCTGCACGTCGTCGAGGAAGTTGCGGCCCTCCTGGTCGACGGCGCTGATCCGGCAACTGCCGGCCAGCACGTATGCCCACTCGGACGCCTGGTGCCAGTGCAGCTCTCGGTAGGCGCCGGGTTCGAGTTTCATGTCCACCCCGGAGAGCTGGCTGGCGATCGGCAGCTCGCGCTGGGTCACCTCACGCGTCCACCCGCCCTTCTCGATCCGGGTATGCGCCATCGAGAAGGAGAACTTCAGGTTCGGCACCGTGCCCTGGTCGGTCGGCGGCGGCACGAGCAGGTCCGGGTTCTGCCGGTCCAACTCGACGTTGCGCGGGCCGGGGTCCAGTCCGCCCTGGTCACCTCTGACGGGCTGGAGTACGTCCTGACGAGCGAAGTCGGGCATCGTTGTTCGTCCTCTCTGGTCGGTGCCGCGTCGGGCGCGGCCGGGATGGCAGGAAGAACAGGGCACGGGTCGAAGCCGGCCCGCCCTGGGCGGTCACGGCGACGGGAATCGCCAGGCAGGTGAGCAGCAGCGCGGCAACGGCCCACCAGGAGATCCCGGCCGCCGCCCCGGCGACGGCGAGCGCGACGAGGGCGACGAACCTGGTCCGAACACCGGTCAGCGAGGTCTGGGCGATAGGCGATGCCGGCGCGGTGGGTCCGATGAGCGGTGGCGCCGGGTGGTACGGGGTCGGGGTTCGCACGGGTACGACTCCTCTCAGGTCCGGGTCTTTTGCCGTACGCCGATCGGGTTTCACAGCAGCAGGACGATCGGCAGGCTGAGCCCGAGTACGGCGACCACCGTGCCCGCCGCCGCGGCCACGTGCGTGGTCAGCGGGGCGTTGACCAGCGGGCCCATCAGCGACCGGTCCCGGCAGAAGAGGACCAGCAGGAAGAGCGCCACCGGCACGCCGAGTGAGATCACCACCTGGCTGAGGATCAGCAGGCCGGTCAGCGGCGCACCGAGGACCAGGGCCAGCACCGCCGGAGTCATGGTCACCAGCCGGCGCAGGTGCACCGGCACCCGTCGGGCCAGGAAGCCGCGCAGCACCACGTCTCCGGCGAGCGTGCCGACGCCGGACGAGGAGATGCCCGAGGAGAGCAGGGCGATCGCGAACGCAAGTGCGGCGGCGCCACCGACCTGGGTCGCCAGGTGTTCGTGCGCGGCGAAGAGATCACCCGTCCATCCACCGGCGGTGGCCGCGCCGAGTCCCGCGCCGAGGGCGATCATCGACACGTTCACCATCGTCGCCACGCCGAGGCCGACCACGCAGTCCAGCCGCAGCGCGCGGCGTACCAGGGTGGGTTGCGCCTGCGCCGCGGTCGCCGCCGGTCCCCGGTCCTGGACCAGGGCGGAGTGCAGGTAGACCGCGTGCGGCATCACCGTCGCGCCGACGATGCCCATGGCCAGGACCAGCGACTCGGCACCGTCGAGTCGCGGCACCAGCCCGGCCGCCAGTCCGCCGGCCGACTGGTGGCCGACCACCAGCAGGTCGTAGCCGATGCCGGTGCCGATCAGCAGCAGCGCCGCCGCGCTCATCAACTCGAAGCGCCGGGTCCGGCCCCGGCGGCGCAACTCCAGCAGGAGCAGCGACACGACCGCGGTGACCAGCGCGGACAGCGTCGGCGGTAGGCCGAAGAGCAGGTGCATGCCGATCGCGGCGCCGACGAACTCGGCCAGGTCGGTGGCGAGCACCACCACCTCGGCCTGCAGCCAGAGCAGCCGGTTGCCCCAGCGGGGAAACCGCTCGCGGCACAGCCGGGGCAGGCTCCGCCCGGTCGCCAGTCCCAGCTTCGCGGCCTGGAACTGGACCAGGATGGCGACCAGGCTCGCCGCCACCACCACCCAGACGAGCAGGTAGCCGGAGGTCGCACCGGCGGTCAGGTTGGTCGCCACGTTGCCGGGGTCGACGTAGGCGATCGCGGCGACCAGGGCCGGACCCAGCATGGGTGTCAGCCTCGATCGACCGCGACCCGCTACCGGTGCCTCGGTGCTCGGCGCAAGCGCATCCGTCGTCACCACCCGATCGTGGCGCCGCCGCCGTTCGCTCCACATCGCGCGAACACGGGGGATCTGAACTGCGGTTTTCCGAGCCTTCGGGGATGAGGGCTCAGATGGCCGCCCTGCGGAGATGGATCCACAGAGCCTGTTGCCAACGCAGCGCCTCGCGCGGATTCCGCCACTGCCGCTGTAACGCCGTGAGGCACCGATAAGCAAATATTCGCGAGATGGGCCGCATGTCCGGAATATCCCTCAAATCGGGTCCGCAAAGTCGCAGAGCACAATCGCAGGGCAGATCACGTGCGGCGGCAGCGGCCAGGGGCCGACTCATGCAGGACGGGGTCAACTCGTACACCAAGGCACGAACCCGCGCCGACTGAGCCGCGACCGGGTCGCCATGTACCCGACGGCGGCTCTCCCCGAAGTTGAGGACGATCGTCATCGCCGCCAGCGCCAACGCCGACTCGTCGGTCAGCTCTCCACCGGCGGCGTCGAGCGCCTCGGTGTCGTCCGGCCAGACATACCTGTTGACCACGCGACGTAAACGCTCGGGCGGCTCGCGCAACGCGTCGACCAGAACCCTCGCGTACCGACGCGCTATCTCGTGCTCGTTGTCAGCATCGCGCCGGAGCAGACACAGTCGTCCGACCGCCGCCATTCGAGCGGGTTCCACCGCAGCCAGCAGCATCGCCGCCTGCATGGCGACGATGCGCGACAGCCAGGACCGGCCATTCATCCCGAGCTCCACGACCACCTGCCAGAGCGAGTCGGCGACCGGGTAGCCGTGGGTGAGCGCGAGGTACGCGGCGTCCTTACAGCCTTCCGCGAGCGAGATCTCCAGACCGACGTCGGGGCGACCGTCGCGGACAGATCCTCCGCCGGGGACCGTGGCGGCGGCGAGGCGGCGGAGGAGTATCCCCGGCTCCGGATCGCCCGCCCTGCTCAGCGCGACGGACGGCAGGACCCAGCACAGCGACGCCACCGCCATACCAGGCCACGGTTGGATGACCCGCCGGTCGTACCACGCGAGTCGCCCCTGCTCGGCAACCTTCACCAGGCCCGACCACTCTGAGCGGAGCCGGTCCCAACTGGTGACCCCGTGCCGACCGAGATGGCGGGCGATGACACGGCGCATGAGGTGAGAATTCCGGTTGAACGCCGGCGGTTTCACCCGGCTCCAGAGAAACTCCGTATAGGCCCCCGCCGCTCGACCGGGTATCCGCTGCACCAGAAGCATCCGCTCGACCTGGTCGGCGGTCTCCCACGCTCCGTCCATCCAGTCCACCGTCGGAAACACAACAGGTTCATCCGATACGAGCAGAGCCGCGAAGGCGTCACCGAACGCGGACAGCGGTGCGCCGTCACGGACGCTCCTGAGCACCCCTCGCCACGCACGATCCCGACCGCTACCCGCTGTCCGCACCCGCTGGACCGCCTCCGCCGCGAACGCGGTGCCGCCCCTAAGACGCGACTGTTCGTACGGACGGGGCCGCCCAGCCAACCAGACACCGACCGCGGCCTCGCCCACCTCCGGATCGGCAAAGCGGACGAAGAGCCTGTCCTGCCGACGACGCCGCGCCACGATCCGCTGCCGCTCAAGGGTGGCCAACTGCCCCGCGAATCCCTCCAACTCGTCCTCGGCCAGCTCGCCGAGCAGTTCAGCGTATTCGACCTCGATCGACTCCAGCAGCGCCATACGCCGCGCGAGCCGCTCGACCAGCGGTGTGGCCTCGCCGCCAACCCGCGGGTACCCCGCCTCGCGCAGCACCCGGAAGGCGACCCACAGCCGGCCGTTCTCGGTCAGCCGTCGGGTCAAGGCCGCCAAACGCCTGCCGTCGACCCGCCGCTGCCGTACGACGGACTCGATCGTGAGCAGGCTGTACTGCATGGCGGCCGCGAACCGTTGCTCCGTTGCCGCCCGGTGCTCACCGTCCTCGTCGGTCCCGTCGACGCCAAGCATGACCAGCGCCTCGGAGTGCTCGATCGTGGGCAGGGTGACGCGATGTTGCCCGAGGTCCGGATCGATCGAACCCGGGTCGACCACGGCAAGAAACGGAAGGTTCGCGGCGATCAGATCTCGGGCACGGTCTGCGGCAACAGCCATCATGGAGGCACGATCGGTCGGATGATTGACGACATCGACCCCGTCGATGACAACCACGATCCGACGGCTGCGCGCAAGGGCTTCGAGAATCCGCAGGAACGGCACATCCGTAAGGCCCGCGCGTCCGAGCAGCGCGCGGAACTCGTCCGAGGCCGCCGCCGCCGGCCCGGCGTGGTCCAGGCGCTGTTGCGGTATGACCAGCGCGACGATGTTCGCCCGTGACAGTGCCGCGACCAGGTCCTCGACAAAAGACGCCCGGAGACCGCCGGGTGGGGTCTCCAGTAGCAGCGCGGCATGGTGGCGGTCGTCGCACAGTTGCGTCACGAGGGCCCGGGCCTGGTTCGGCCAGCGCCCCGAGGGTTGTCCGGCGGCCACCACACCCCGCTGGTACGCCAGCAGCCGCTGCCGAATCCGCCGATGGGTGCCGACGCTGAACACGACGACCGCAGTGACCGCCACGATGACCGATGCCGCGACATTGATCGCGACATCGGCAACGGTGGACGCAAGCGTCCCGAGGCGCAGCGCCAACACGAGTCCGAATACGAGCGCGGCCGCGAAGGCACCCACTGTGAGCCAGCGCACCCACTCGTACCGGACATTCGTCCGTGCCCACTGCAGCAGGGCGCTGCCGGTGTAGCCGGCGAGAAAGCCGATACGGTTCATGAACGTGCTCTGGGTCTCATCAACGACTGCCCGGCATCGACCACGAGCACCGTTCCGGTGACAGCGGGATTCTCAAGTCCCAGAGCGACCGCCGCCGTGGCCGCCTCCGCCGGCTCAAGGACCGAACCTCGCGGAACCAACGCCGCCCCCAGCCTATCGAAGTCGACCTCCCGGCCCGCCTGTCCGGCCAGCCGGACGTAGTTTTCGGTCCTGGTCGTGCCGAGGGCGACGGCATTGATCCGGATCGCCTCCCGGGAGAGCGGCACGGCGAGCGACCTGACCAGGCCGTGCAGCGCGGCCTTGCTTGAGGAGTATCCCGGCGCGCCGTAACCGCCCAGGGCGTTCAGTGATGAAAACAGGGTGTACGAGCGGTCTCCGGACGTCTTCCGTAGCTCCTCGACCGTTCCTCGGATGACCCCGTAGGCCGAATAGAGGTTGAGGGCGACCGTGCGCCGGAACACCTCCATCGGAATCCTGACGGGGTCGGGCTCGCGAAGTTCGTCGGCGTCAGAACCACCGATCACGTGGAAAACATGCCGTACCGGCCCGGCCGCGCACAGTTGTGGGCCCAGGTCTTCGGGGAAGTCCCCGTCGCTGAGATCGACGATGTGCCACCCGGCGGTGGCGAGCCCTTCAGGCTGGCCGACGATGTCGAGGCCGACCACGGCCAGTCCCCGGCCGGTCAGAATCTGACAGATCGCCCTACCGATATCACCAGCAGCGCCCGCGACAACCGCGACATCCGAGCTCGTCATTGCTTCCCAATCCTCATCGTTGGCGGTCGAACATGGCAACCAGGTGTCCATCGAGACGCGATGCCCCGAGGAAGCAGACGACGGAACACCCCGCAAAGTCGTCGAATCCGAGGTCCTCGCGCTCCCGTACCTCGGCGGCGACACCTCGCGTACGCAACAGGTCGACTGTTGTTTCCGGAAACCGCGACTGATCCGCTGTTGTCGCCGTGTCCTCGAAGCCGGTTATCGACCTGGCCAGGTAGACGAGATCAAACAGCGCCAACGCGCGGACGTAGCCATCCCCGAACGCGGTCAGCCGCTCATATCCGCTCGGTAGGAAATAGGCTCCGATACGCCCCTCGGGGTATCGCCTCCTCAGCACCTGCACGGCAGTTTGTATTTGTACCGGATTGTGCCCGTAGTCGTCATAGTAGTCGGCGCCCGCGTGGCGTCCGACGAACTCGATCCGGCGCCTCGGCGCGCAGAGCGTCGAGTAGTCGACCTCAGCCAGGGCGTCGAATTCCGATCCTGTGGCCAGGTGACATCCGATGGCCACGGCAAGGTTCATCGCGTTATGGACACCGTGCAGCCTCGTCCGCACGGTCAGCTCACCGCGAGGTGTTCCGTACCTGGCTCGGAAGCCCTCGTTCCGATGCGACACCTCCAGCAGCCGCACCTCGGCGTCGGCTTCGACACCGAAGGTGATCGGACGGATATCGGTGCGATCGCGCACCCTATCGAGCAGCTCACGGTTAGCCGACGGCAGTACGGCGCTCTCCGCTCCTGCGGCGAACTGGGCGAAGGCGAGATCCAGGGCTTCAGGAGAGTCGTACGAGGTCGGGTGCTCGCCCCAGTAGACCGACGTCACCGCCGCGACCGAGGTGGGCAGCGCCAGCATCGCCCGGTTGACCTCGCACGCCTCCGCGACGGCGATCGGGAGGTCGCCGCACTCTCCGTAGGAAATCTCCCGGCCCAGTACCTCGCCACCAAGATAGAGGGTGGGGCTCAATCCCAACTGATGATAGATCTGGGCGGTGAGCGCCACCGTCGTGGTCTTGCCGCTCACGCCGGCTATCGCGATGACCCGCGCGGCCGTCGCGGCGAGCAGTTGAGCCAATGCCTGTGGTCGGGCCAGCACGGGTATGCCAATGAGCCGGGCATTCATCAGATCCGGGTGATCGGGGCTGACTGCCACGCTGTGCACAACGAGGTCGATATCCGCGCCCGCCGGGGCGGTTGCGCGATCCGACCCGCCAGACACGGGACATGACATTTGTTGATCCACATTGCGCCGGTCGCATCCCGTGACGTCCCACCCCCGACCCCTGTACAGCCGGGCCAAGCCCCGCATCCCTTGACCGAGAATCCCGACAAGGTGTACCGATGGTGACTTCTGGCGGCCGCTTCCGAGGATGCGAGGGGTGACATCCATGCAGCCCATTTTGTCAGGCCGACAAAATGATTCTGGCTTCCAGCGGCCTGTCCGATATCGGACTGGGGAACGCGGAACAGCTACAGCCGCTCCCCACCTACCCGGCTCATATGCCCACGGGCAGGCCACACCACCACGCTGGGCGCTGCTAGAGACGCCCCGCTCTTGTCCAGCCCTTCCGCTGTCTCGTGGCGCCCGAGTCTCGTGGCGCCCGACAGGAAGAGCGTTAGAGCCCGCCCCCGATCTTCCGGGACGGGCTCTAACTTGCAACTTCGATCGTAGCGGGGACAGGATTTGAACCTGCGACCTCTGGGTTATGAGCCCAGCGAGCTACCGAGCTGCTCCACCCCGCGTCGGCTCGTTAACACTAGCGCACCGGCACACGCGCCCGCAAAACGAGCCGACACAAGGTCCGTACTTTGGCTCTGACCAGGCTCTTCACCGTACGGCGAGGGATGCGGAACGCTGCCGGTCGACAGCGCGCGGCATTCGGCGGAGCAGCCCATACCCCAAGAAAGGGCTCGGGGTACGGAAATCGAAGATCTGATTCCCGTACCCCGAGCCGATGGTCTACCAGCCGTACGATGTTCAGCCGCTCGGCGTACCGGCCGGCGGGCTCGGTGTGTTCGCCGGTGGCGTGGGTGAACCCGCCCCCGTCGGCGTGGAACCCGGCACCCCGGCCGCCCGCTGGGCCGCCTGGAACTCGGTCAGCGCGGTGTCCAGCGTCTTCAGCGACTTGCCCCACCGCTCGACGTCACCGGACGCCTGAGCGGCCTGGACCTCGGCGATCGCCTGCTGCACCTTGGCCGCCGCCGCCGCGAGTTCACCGGTGAGTGCCGGCGGCGGGGTCGGCGTCGCACCGGGACTCGGCGTGGCCGACGGATTGTCGGTCGGCGCCGGTGGCGTGGCGGGTGGCGGATTGTTGGCGCCGGCCGCCTTGCCCTGCTCGACGAGCTGTTTGATGCCGTCCTGCAACGTGTTGGCCAGTACGACGTACTCGCCGCCGTCACCGTAGGAGAGCAACACCCGCTGCAGCAGTGGGTACGCGTTCTGCTGGTTGCTCTTCACGTAGACCGGCTCGACGTAGAGCATGCCGTCGCCGAACGGCAGCGAGAGCAGGTTGCCGTACTGCACCTGGGCCTGGTTGGACGAGAGCAGGTTGAGTTCCTGCCGGATCGCCGCGTTGTTGGTCATCTTCTGGTGCACCTGCACCGGACCGGAGACTGCCGTCTGGTCGGGTAACTCCAGCACCTGCAACTGCGGCTGCCCGTTCACGTACGACCCGGAGATCAGCGCGGCCAGGTTCTGCCGGCTGGCCGGGGTCACCGCGGAGGTGAGCTGGAAGCGCGGCGTGTCCTGCCCGGGGAACTGGGTGAACAGGTAGTACGGGGGCTGCCGCTGGCCGGTGTCGGGGGCGTCCGGGACGTTCGGGACCTCCCAGAAGTCCTGCCCGGAGAAGAACTCCCGAGGGTCCGTGACGTGGAACTTGGCCAGCAGGTTGCGCTGCACCTTGAACAGGTCGGCCGGGTAGCGGAAGTGCGCGGCCAGGTCGGCCGGGATCTCCGACTTCGGCGTCACCAGGTCCCCGCCGAAGGCCTTGTTCCAAGCCTTGAGCACCGGATCGGTCTCGTCGAACTCGTAGAGCTTGACGGTCCCGTCGTACGCGTCGACGGTGGCCTTGACCGAGTTGCGGATGTAGTTGACGTTCTCCCGGGCGAGTTGGAAGGTGCCCCGCCCGGTCAGCTCGTCGGCCGTCTCGGTCTGCAGGTTGACCTGCTCCGCGTACGGGTAGGTGGCGGCCGTGGTGTAGCCGTCGATGATCCACTGGATCCGGCCACCGACCAGCGCCGGGTACGGGTCGCCGTCCAGCGTCAGGAACGGCGCGACCTTCTCCACCCGGTCGCGCGGGTTACGCACGTAGAGCAGCTTGGAGTTCTCGTTGACCGCGGCGGAGAGCAGGAAGTTGCTCTCCTGCTCCTTGATCGCGTACAGCAGCTTGCGGGTGAACGAGCCGATCTCCACCCCGCCGGTGCCGGTGTAGGTGTAGGTCTGCCCGCTGTTGTTCTCGCTGTCGTTGCCGGTCGGGCGGTCGAACTCGACGTTGCGGTCCGAGTCGGCCTGGCCGACGATCGCGTAGTCGCTGTCGTCCATCTGCTCGCCGTAGTAGATCCGCGGCTGGTCGGCCGGGATCTGCTCGGCCGAGGCGGAACAGCCGGCCTGGGCCTGGTTGCCGAGGAAGCCGGAGACGAAGAACGGCTGGCCGCCGCAGACCACCTGGTTCGCCGGAGCGCTGACCAGCCCGTACCCGTGGGTGAAGACGGTGTGCCGGTTGATCCAGTTGCTCTGCTGGGTGGTCAGCTCGCCGTAGTTGATCTCGCGCATGCCGACCACGTAGTCCTGGGTGGCGCCGTTGACCGTGTAGCGGTCGATGTCGAGCTTGGGGCCGAAGTCGTAGAAGCCACGGACCTGCTGCAACTGGGTGTAGGTCTCGGAGATCAGTTGCGGGTCGAGCAGCCGGATGTTCGGCACCACGGAGGTGTCGGTGGCCAGCGCGGCCGGCGGCTTCAGGTTGCCCGCGCCGTACGGCGTGGTCCGGGTCGCGGCCAGCCCGAAGGACGCCCGGGTCGCCTCGATGCTGCGCTGGATGTACTGCGACTCCTTGTCCTGGAGGCTCGGCTTGACCTCGAAGGTCTGCACCGCCCACGGGTAGATGCCGCCGATCGCCACCGCCGAGACGCCGAGCAGGGCCAGTGAGATGCCCGGCCAGACCAGGTTCCGCATCACCGCGTTGGAGAACACGATGATCGCGATCGCGACCACGATCGAGATGTAGGCCAGGATCTCCTTGGCCGGCAGCAGCGCGTTGATGTCGGCGTAACCGGCGCCGTAGGTGTTGACGCTCTCGTTGAACTCCAGCAGCATCGCCCGCCGGTCCAGCACGTACGCGATGGCCTTGAGTAGCACGAAGACCGCGACCAGGGTGGTCAGGTGGGCCCGGGCGGCGTTGGTCATCCGGTCGCCGACGCCCTGCAACCGGACCCCGCCGAAGATGTAGTGCACGGCCAGCGAGCCGATCACCGAGAGGACCACGACGGTGAAGCCGACCCCGAGCAGGTAACGCCAGAACGGGAACTGGAAGACGTAGAAGCCGATGTCGATGCCGAACTCCGGGTCCTTGACCCCGAAGTCCTGGCCGTTGCGGAACAGCAGCCACTGGCTCCACCGGCTCTGCGCGGACAGGCCGGCGAAGAGGCCGACGATGACCGCGATCGCGCTGATCCAGGCACCGATCCGGGGTGCCAGCGCCATCCGGTAGCGCTCGAGCGTGGCCTGTTCGGCCGAGTGCGGGCGCAGCACCGGGCGCAGCCGGTAGGCCAGCCACAGGTTGCCGCCGATGATCACGGCCATGGCCGCGCCGACGGAGGCGAACAGCCCGATCCGGGTGACCAGGACGTCGGTGAAGACCTGGGTGTACGAGACCTCGTCGAACCACAGCCAGTCGGTCCAGGCCTGTACCCCCCAGCCCAGCAGGGTGAACAGCAGGAACACCCCGACCAGTACGCCGACCGTCACGCGACCGCGCCGGCTCATTCTCGGTAGGGGACTGCTACGCATGACCACTGTTGGCTCCGCTCCACGGTGATCGGCTCCGACCAGGCACCCAGAGTACGGGGTCCACCTGAGCGGGATGAGCCCAAGGTGAGCCGAAGGTGAGCGGACCGGTTCAGCAGCGTGGCGGTTGGCCTCCCGTGCGCAACAGGTTCAACGCGTTCAGTGCGTCCTTGAGCGTGCCGATCCGGTACAGCGGCAGGCCCGGTTGGGGGTTGCGGACGGCCTCCTCGCAGTTGTCCGCCGGCACCAGGAACGACACCGCGCCGGCCTGCTTGGCGCCGACCAGCTTCTGCGGGATGCCGCCGATCGGTCCGACGTTGCCCTCGTCGTCGATGGTCCCGGTACCCGCGATGATCTTCCCGCCGGTCAGGTCATCGGGGGTCAGCTTGTCGATGATGCCGAGGGTGAACATGAGTCCGGCACTCGGTCCCCCGATGTCGCCCAGGTCGATCTTCAGCTGGAACGGGTGCGGTTGCCGCTGTTCGATCTCCACCCCGATCCGGGGCGGCTGACCACTGGCCGCGGCGGTGGTGACCGTGGTGGTGCCGGGCGTGCCGCCGCGTACGAAGCCGACGGTGAGGGCGGTGCCGGCCGGTTGGGCCCGGACCAGCTCGGTGAGCCGGGTCGCGGTCGGCACCGGCTGACCGTTGACGGAGGTGATCACGTCGTCGACCTTGAGCCGGTCCACCGACGGGCCGCCGGCCGTGACGGCCTTGACCGTGACCTGCACCGGGAAGCCCAGCTCCCGCAGGGCGGCGGTCTCGGCACTGGTCTGCGAGGCGGTGAAGTCCTCGGCGTTGCGCTCGTCGACCTGCTGCTGGGTCTGCCCCGGCGGGTAGATCAGCTCGCGCGGCACCACGGCCTCGGAGTCGGAGAGCCAACCGGAGATGGCCGACAGCAGCCGTACGTCGGGTTGCACACCCACCGTGGTCAGCCGCAACTGCCCGGCCGAGGTGGAGGTCTCCCGGCCGGTCACCTGGATCACCTCCTTGCCGTCCTCGGTGCCCAGCGTGTTGACCGTCGGTCCGGGGCCGAGCACCACGTACGGGATGGGTGCCCCGATCACGCCGAGGCTGAGCAGGGCGGTGAGCAGCGCACCGAGCAGGACTGTGACCCCGCGACGTCTCATGCGCCAGAGCGTACCGAGGCCCCCTGGGGGTCCCGCCGGTCGAACCCCTTAGTTCTCCCTGAGCGCAACACCTGGACCAGCATCCGGCCCCCTCGCGCGCGTACCGTGGACGGGTGCCTGATATTCCGTTCGGCTTCGCGCTCCCGGGTGGCCAGCCGCCCGACCCCAACGACCCGCAGCAGATGCAGCAGTTCATGGCTCAGCTGCAACAGCTGCTCGCCGCACCGGGCAGCGGCCCGGTCAACTGGGATCTGGCCCGCCAGGTGGCGGCCAGCCAGCTCGCCTCGTCCGGGGACCCGGCGGTCACCCCGTTCGAGCGACACGCCGTGGAGGAGGCCCTGCGCCTCGCCGATCTCTGGCTCGAGCCCAGCTCGGCGCTGCCGTCGGGCATCCAGACCTCGGTGGCGTGGAACCGGAACGAGTGGATCTTCCGGACTCTCGACGTGTGGCGCAAACTCTGTGACCCGGTCGCCGGCCGGATGGTCGCGGCCATGGGTGACCTGGTGCCGCCGGAGCAGCGCGCCCAGCTCGGCCCGATGCAGTCGATGGTCGCCAGCCTCGGCGGTGCCCTCTTCGGCGGTCAGCTCGGCCAGGCGCTCGGCTCGCTCGCCGCCGAGGTGCTCTCGGCCGGGGACATCGGCCTGCCGCTCGGACCCGCCGGCACGGCCGCGCTGGTCCCGGCCAACATCCGGGAGTACGGCACCGGCCTGGAACTGCCCGAGGACGAGGTACGCCTCTACGTGGCCCTGCGCGAGGCGGCTCACCAGCGCCTGTTCGGCCACGTGCCGTGGCTGCGCGGACACGTGCTCACCGCCGTGGAGATGTACGCCGCGGGCATCACGGTGAACCGGGAGGCGATCGAGGAGGCGATGGGTCGGGTCGATCCGACCAATCCCGAGTCGTTGCAGGCGCTGGCTCTGGAGGGCATCTTCACCCCGGAGGACACGCCGTCCCAGAAGGCGTCGCTGGCCCGGTTGGAGACCGCGCTGGCCCTGGTCGAGGGCTGGGTCTGCCATGTCGTGGACAACGCCGCCGCGGAGCGACTGCCGAACGTGGTCAAGCTCGGCGAGGCGTTCCGCCGCCGCCGGGCGGCCGGTGGGCCGGCCGAGCAGACCTTCGCCGCCCTGGTCGGGCTGGAGCTTCGCCCGCGCCGGTTGCGGGAGGCCGCGGCGCTCTGGGCGGCGCTGACCCAGCACCGGGGCATCGCCGGCCGGGACGCGATCTGGGGACACCCGGACCTGCTGCCCTCGGGTGAGGACTTCGCCGACCCGGAGGGCTTCGCTCGCGCCCAGCTCGACCTCGACGAGCTGGACAGTTTCGACTTCACCCAGCCGGGCGGCCCGAAGGGCGGCGACCAGGGCGACAGCGAGGGCGACGACGGCCCGGAGCAGAACGGGGAGAAGAACCCGTCCTGACCCCGTGAGGCGCCTCTCCGCCCCCGTCAGGGGGCGGAGAGCAGCGTCCTGGTGGTGTCCCAGCCCTCGACGGCAGGATCCAGGGTGGCCAGCTCGGCCGGGCTGCGCAGGCGACGCCAGCCCGGCGTGACCGCCACCTCGGCCGGGTCCGGCGCGGCGGCTCGGAGCGTGTCCGCGTCCGCCGTGTCCAGGTCGATCGCCGACAGCCAGTCCGGCGCGGGCAGCCGCGCGGCCACCCCGAACAGCCCCGGTCCGGGCGCGGCCGGGGCGATCGCGACACTGCGGCTCGTCAGCGGCCGGAGCAGCTTGCCCAGGATCAGGCCGGGCAGGTCGGGTGCGTCGGCGACGATCACGGCCGCCTGGTCGTACCCGTCGGCGGCGGCCGCGGCGAGGGCCGCACCCACGGTACGGGCCGGCAGGTCGTAGATCGGCATGCCCGGCCAGACCACCGCGTCGGCCAGGGCCCGCTGCTCGGCGGCGGCGGCGATCGCCGGTTCCACCTCGCTGAGCGTGGCGATCAGGTCGACCACGTCCTCGGCCAGGGCGGCCTGCCAGCGGTTCGGGTCGGTTCCGGGGGGCGACCAGCGCACCGGCCCCAGCAGCGTTATCAGCAGACGTCGGGCCATCCGGTGACCCTAGCCCGGCGCCGTGGCGCTCAGTCGGTGAGGTTGACCCCGGCGGCGGCCGCGACCCCCTCCAGGTATCCCCGGGCGCGCTCGGCCTTGGGATAGCGCCCCACGAGCGCCCAGAACCGGGCGTTGTGACTCGGTACGACGAGATGCGTCAGCTCGTGCAGCAGCACGTAGTCGATCACCCAGTCGGGCATCTCCTGGATCCGGTGCGAGATCCGGATGGTCCGGTCGGCGGGTGTGCACGAGCCCCACCGCCCGTTCTGGTTGGTGACCCAACGCACGCTCGCCGGGATCGCGATCCGCCCGTGTTCGGGCAGGTAGCGGTCGATCAGCCGCTGGGCCCGTAGCAGCAGGTCGTCGTCGGAGCGGCCGGTGCGCTCCTCCCTGGCTGCCAGCCGGGCGAGCATCTTGTCGACCCACTCGCTCTCCTCGGCACGGGAGAACTGGTCCGGGATGAGCACCACGACCCGCTCGCCGTCCCGGTACGCGGACACCGTCCGACGCCGACGCTCACTGCGCCGTACCTCGACGACCGGCTTGCGCGCCACAGCCATTACCGGTTCGCGACAGCCCGGGTTTCATTCACGAAGGAAAACTAATGCGTAGTGACCAGGGGACCGCAAGAGTCAACCCATCGACACGCGCCAGGAAAATCCCGGTTAGCGGCCTGCCGTCCGAAAAAAATATTTGGCCGGTCCCTCGCCGGGACCCGCAACAGCGGCTGACCGGTGCGTACGCGACGGCAACCGGTAGGCGACCCCACGGTAAACGATCAACCTGAGCGCTCCTCACGGGCACCCCCGGAATGACGTTCTGAAGGCATTCAACCGGCGTGTCCCTGCGAAACTGACTTATCCGACCTATTCCGGCATGCACACTCTCGTCGTCGGCTTACTCACAGTGCCGGCGCATTGCTGACATGGAACCGCCCGCACCTGGGTAGGGTCCGCCGGACCGGCGGTCACACAGTGGTGATCGCGGAGAAACCCCAGCGCCAGGGCTTGGAGGCCCGCCGCCGGGCACCCGTCGGGTGAACTAGCCGACGGGATAGGACGAGGAGGGGCACCGTGGCCGAAAAGGCCCAGACCTACAACGGTTACTGCGTGAAGTGCAAGGAAAAGCGCGATTTCGAGGGCAACGTCGAGGTGTCCAAGACGGGCATGAACATGGCCAAGGGCAAGTGTCCCGTCTGTGGCACCACGGTCAACCGGATCCTGGGCAAGGCCAAGGTCTGAGCGACCGAGGACGAGCCCACTCGCGGGGGTTGGGGCGGCCACTCGGCCGCCCCTTCCCGTACCCGCGGGCCAGGGGCACTGTCGCGGTACAGACACCCGGTGTCATGTCCCGACGACGACAGAAGTTACCCGCCGGTTGTGGATAACCCGCCAAGTCCTGTGGATAGTGCACGGCAGGGCCGGGCATGCCTGTGGATAACGATCGACCGACCGTTCGGCAACGATGACAGCGTGTCACCCATGACACGTACCACGCTCCCCCGGCCCACGCTCCTTCCCGGCCTGGTCAGGCTCTGGCGCGACCGGCACACGCTGCAGCTCGGCCTCGATCCCAGCCGCGCCGTCCTGCTCGAAGTGGCGAACCCCGGTGCCGCCCGACTGCTCGACCTGCTCGACGGCACCCGCAGCGAACGGGTGATCCTGGACCAGGCCGCACGGCTCCAGGTCAGCCGCGACGACGCCCGTACGCTGATCGACACGCTGCGCGCCGCGGGCCTGGTCGTCGGGGCGCACACCCTGCTCCCGGCGGACCTGCCCGAGCCGGCCCGTCAGCGGCTCTCCAGCGAGGCCGCGGCGATCGCCCTGCGCGGCCCGGACGCCACCGCCACCCCCGCCCAGCTGCTGCGTCGGCGCCGCACCGCGCGGGTCGTGGTGACCGGCCGGGGCCGGCTCGGCGGTCCGGTCGCACTCGCGCTCGCCCAGGCCGGCGTCGGCCACGTGCACCCCGACCTGGACGGTCGGGTCGAAGCCGACGACGTGACCTGCACCGGCTCCGCCGCCACCGATGTCCGCCGACCCACGGCCGAGGCGGTCGCCGACGCCATCATCCGTGCCGCCCCGGGCACCGAGACCCGACCGGTACGGCGCGGCCACGCCAGCCTGGTGGTCCAGGTCGGCACCGACCGGCCGGCCAGCCTGCTCGCCGCCGGGTACGCCCAACGCCGGCAGGCGCACCTGCTGCTGAGCCTGCACGACGGCGTACCCGTGGTCGGGCCGCTGGTCCGGGCGGCCGGCACCCCGTGCCTGAACTGCCGTGACCTGCACCGGCGCGACCGCGACCCGGGCTGGCCGGAACTCGCCGCCCAGCTCGCCACCGAGCCAACGCTCCAGGCGTGCAGCACACCCACCCTGCTCGCGGCGGTCGGCTACGCGGCCGGCGAGGTGCTCGCCTTCCTCGACGGCGGCGTGCCGGAGACGATCGGTGCGGCGGTGGAGATCCGGACACCGGGGCGGTTCCGCCGCCGGACCTGGCCACCGCACCCCGACTGCGGCTGCGGCACCCGCCGCCGGAAACCACGATCCCCGGCGGCGTAGCGGGGCCCTCCGGACCCCCTCGGGGGCCGTATCTTCCGGCCTCGGCACAACGAATAACGGTCAACCGGTGCCAGGGTGGCCCGAGCCACCCGCTGACGGCGGTCGTGACCAAGGAAAGTCGGTAACAATGATCTGGTGACCGACATCCCACGCCGGGCCGTCTCCCGGACCGCCAAGCTAGCCGCCCTGCCGCTCGGCTTCGCCGGTCGGACCGTGCTCGGCGTCGGTAAGCGGGTCACCGGCCTCGCCTCGGAGGTGATCTCGGCCGAAATCCAGCAGCGTACGGCCGAACAACTCTTCAGCGTGCTCGGGCAGCTCAAGGGCGGCGCGATGAAGTTCGGTCAGGCGCTGTCGGTGTTCGAGGCCGCGCTGCCGGAGGAGATCGCCGCGCCGTACCGGCAGGCGCTGACCAAGCTCCAGGAGTCGGCTCCGCCGCTGCCGGTGGCGAGTGTGCACAAGGTCCTGGCCGAACAGCTCGGACCGGACTGGCGGTCGTACTTCCTGGAATTCGACGACAAACCGGCCGCGGCGGCGAGTATCGGGCAGGTGCACCGGGCCATCTGGAACGGGCCTCCGGTCGTACCGGCCGGCACCCGGCGGCGCGGCACCAAGGCCAAGGCCGCCGCCACCGGCCGCCCGGTCGCGGTGAAGGTGCAGTACCCCGGGGCCGGCGACGCGCTGCTGGCCGACCTCAAGCAGCTCTCCCGGCTCGGCAGCATGTTCCGGGCAATCCAGCCCGGACTGGACATCAAGCCGCTGCTCGCCGAACTACGCGACCGGATCAGCGAGGAACTCGACTACGAGCTGGAGGCGGAGTCGCAACGCGCCTTCGCCGCCGCGTACGCCGGTGACTCGGAGATCTTCGTGCCGGAGGTGGTCGCGGCCAGCCCCCGGGTGCTGGTCACCGACTGGGTCGACGGCATCCCGATGTCCCAGATCATCGCCTCCGGCACCGAGGAGCAGCGCAACCAGGCCGGGCGACACCTGGCCACCCTGCACTTCTCCGCACCCGGCCGGGCCGGACTGCTGCACGCCGACCCACACCCGGGCAACTTCCGGCTGCTGCCGGACGGTCGGCTCGGCGTGATCGACTTCGGTGCGGTGGCCCGGCTGCCGGGCGGCCACCCCGAGCCGGTCGGCCGGCTGGTCCGGCTGGCCCTCGCCGGGGAGGCCGAAGCCGTGGTGGCGGGTCTGCGCGGCGAAGGCTTCATCAAGCCGACCGAGGTGATCGACGCCGAGGCCGTACTCGACTTCATCATGCCGGTACTCGAACCGCTCTCGGTGGACGAGTTCCGGTTCACCCGCGCGTGGCTTCGCGTCGAGGCCGGACGGCTGACCAACCCGAGGTCACCGGCGTACCAGTTGAGCCGGCAGCTCAACCTGCCGCCGTCGTACCTGCTGATCCACCGGGTCACGCTCGGCTCCATCGGGATCCTGAGCCAGTTGGAGGCGAAGGCGCCGTACCGGGACATCGTGGAACGCTGGCTGCCCGGTTTCGCCCCGCCGGGCGGCACGGCCGAAGACGACTAGACACGAGAACGGGCCGAGGGCGGATCCGGGTGCTGGAAAGCACTCTCGGATCCGCCCTCGGCCATTCGGGCCGGTCGGTGAGGACCGGCGGGGACGGTCAGCGGGACCGCCCGCTCAGCAGCGGGCGGTCGCCGGGTGGTTAGTAGAGCCCCTGCTCGCGGGCGGCCCGACGGTGGGCCTCCAGTGCGATGACACGGGCGGAACGGGTTGCCTCAGTGCGCGTGGTGTGACGACCGGCCTGAGGCAGTCGCATTCGAGCACGTGACAACGCTTCTTGGATGAGATGCATCTCTTCGACTCCGTTTGGATTCTGGATCGCGGTGTTCGGGAAAACGTTCGATACCGGCAGGGAGCCGGCGTACGACTGGTTCGGGTTCATGTCAGGCCGCCAACCGGACAGCGCCGCGCGACTCGGACAGCCCATCGGCCGCCAACCGCGCCTCGGCCTCGACCCGCAGCATCACGTCACGCGCGACGTCCTCCTTGCGCGGACGGCCACGGGGCCGCTTACGCGGAACAACCGCGCCACGCTCGAAGATCTCGCCGCCCCAGACGCCCCACGGCTCCGCTCGGTCCACCGCACCGGACAGGCACTCGACGCGCAGCGGGCAGTCCCCGCAGAGCGACTTTGCCAGTTCCAGCTCGGTGGGCGAGTCGGCGAACCACAGGTCGGGGTCGAACTTCCGGCAGGGCAGATTCGCCTCCAACTCAACGGTCAGGTCAAGTGGAGCCAACGCCAGACTCATGGCCCGGTCACCTCTCTCTCGCTTCGATCTCGTGGATCGCTGTCCTACGTACTTGTGGCGAAACAAAAACTGAGGCCGCGGATCCCGGTAAGCGGGTTCCGCGGCCTCGAGGTGAGCCGGTGGTCTGTAGATCAGACCGGCCTTCCTCGAGGTGGAACACCGCGAACATCCATCCGCTTCTTGGCCAGTTGGATGCCTTCGCCCGTGAAGCCACTCGTGCCATTGATCCCCGCGGACGCGGCAACCCGGACCAGCTCGGCCTGGACCGGAGCCTGGTGCGCCTGGGGGACCAACGGAGTGCCGACGGTCAGCAGAGTCCTGGCCGTCGACACCGGTGCGAGAACAGTCAGCAGCGCCGACGGTCGCTCGTAGCGGTAGATCTCCATGGGACTCGCCTCCTGTCTCACACTCGTCGCCAACATGTCGTTACCCCTCTTGAGCAGGCCTTTAGCCCCTGCTCGCGAGGTGTGCCTTGAGGCTATTCCTCATCCGGGGGCGAGGGCAAACGGTTTTACGGCTCGATTGTCGAAGTTTTTTCCGGGCCCAACTCGTCCACTGTCGCGCCGCCCACCAGAGCGAGCACCGCGTCGCCGTACAGGCCGAGCTTGCGGGGGCCGATCCCGGCGATCGCCAGCAGCCCGTCGACGGCACCCGGACGGCGCTCCGCCAGCGCGGTCAGCGTGGCGTCGGTGAACACCACGTACGCAGGGACTTTCTGGGCGCGGGCGACCCGCGAACGCCAGTCGAGCAGGCGCCCGTACAACTCGTCGTCGAGATCCGACGGGCAGTCCGAGCAGCGCCCCAACTTGCGGTCCACCCCGGCGAGCAGGGTGGCTCCGCAGATACGGCAGGAGATGACCCGATTCCGTCGCGGGTCGGGTTTCCGACCGGCGACCGTACCGGTCGGGCTCGCCGCCCGCTCGCCGCCAGAGCGGTCGAGCTGCGGCAGGAACCGCGACGGGCGACGGGGCCGACCACCGGGCGAGCGGGCCGAGGCGTACGACAGCCACAGCCACTCCCGAGCGCGGGTCACCCCCACGTAGAGCAGCCGCCGCTCCTCCTCCACCTGCTCGACCGTCTTGGCGTACGTGGTCGGCAGGGTGCCGTCGGCCAGCCCGACCAGGAACACCGCGTCCCACTCCAGCCCCTTCGCCGAGTGCAGCGACGCCAGCGTGACCCCGTCCACGGTCGGTACGTGCTGCTGGGTCGCCCGGCGCTGCAACTCGGTGCAGAAGTCCGCCAGCGACACCGCCCGTTCCACCCACCCGACCGGGTCGCTCGCGACCGCGGGGCTCGCCAGCCCACTCCTCGCGCTCGCCGCCGCGGCGTCACCGATGGGCAGCAGGTTCGGGGTGCTCGCGTACTCCTCGGCGAGCTGGACCAGCGCGGCCAGCGCCTCCCAGCGCTCCCGGGCCGCGCCACCGGGCGGTGGCTGTTCGCGGGCCCAGCCGACCGCGGAGAGCGCGTCGACGACCGCCTCGACCAGCGGGATCTCGGCCGGCGTCGAGCGCACCGCGGAGCGCAGCGCGATCATGGCCTGGCGCACCTCGGTCCGCTCGAAGAACCGCTCGGCACCCTGCACCAGGTACGGCACCTCGGCCTCGGCCAGCGCCTTCTCGTACGCCTCCGACTGCGCGTTGGTGCGGAACAGCACGGCGATCTCGCGGGCCGGCGTACCCGAGGCGATGAGCTGCCGGCAGCGGGCCGCCACCGCGGTCGCCTCGGCCGGTTCGTCGGGGAAGATCCGCAGGTCGGGCTCGGGTCCGGGTGACCGCTGACCGACCAGTTCCAGCCGGAGCTGCGCCTCGGTGCCACGGGCCTGCCGGATCACCGCGTTGGCGAGGCCGACCACCTGCGGGGTCGAGCGGTAGTCCCGGACCAGCCGGACCACCACCGCGTCCCGCCGTCGGCGCGGGAAGTCGACCAGGTACGCCGAGGTCGCACCGGTGAACGAGTAGATCGTCTGGCTGGCGTCGCCGACCACGGTCAGGTCGTCCCGCCCGCCGAGCCAGGCGTCCAGCAGCCGCTGCTGCAGCGGGTTGACGTCCTGGTACTCGTCCACCACGAAGTGCCGGTACTGGGCGCGTACCTGCTCGCCGACGTCCGGGTGCTCCTCGATGCCCCAGACCGCCGCGCGCAGCATGTCCTCGAAGTCGATCACCCCGTTGGCGCGTTTGACCTGCTCGTACGCGGCGAAGACCTCGGCCACCCGGGCCGGGTCGTGCGGAGTCTCACGCAGTGCCTTGGCCGCCGCCACCACGTACTCGGCCGGCTCGACCAGCGAGGACTTCGCCCACTCGATCTCACCGGCGAGGTCCCGGGCGGCTGCCCGGTCCGTACGCAGGCCGGATCGGGCGGCGGCCAGGGTGACCAGCCGTACCTTGCTGTCCAGCAGTTCCGGCATCGGCCGGCCCTCCAGCAGCCGGGGCGCGAAGTAGCGGACCTGGCGCAGCGCCGCCGCGTGGAAGGTGCGGGCCTGTACACCGCCCACCCCGAGCGCGGTCAGTCGGGCGCGCATCTCGGCGGCGGCACGGGCGGTGAAGGTGACCGCGAGCACGTGTCGGGCGGCGATCTCCCCGGTGAGCGCCCGATGGGCGATCCGGTGGGTGATGGCCCTGGTCTTGCCGGTGCCCGCGCCGGCCAGGATGCAGACCGGGCCGGCCGGTGCCGTGACCGCGGCGCGCTGCTCGGGGTCCAGCCCGGCCAGCACCCGTTCCGCGCTTGAGTCAACCGCCACAGCTAGGAATCATCGCAGCCGGCTTCGGCGTTGCAGCGATTAGCCTGTCGATCGACGACAACTGGAGGACCTGATCATGCTGACCATGTACTCGACGTCCTGGTGTGGCTACTGCCACCGGCTCAAGTCCCAGTTCGATCGGGAGGGGATCGCGTACCAGGTGGTCGACATCGAGCAGGACCCGAAGGCAGCCGAGTACGTGATGAGCGTGAACGGCGGCAACGCCACCGTCCCCACCGTCCTCTTCCCCGACGGCACCGCCCTCACCAACCCCTCCATCACCCAGGTAAAGCAGCGCCTAACCCCCACCCCCACCCCCTCAGCCTGACCCCCCGCCCCCGCGGAAACCGTTGTTGATCATGAAGTTGGCGACGCGACACGCCGATCGGCAGCGCGCCAACTTCATGTTCAACGAGTAGGGGTGGGGGCCAGGGGTGGGAGGGGGGTGGTGGGGGTTGCGGGGGTTGTCGGGGGTGAGAGGGCGCGGCCTAGCCAGAGGAAGCGGGCGACGGCGAGCATGGCGACCGCCATCAGGGCGAACAGCAGGCGGTAGTCGACCACACCCACCAGCACCGCACCGAGTCCGATGGAAAGCGATTGCGGGCCGCTGATCAGCGCCTCGGACGCGGCCGCGACCCGGCCGACCAACGGCACCGGCGTACGCCGCTGGGTGAGCGTGTTGAGCGAGACGATCACGATCGGCAGGGCGAAGCCGGCCATCACCATCGCGACGAAGCCGAGCAGGAGATTCGGCTCCACCAGGGCGAGCACCGCCGGCGCGAAGATCGCCACCCCGGTGGCCAGCGCACCCACCTCACCCAGCCGCCCGACGATCGTCGCCGACGACAGGCCGCCGAGCAGGCCACCGATCCCCTGTACGGTCAGCAGCACGCCGACGAAGGCCGGTGGATGGCCGAGCCCCCGATCGACGTACGCGAAGATCAGCGACTCACTGAAGCCCAGCACCAGCATGGTCATGGCGGTTCCGGACACTCCCCGGCGTAACGCCGGATCGTCGACCATGTGCCGTACGCCGGCCCCTATCTCGGCCAACCAGCCCGGCTGGGCCGGGGCGGGTGCGCTCTCCCGTACCTTCATCCGGCTGACCGCCGCCGCCGCGCTGAGAAAGCCCAGCGCACCGAGGGTGGCCAGGGCCCAGCCGCCGACGCCCGCATAGAGGGCCGCTCCGGCCAGCGGGCCGACCAACCGTAGGCCCTGCTTCACCGTCTGCAGCGCACCGTTCGCCTCGGCCAGCAGGTCACCCGGGACGATCTCCTTGATCAGCCCGATCAGGGTCGCACTGAGCGCGACGTAGGAGAGCCCGTAGAGGGCGCTGACCGCGTAGATGATCCAGACGTCGTCCCGGTCCCGGACCGCGTAGAGCGGGGTGAGCAGCGCCGCGGTGCCGAGGTTGACGGCGACGAAGAACACTCGTCGACGGAACCGGTCCACCATCCAACCGACCAGCGGCGCGAGCGCCATCGGCGCGACGATCGCGAAGATGGTCGCCCCGGCCATCCCGTCGGAGCCGGTCAGGTCCTTGACCCAGATGGCGAGCGCCAGGAGCAGGATCGATTCGGCGATCATGCTGGCGACGAGACCTCCGAAGAGGAGGCGGAAGTCGGGGCGGCGGAGGATGGCACGCATGGTGAGGGGTCCCTTCGTGCGCGGCAGCGGCGCTAGCCGTCGTCCGCGTCGGTCGGCTCGGCCGGCCGAGCCGGCACGCCCCAGGCGATGAAGCGGACCGGTCGCGAACCGGGTGGTCGTGCTTCGGGGTCGGTCAGGCTCGGCAGCCGGCGGGACAGCAGTTCGGTGATGGCCGCGCCGATCTCGGCGAGCTGCGCCGGGGTGCACCAGCCCATCGACTGGGCGAGGAAGCCCGCCTCACGCCACTGTGGCGTCTCCTCGTGTCGGCCCCCCAGCCACTCGCGCAACGCCTGGTATTCGAGGTCGAGCAGCACCTGGTGGGCGGCGGCACCGACCCGCGACCGCGGGTCGGCATCGACACCGGACTCCGGATCGGCGCCGGTGCGGCTCGGTCCGGGGTCCGCGTACGCACGGGGCGAGTCAGGCTCGGCTTCGCCCGTACCAGACGGGTCGCCGGGTCCCCAGCGGTACCGCTGGAGCACTATCCGCCAAGGACGTTGCCGTCCGGTGCCGCCGCCGGCCTCCTCGACGAAGCCGTAGCGGGCTAGCTGACGCAGGTGCCAGGAGCAGTTGGCGGGGCTTTCGCCGACCTGTTCGGAGATCTCCGTCGCGGTGGCCGGGCCGAAGAGCGCTACCGCGTCGAGGATGCGTAACCGCAGCGGATGGGCCATGGCACGCAGCATCCGGGGATCCCGGATGTCCCGGACGGCCGGTTGCGGCATGGCCGGAAGCGTAGCTTTCGAAAGCTTTCTTTGGAAAGAGATCCTTTTTCGGGTCCGAAAGAGAGATCCTTTCTTGGACACGCCGGGACCCCAATTCCGCACCGGAGTGCGACGGCCGGCATACTGACCGTGGGGGGCAGTCTGAAGTGGTCATGACCCGGCACGACCGGGCTCGACACGGTGTCCGGCATCCGCCGGGCTCGAAACGATCGAGAGCGAGGACCAGTTGCCTCCAGCTCAATCCAACTCCGCCGAATCCACCTCCTCGGCCGAATCCACATCCTCGGCCGAATCCACCTCCTCGGCCGAATCCACCTCCTCGGCCGATTCCAAGGCGGCCGTGCCCAGCCCGCTGATGCGGCGGCGCCGGCTCGGTGGCGAACTGCGCCGTCTGCGCGAGTCGGCCCGACTCACCGGCGACCAGGTGATCGAGCAGATCGGCTGGGCATCGGCGTCCAAACTGTCCCGGCTGGAGAACGGCCGCAGCCGGCCCGACCCGCAGGACGTCATGGTCCTGCTGGAGCTCTACGGGGTCACCGGGCCACTACGCGACGAACTCGCCACCATCACGGCGGAAGCCGGGGACGTACGGAGTTGGCTGCGCTCGTACCCGGTGATGACGCCGCGCCAGCGTAGCTTCGCCGAATTCGAGGCCGGCTGCGCCGACATCCGCGAGTACAACCCGGTTGTCGTGCCCGGCCTGCTCCAGACCAGGGAGTACGCCCGGGCCCGGATCATCTCCTTCCGTCCGCTCGGCAACCACTCCACCGACGCCGAGAAGTCGGACGTGGAAAATCCCGAGACCGAGGTCGAGGCCCGGATGGCCCGACAGCTGCGGTTGATCCAGGAAACCCATCCGCCGCGCTATTCGGCCGTGATCGAGGAGGCCTCGCTCAGCCGGCGGGCCGGCTCACCGGAGGTCATACGCGGACAGCTCAACCAGCTCTGCAAGCTCGCAGCATTGCCCAACATCACGTTGCAGGTGCTGCCGAGCCAGGCGCGGATCGCCAACTGGTACCTGCCGCACACCGGCTTCTCGCTCTACCGGTTCGCCGACCCGCAGGATCCGGAGACGCTGGCAATCGAGGGGCACTCCACCAACCAGGTGCTCACCGATCGCGACGAGCTGGACCGGTACACCGTGGTCTTCGAGTGGCTCCAGTCCGCGGCGCTCACCGCCGAGGACACCCTGACCTGGCTGGCCGAAGCGGCCGGACGGGTCTCCAGCGAGGCGGGGCGAAGCTCGTCGGGTCGCGGCTCGACCACACCGCCGATCCAGCGTCGACGGACCGAACGCCTGACCGAGCAGTGACTCGTCGCGGCCGGACGCCGTTGGACGGACGGCCACCCGTCACGATGCACCAGTCAGGTAGGAGCTGACCATGAACACTGCCCGTTCGTCCCCGGTGCCGGACCCGCTCGGCGAGCACCTCTCCGGCGCCGCCTGGCGGACCAGTTCGCGCAGCCAGACGTCCAACTGCGTGGAGGTCGCGCCGCTCGGCGACGATCGGGCACCGGTGGCACTGCGCGACAGCAAGGACCGAGGCGGGCCGGTGCTGGTATTCGCCCGTACCGGTTGGTTGGACTTCATCGCCGGCGCCAAGGACGGCGAGTTCGACCTGAACTGAACGTCGCGTCGTCGAGGGCTGCCCGTGTATGCGTGACCGCGTGCGCCGGCAGCCCTCGACGCATACCCTCGCGAAGGCTCATACCCCCGCGAAGGCTCATACCCTCACGAAGGCTCATACCCTCACGAAAGCGCATACCCTCGCGAAAGCGCATATCCTCGCGAAAGGCGTGTTCCGCTCCCGGACCGGTGGCGGCCGAACGTCTCCACGCGCGACTCGGCGGTGACGCAGCGGTCATCGGCCTCTGTGGAACCGACGAGAGCGCTCAGTTACCTTGCACCGCAACGGATCCGGCCCCGCCGAGGCCGTCCGACGCGCCCGGTCGGCGCCTGATCCACTGTGATACCGCCACTGAGCAGGCATCACCCGAATGGCTGACCCGCGAAACCAATCAGCGCGTATCACTTGCCGGCGACGCTCCGGTGCGTAACATGGCGAGTGGAACTACGTGGAAGTTCCACGAAGCAACTCCACTCAGTAGTTACACGATCATCATCCGTCACGGTTCATCCGGAGACGCTCATGCGGTTTCTGATCGTTCGCACCGACATCCGTACCGCCGCCGACGACGACCTGGCCTCGATCTGGGCCGGCGGTGGCCGGCTGCGCGACGAGCAGACCGCGCCCGAGAACCGCCGTCAGATCGTCCGCGCGGACGATCGCGACGCCGCACTGATCCTGGCCCGCGCGCTGTCCACCGTCGGAGCCGTACGCGCCGGCCGGCAACGGGTCAAGGTGGTGCCGCTGGGCGAACCCGAGCTGAAACCCCACGCCGAGTGGCGGGAGCAGCCGGGAACAACCGGCCAGCCACCACGCCCCACCTGATAGACGACCGCCGTACGCCGGCCCGGCTCCCCCGCCGTGCACCACGCCACAGCCGGCCTCGGCGGCCCATGATCTTGGCCCGTGACCGCCGCGGCAACGACGGTCACGGGCCAAGATTGTCCTGCGGGCACTTCCTCGACGGGAGCACGGAACAGTCGGCCGGTCAGGCCTCTTCCAGCCAGCGGTGGATCAGGTAGAGCGCGATCGACGACGGCGGCGGCAGCCCCACCCGCAGACCCGCGTCCGCCTCGACCCGAGCATCGGCCAGCACGTCGGTGATCTCACGCCGGCTGAACCAGCGGGCCTGGGCGATCTCGGTCGGGTCGACCCGTATCGGCTGCGCCGGATCGGCCCGAGCCAGGAAGCCCAGCATCAGCGAACCGGGAAAGGGCCAGGCCTGGCTGCCCGCGTACGCGAGGTGGTCCAGGCCGATGCCGACCTCCTCGGTCACCTCGCGGTGCACCGCCGCCTCGGCCGACTCACCCGGCTCGACGTACCCGGCCAGGCAGGAGAACCGGCGAACCCCGTCACGCGGACGCCAGGCCGCGTTGTTGCCGAGCAGACACAGCCCCTCCGGACCGGGCTTGCCGTCGTGCACCAACACGATCATCGCCGGATCGGTACGCGGCCAGACATGGTTGCCGCCGTCGTCGACCCGCGACCAACCCGCCTCGATCACCTCCGTCGGCAGCCCGGTGGTTGACGAGTACGCATGCCGCGCGTGCCAGTTGCCCAGCGCCACCGCGGTGGTGAACAGCCCCGCGTCGGAGTCGCTGAGCAGGTGCCCCACGTCGCGCAGCGACACCGCCCTGGTGTCCGGCAGCACCGGCAGCGGGGCGTCGACCGCGAAGACCGGGGTGCCGTCCGGCTCCACCCCGAGGAACAGCCGGCCGAGGGCGTCCTCCGGTACGTCCGACGCCGCCAGCAGCAGCAACGTCGGCCGGTCGGTCTGCGGGCCGACCAGCGCCCGACCGCCACCGGCGATGTCCACCACCAGGATCCGGGCCCGCTGCCAGGCAGACGCCAGCCAGTCCGGATCCGCCCGCCGGTGCGCCGCCCGGTCCAGCGTCGTGCGGGCCAACGGTGGCCCGTCGGCCATCTCCATCCAGGTCACGACGCGCCGGCCGCCGGCTCGACCGGGGTCAGCGCGGCGAGTGGGCCGGCGATCCGCGCCGCGTCACCGAGTACGACGGTGACCGCGCCGGCCGGAGCCAGGTACTTCGCCGCCGCGGCGGCCACCTCGTCGCGGGTGACCCGCGCCAACCGGGCCGAGTGCTCGGCCAGGTAGTCCAGACGCAACCCGTACCCGGCGTAGACGCTCGCCACCGCGGCCAGTCCGGCCTGCGTCGACACGCCGAGTTGCAGGGTGCCCAGGGCGTACTGACGGGCCTGTTCCAGTTCGTCCTCCTTCGGCGGCAACGAGGCCAACCGGCCCAGCTCGTAGATCGTCTCCAGCAGCGCCGGGCCGGTCACCTCGGTCGCCACGTCGGCCGCGACGATCAGGGCCGAACCGGCGACACCGTGCTCGATCACCGAGTGCGGCCCGTACGTGTAGCCCTTGTCCTCGCGGATGTTCTCCACCCAGCGGGACGAGAAGTAGCCACCGAAGACCAGGTTCGCCAGGTGCAGCGCGGCGTGGTCCGGATGCGTACGCGGCACCGCCGGCAACGCCATCCGCAGCGACGACTGCACCGAGTCCGGGCGGTCCACCAGCACCAGCGGCCCAGGTGTCAGTGCCGGAGCTGGCGGCAGTTCGAGCGCCCGTCCCGCACCCTTCCATCGGCCGAGCGTGGCCTCGGCGGCCTCCAGCGCCCGCTCCGGCCGTACGTCACCGACGATGACCAGAACCGCGCCGGACGGATGCACCCGATCGGCGTGCAGCGTACGGAGCTGGCCCGGCCGGACCGCCCGTACCTGCTCCGGTTCCGGGGTCTGCACGGCGTACGGGTGCTTGCCGTACATCCGGTGCAGCAGCGCCTCCCGGGCCACGTGCGACGGCTGGCTCTTGGCGACCTGGATGTGGTCGATCATCCGGTCCCGCTCGTTGGCCACCTCGTCGGACGGGTAGGCCGCGTCGGTGAGCACCTCGGCGAGCAGTTCCAGGATCCGGTCCAGGCCGGTGACCAGCCCGTTGCCGGAGACCATCAAGCGGTCCGGGTCGGCACCGGCGGCCAGCCCGCCGCCCACCTTCTGCAACTCGGAGGCGATGTCCAGGTTGGACATCGTCGCGGTGCCGGAGAGCAGGGTCTGGGAGAGCAGCACCGAACGGGCCAACGGCGCCCGGCCGAACGGCACCCAGAGGCGCACCTCGACCAGGGGTACCGAGGGTCGCCGGACGGCGATCACGGTCAGCCCGTTGGGCAGCGTCACCTCCGCCTGGGTGGGCACCTTGAGCTTGCGGGTCGGGCCCAGCGCGGGCAGGGCGAGCTTCACCTCGTCGCTGGCGGAGCTGACGGTGCCGTTCACTTCGCTCCTCCGGGGATGACCTCGACGGCCGCCCGACGCTCCGGACTCAGGGTCGCGGCGGCCGCCCGTACCTGCTCCTCGGTGACCTCGCCGAGCAGCCGGGGCAGGTCGTTGATCAGTTCGGGTGCGCCGCGCTGCTGTTCGAGCACGGCCATCTGCAGGGCCCGGCCGAGCACCGCGTCGGTCCCCCGCAGCAGGTGGGTGGCCATCCGCGCCTGGGTACGCGCCAACTCGCCGTCGACCAGCCCGTCCATCGCGATCCGGGACGTCTCCTCGTCGATGGTGCGCAGCACCTTCTCCACGTCACCGCCGGGCGGCAGGTGCGCCTCCACCAGCAGTGCGGTGGGGTCCCGTACGCCGAACGGCTCGCCCATGAAGCCCAGGTAACCGCCGATGCTGGTGACCGTACGGTCGCGCAGCACCAGCCGCTCGACCAGCCGGGAGGCGTCGCCGTCGGTCAGCACCTCGGCCAGCACCACGTACGGCAGGTAGCCGGCCAGGTCGGCGACCGGATCCGGCACCCGCCACGCCGCCGCGACCGCGGGCAGCGGCGCCAACCGGTCCGAGTACGACTGCCGCCGCTCGCCGGTCAGGTCCGGCTCGGCGAAATCGGGCCGGGTCGGCGCCGGTCGCGCCGGTACGGAGTCGAAGTGCCGGGCCACCAGTTCGCGGGTCTGCGCCACGTCCAGGTCCCCGCTGACGGCGAGTACGGCGTTGCCGCAGGCGTAGTAACGGTCGAAGAAGTCGGCCGCCTCGTCGACGGTCGCGCTCTCCAGGTCGTCGAAGGAGCCGTAGCCGTCGTGCGCGTTCGGGAACGTGTCGAACATGATCGGCGGCAGCCGCAGCCAGGGGAAACCGCCGTACGGGCGGTTGAGCACGTTGACCCGGATCTCCTCCTTGACCACGTCGACCTGGTTGCGCAGGTTCTCCTCGGTCAGCCGGGGTCCGCGCATCCGGTCGGCCTCCAGGAAGAGCGCGCGTTCAAGGGCGTTGCTGGGCAACGTCTCGAAGTAGTCGGTGTAGTCGAGATGGGTGGAGCCGTTGAACGTGCCGCCGGCACCCTGCACGTGCCTGAAGTGGGCCAGCTTCTCCAGGTTCGCCGAGCCCTGGAACATCAGGTGCTCGAAGAGGTGGGCGAAGCCGGTCCGGCCCTCCGGTTCGGATCGGATGCCGACGTCGTAGACGACCGCCACTCCGACCACCGGGGCGCTGCGGTCCTGGGTCAGCACCACCCGCAGGCCGTTGTCGAGGGTGAACCGCTCGACCGGATACTTCGTTGCTGGAATCTTTGATCTCCGCGCCGCCACGACCCGACCCTAGCGCGTCCCCACACCCGCGTGCGGCGCCGTTGCCCCGACCGGGGACGGCTGGTCGGCCGCCGCGCCGATGCGGGTGAGCGGAAGCACCTCCCGGCCGACCCGGTACGCCTCCTCCAGGTGCGGCCAGGCGGAGAGCACGAACTCGTCGACACCGAGCGCGGCGTACTCGTCGAGCCGGGCGGCGACCTCGGCGTAGCTGCCGACGAGCGCGGTTCCGGCGCCCTCGCGTACCAGGCCGACACCGGCCCAGAGGTTGGGCGCGATGGTGAGCCCGTCGGTGGTGCCGGCGTTGAGCGCGGCCATCCGGGCCTGGCCGACCGAGTCCATCCGGGCGAACCGCGCCTGCGCGGCGGCGATTCGGGCCGGGTCCATGCCGGCGAGCAGCCGGTCAGCCTCGGCCCACGCCTCGTCCGCGCTCTCCCGGGCGATGACGTGCAACCGCAGACCGGTACGCAGCGCCCGGCCGTGCCCGTCGGCGAGCCGGCGGATCCGGGCGACCCGTTCGCCGATCGCGGTCGGCGGCTCGCCCCACATCAGGTACACGTCGGCGAGCCGGGCGGCCACCGCCTCGGCGGCCGGGGAAGCTCCCCCGAAGTAGATCGGCGGCGGCTCGGCCAACGGGGTGGACAGGCCACCGCGCTCGATCCGGTAGTGCTCGCCGGAGTAGTCGAACGGTGCACCCTGCCAGGCCAGCCGGAGCACCTCCAGGGCTTCGGCGGTCCGGGCGTAGCGCGCGTCGTGGTCGAGGAAGTCGCCGTACGCCCGCTGCTCGGCCGGGTCGCCGCCGGTGACGATGTTGATCGCCAGCCGGCCGTCGGAGATCGCCTGGAACGCCTCGGCCTGCTGGGCGAGCAGGGTCGGTAGGGCGAAGCCGGCGCGGACCGCGACCAGTAGCCGCAGCCGAGTGGTGTGCCGGGCGACGGCGGCGCAGACGATCCAGGGATCGGGGCAGCCGGATCCGACCGGGGTCAGCGCGGCGGTGAAGCCGGACTCCTCGGCGGCCCTGGCGACCTGGCTCAGGTAGTCCACGCTCGCCACCCGGTCGTGCCGGGCGGCCCCGGCCCGTACGGTCGCGGCACCGACCTGGTGACCGTCGCCGGAGGTGGGGAGGAACCAGTGGAAGGTCACGGTCTGCTCGCCTCCCGCGCCGGGGCGCGCTCGATGATCGGGTCCCTATCTCCGTAAGTCCTACTGGTTAGATAGGGATCTTGTCCAGAGGCATTCGTGCTCCGCCACGGTCGCGCTCGCACCGGGCGCGGCGACGGTTGATCGGCGTGTCAGGCGGTGGCGACGAGTGGGCTGGTCACTCCGTCAAGGGCGGCGAACCGGTACGCCAAACCCCTGGCCTGGCCACGGATCTCCGGTACGGCGGTGGTCTCCCACAGCCGGCCCCGACGCGGTGAGCCGAGCGTCCAGAGCGGGGCGGTGGGCGTACCGTCACGTCCACGCAGCGCACCGGCCTCGTCCACGTCCAGCCCGAGCCCGTACGGCCCCGGGTGGGCGAGACCGTCGGCCAGCAGCTGCCGTACCAGGGAATCCGCCGAGGCGGGCAGCCGGCCCGGACCGGTGCAGTTGACCATCGCGCCGTACCCCTCGGGGCGGTTGTCGCCACCCGGCACCGGCCCACGGTGCCCGAGCCGTACGTCCAGTCCACCCTCCGGTCCCGCTTCGACGGCCTCGACCACGGCGGCCCGTACCGTCAGCCGGCCGGTGGCGCGCAGTCGCGCCACCTCGTCGGCGATCTCCGGGGCCATCCGGTGCCGGTGCACCTCCCAGTGTCGGGCCAGGTGCCGCAGGAACCGGTCCCGGTCCGCCGCGGAAAACCCGGCCCAGTAGGTGTCCAGCCGGGGTCGCAGCCCGTCGACCACCGCCCGCCAGTCGGCACCCGCCTCGACCAGGGCGCGGACCTGGCGGACCAGCCGGCGCAGCGACTCGGCCGACGCCGGCAGTCCGGCGGGCACCGCCGCCGGCTGGCCCGGCCGGTGCTGTGCGTTCGGCAGCAGCCCGTGCCGGGAGACGGCGATCATCGGCCCGCGCTGGCCCGCGGCGGCCAGGCTCAGCGCCACGTCGACCGCGGTGAGACCGGTGCCGACCAGCAGCACCGGCCGGTCGGCCGGAACCGCGTCCAGCGCACCGGGCGACCACGGGTCACGGACGTAACCCGACCCCCGCGCACCCGAGGCGGGCCAGCGCTGCGCCGGGTCCGCCGAGGCCGGTGCCCCGATCGCGAGTACGGCCCGATCGGCGGCCAGCCGCTCGCCGGAGTCGAGTACGGCACCGACCCGCCCGCCGGTGCCGACGATCCGGCTCACCCGGTCCCGGACGATCCGCAGCCGCCCCGCCGCCTCCCGCTCGACCGCCCCGAGTACGTCCCGCAGGTAGTCGCCGTACCAGCTCCGGGGCATGAAGTCACCGGCGGCGACGGATGGCCGGCGGACCCGACACCAGTCGACGAAGTCGCCGGGCGCGTCCGGGTCGGCGCTCATCGTGCCGGCCGGCGAGTTGAGCAGGTGCCACGGTTGGGCCGCCGGCCCGTACGCCACTCCGGTGCCGGGGGACGCGGACGGATCGACCAGTGTCACCGAGGCTGCGGTGTGCCGTAGCAGTTCTCGGCTGACCAGCACGCCGCTACAGCCACCACCCACCACCAGCACCGTCCGGCTCATGCCGCCGCCCCTCGATGTTGATCCGGAAAATCCTATGCCGAAAGTAGGAGATCAACGACCTCGCCCGCTAGCGGTCGTGAGATATTCGGCGGGATCCGGAGGCGAATGCGGGACACTCCGGACGGCGCCGACCGGGAAACCGTACCCAGGCGGCCGACCCGCTCCGACCGTTTCGGCGCAGTTCGCCGTCGGCGTGGCGTCAGATCGGGCGGACCGACGCGAGCGCGTCGTCGACCACCCAGTCAAGCTCGCGATGGGTGCCCGGAATGGAGACGTAGAAGATCGCGGCGGTGGCCCGGCCGACATCGATGCAGGCAACCGCGGCCAACTCGTCGGTCGCCTTGAGCCCCGCCCGGCTGAAGTGCAGCCGGAACACGGTCACCCAGGCGGGCCGACCGCCGAGCATGGTCCGTTCGTCGCGGAACAGTTCCATCCGGCTCGGCTGCGGGTAGTACTCGGCCCGCACGTCGGCGGCCACCTGCCGGCCGACGCACTCCAGGTCGAAGGTGAGGGCGTCGTTCTCCGCGGCGGGCACTGCGGCGGAGAGGATCGACGCGTGGTAGTCACTGAAACCGTCGTACGACGGCTCGGTGACGAAGTGCTGCCCCACCTTGTACGGCACCTCGAGCATGCCCGCGTTCCACTCGGCGTCCCACGGCAGCCAGGGTGCCCCGTACTCGGTGTAGGAGATGCCCGCCTCCTCGTCGACCGTACGCGGACCCACCGACGGCGACCCGCCCGGCGCGGCCGACCGCGGTGTTGTCGGCAACGCGGTCGCCTGCGGCGACGGGGCGTCGGGCGGTGACGCGGTTGGCGACCCGCCCGGCGGCAGCGCGCTGGCCGGTGGGCACATCCGGGCCAGTGGCGGCCTCGTGTCGGCCGGGGCGGAGAAGTCGTCACCGAACAGGTGCGGATCCGAGCCGAGCGTCATCGCGAGAACCACCGCCAGGCCGGCGACCAGGACCGCGCCGGCCGTACCGGCGAACCACCACAGGCGGTACCGTTCGCGCCCGACCGGTGCCGGCGGCGCCACAGCGGACGGAGCCGCGACGGGCGGGCCGCCGAGCCGGGTCACCGGGCCGGCCGCCCATGCCGTACCCGGTGTGGGCCGGGGCGGCGGCTCGGGTGGCATCGCGGGAGGCATCTCCTCTAGTCAACACCAGCACCCGACGAGTTGCCGACCAGCCCTCGCGGTCGGCCGCCGACCTCGCCATGGACGCGCCCGGCACAATCCAGCGAAAACCGTCCCAGATCAGCCGGAGCCGACGAGGTTCGGCTCGACGCTGTCGGCCGCGCGGGGCGGTGGGGCCTGCAACTCGACCACGTGCGGACGACTGGGCCCGCTCGGGGTGTCGTACCAGGGGGTGAAGGCCGCGATCAGGGCGAGAAGAAGTCCACTGAGGGCGACCGCGAGCACAACGAGGAATTCTCGTACCGCCCCCGGTCCGGCAGTCAAGATCATGACGACCTCCCCATCGGGAACCCGTCGACCGACCCGCCAGCTCCCCAGGGAACAGGATCACCCATGACCGGACACAACGCAGTCATCCATCGGACGCAATCCGATGACCCGATCGGTTCTCCGCCTACGCCACCACACCCACCCCTTCGCCTGTCCAGGGCGAGGGGTGGGTGTGGCGGGGTGGGTCAGACGGCGCGGGGAGTGCTGGGGCGACGGGGCCGACGCGTACGGCCCGAGCTGCGGTGCTGGGCTCGCGGAGACGCACCGCCGGGCTGGTTGGGAACCTGGGCGGGCTTCGGCGCGACCACCGTCACCGGCACGCCGGACGGTACGCGGGCACCGGTCACCCGGACCAGTTCGGCGTCACCCGGCCGGACCTGCGCCGACTCCGGCCGGATCCCGGCGGTGGCCATCAACCGGGCCATGTCCCGGCGCTGGTCGGGGGTGACCAGCGTGACGACCGCACCGGACTCGCCGGCCCGGGCGGTACGACCGCCGCGGTGCAGGTAGTCCTTCGCCTCGGTCGGCGGGTCCACGTTCACCACCAGGTCCAGCCCGTCGACGTGGATGCCACGGGCCGCCACGTCGGTGGCGACCAGCGCGGTCACCTGGCCGTTGCGGAACTGCTCCAGCACCCGGGTCCGCTGCGGCTGGGACTTGCCGCCGTGCAGCGCCGCGGCGCGTACGCCGCTCGCCAGCAGTTGCCGGGCCAGCCGGTCGGCGCGGTGCTTCGTACCGGTGAACAGGATCGTCCGGCCCTCGCGGGCGGCGATCTGGGTCGTGGTGGCGGCCTTGTCGGCCGCGTCGAGGTGCAGCACGTGGTGGGTCATCGCGGTGACCGTGGCGGTCCCCGGATCCACCGAGTGCGACACCGGGTCGGTCAGGAAGCGGCGGACCAGCCGGTCGACGCCACGGTCCAGGGTGGCGGAGAAGAGCATCCGCTGCCCGTTCGGCGCGACCTGCTCCAGCAGCCGGGTGACCTGGGGCAGGAAGCCCATGTCGGCCATCTGGTCGGCCTCGTCGAGCACGGTGATGGTGACCTGGTCGAGCCGGCAGTCACCGCGGTTGGTCAGGTCGGCGAGCCGACCCGGCGTGGCGATGACAACCTCGGCACCGGCGCGCAGGGCGTCGGCCTGGCGCTGCAGGGAGAGACCGCCGACGACGGTGACGCAGCGCAGGTTGACCGCGCGGGCGTACGGGGCGAGCGCGGTGGTCACCTGCTGGGCCAGTTCCCGGGTCGGAACCAGGACCAGGGCCAACGGCTGACCGGGGCGGGCCCGGCGACCGGCGGTACGGGAGAGCAGCGGAAGCCCGAACGCGAGTGTCTTGCCGGATCCGGTGCGACCGCGACCGAGTACGTCCCGACCGGCGAGCGAGTCGGGCAGGGTGGCGGACTGGATCGGGAAAGGCTCGGTGATGCCATTCGCCACCAGCGCGGAACGCAGCGCGGGGGCGAGCGGGGCGTCGGTGAACGACGCGATGGCATGGGTCATGGATAGCACCTTCCTCAAGGCGGCACGTGTCGAGGAAGGTGCCCGTGGGGCACTGGCCGCCGGGAGCCGTGAAGGGCTCCACCAGCGATCGCAAGCACGAACCGATGGGAATACGCGGGGCCGGCCCGCGCCAGCATGGCGCGGGCCGGTCACGTCACCGCGCCCGGCGGGCGCAGTGGGGTGTAACTGGGTTCAGATCAGCCGGATGTTCTCGGCCTGCGGGCCCTTCTGGCCCTGGGTCACCTCGAACTCGACCCGCTGGTTCTCGTCCAGGCTCCGGTAGCCGGAGGACTGGATCGCCGAGAAGTGGGCGAAGACGTCGGCGCCGCCGCCGTCCGGGGTGATGAAGCCGAAGCCCTTGTCAGCGTTGAACCACTTGACGGTGCCAATTGCCATTTGTTTCGTCTCCTTGACGGAACGATCGGTCCCGCACTTTTGCGGGCCGAAGAGAATCGCCCGCGCCCGGCAGGCGCGGATCGGTGTCGCCCCCTGGTCGCCCCGCCCGGAGAACTCCGGACATAACAAAGAGCGCCTGGGTTACAATCCCGCAGGCGCACACAGAGTCTCTGGGAACCAAAACTGCAACTTGGTCAGCCTAGCACGTACCTGCCGGAACAGCCATCAAGCCACCGGCAGCGCGGTGATCAGCGCCGCCAGACCGTCCGCGTCGAGCAGGTCCACCGGACGTACGGTGCTTCCCTCGCGTACGTAGTGGAAAGCGGCTCGTACCTGCTCCAGCGGCACCCCGGCCAGCTCCGCCCAGGCCAGCCGGTACGCGGCCAGCTGCACCGCCGCCGCGTCCGCCGCCGCACCCACCGGCTCCCGTCCGGTCTTCCAGTCGATCACGTCGAAACGGCTGCCCGGCCCGCTGAACACCGCGTCCATCCGGCCCCGGACCACCACCCCGGCGACCACTGTGGCAAATGGCACCTCCACCTCGACCGGCACCCGATCGGCCCACTCGCTGGCCAGGAACCGCTGCTGCAACTCGACCAGCGCCTCGTCCGGCGCGGCGTCCTCGTCGGCCGCCCCCGGCAACTCGTCGATGTCGAGCAGCCGACCGGCCCCGAACCGCTGCTCCAACCAGGCGTGGAAGGCCGTGCCCCGGCGGGCGTACGGGTCCGGGCGGGACGGCATCGGCCGGCGCAGCGTACGGGCCAGCGCGTGCGGGTCACGACGCAACGCCACCAGTTGCGACACGGAGAGGTGACCGGGGAGCGCGACCTCGATCGGCCCGACCTGCTGGGCGAGTTCCGCCCGCTCGGCGAGGAGCAGGTCCGCCTCCCGCCGCCACCGGTCGAGATCCGGATCGACAACGGGCTCGGTCTCCGGCTCGCCACCCGGTTCAAGCTCGCCGTCCGGGTCACGGGTGTCGGCGGGCAACGGTGGGCCGGTGTCGGCGGCCATGAGCTGGCGGACCAGGGCCGCCGCGTCGGCCATCACCGGACGGCGGCCACCCAGCGGGTCGGCGGGCCACTCGGCCTTCAGCACCACCTCGGTGGTCGGGTTGACCGCGTCACCGGCCGGCTCCGGCGCCCAAGCGTCGATCACGTAACCGTCGCCGGCCAGGCAGCGGTCGTACACCTCGCGGAGGAAGACCGACGGGCCGCGAGCGAGCTTCGCCCCGTCACCCCACCAGTAGCCGGAGCAGAGCAGCAGCCGCCGGGGCCGGGTCACCGCCACGTACGCGAGCCGGCGCTCCTCCCGTTCGTCGTGTGCCCGCCACTGCTCGGTGAAGGTGGTGAGCGCCTTCATCACGCCCTTCTGGTCGGCCACCTCGTCGAGGTCCAGTACCGGCAGCCCGTCCGCGTCGCCGCGCAGCGGGAACGGCAGCACCCCCAGGCCGAGCAGGTAGTGGTCGGAGTTGCGGACCGGGCCGGGCCAGACGCCACGGGTCAGCCCGGCGACCGCGACCACATCCCATTCGAGACCCTTCGCGGCGTGCGCGGTGACGATCTGCACCGCGCCCTCCATCACCTCCAACTCGCCCGGCGCCAGCCCCCGTTCCTCCTCCTCGGCGGCGGCCAGGAAGGCCAGGAAGCCGGAGAGGGAGGCGTTGGTCGAGTCACCGGAGAACCGGGCGGCGACGTCACCGAGGGCGTCCAGGTGGCCACGGGCCAGGCCGGCGTCGCCGCCCCGGCCGTCCGTACCGGCCCGTACCGCGACCTCCACCTCCAGGCCGATGGTCCGCTCGACGTCCGCCACCAGGTCCGGCAGCGACTGGTCCAGGCGGTGCCGCAGCAGGCCCAGTTCCAGGCCGTACGCGCGCAGCCGGGCATAACCCTCGGCCGAGTAGAGCTGCGCCGGCCCCAGGTCGGCCAGCGCCTCCACCAGGGTCGCGTCGTCCAGCCGGTCGGTGCTGATCTCGGGCTCGGCATCACCGTCGGCGCGGGGCAGTTCCCGCCGGACGGTGGCGATGGCCCGGGACCTCTTGTGCAGCGCCACCAGGTCGCGCGGGCCGATCCGCCACCGGGCCCCGGTGAGCAGCCGCAGCAGCGCCGCCCCGTCGGTCGGGTCGGCGAGCACCCGCAGCGTGCAGACCACGTCGCGTACCTCGGGTGTGTCCAGCAGTCCGCCGAGCCCGACCACCTCGACCGGCAGCCCCCGCTCGCGCAGGGCCGCCTCGATCGCCGGGATCTGGCTGCGCACCCGGACCAGCACCGCGCTGGTCGGCCGCCGGTCGACCGGGATGTGCTCGGGCAGCGCCGACGGCATCCGGGCCGCCCCGCGCCAGGCGGCGAGCAGGCTGTCCGCGATCCAGTCGGCTTCTTCCTCGTACGTGGAGAGCAGCGCGCAGTGCACGGTCCCGCCAGCGGCCCCCCGGGCGGTCCGACCCGGGATCGGGTCGTCCACCCGCATCGCCGCCGCCAGTTCGCTCACCTGGGCCCCGGCGGCCCGCAGCGGCACCGCGAGCCCGTTGGCGACGCCGAGGATCTCGGGCCGGTTCCGCCAGCTCGTGGTGAGGGTCAGCGTGCGCGCGGGGCGGCCAGCGGTGTGGTTGAACTCGGTCGGGAACCGGTCCAGGGTGCCGGCGCTCGCACCCCGCCAGCCGTAGATGGACTGGCACGGGTCGCCGACCGCGGTGACCGGGTGACCGCCGCCGTAGAGCGCCCGCAACAGCACCACCTGGGCGTGGCTGGTGTCCTGGTACTCGTCGAGCAGCACCACCCGGTAGCGCTCGCGTTCGATCGCGCCGACCTCCGGGTGGTCCCGGGCGACCCGGGCCGCCCGGGCCATCTGGTCGCCGAAGTCCATCGCCTCGAAGTCGTCCTTGCGCTGGTCGTACGCGCGCACCAGGGGCATCAGCTTGAGCCGGATCTGCTGGATCTTGAGCGCCTTGCGTACGTCGGCGTAGATCTTGCCCGGCTGGGAGCTGACCTCGGCGTAGAACCGCCCGGTCCAGGCGGCCAGCTCGTCCGGGGTGACCAGGTGCTCGGCCAGTTCACCGGCGAGGGCCAGCACCGCGTCGGTGATGGTGCTCGGCATCCGGTCGACATCGGACATGTCCCCGTCGTACGTACGCACCAGCAGGTCGGCGAGCTGCCACCGGGACGCCTCGGTGAGCAGTCTTGTCGACGGCTCGTACCCGGCACGCAGCCCGTGCTCGGTGACGATCCTCGCCGCGTACGAGTGGTACGTGGCCACCGTCGGCTCACCGCCGAGCTGGTCGCCCTCCGGATCCCGGCCGTCGCGCCCGAGCCGCCGGACCAACTGGTCGAGCCGGGTACGGATCCGGTGCGCGAGTTCTCCGGCCGCCTTGCGGGTGAAGGTGAGCCCGAGCACCTGCTCGGGTTGGACGTACCCGTTGGCGACCAGCCAGACCACCCGGGCGGCCATCGTCTCGGTCTTGCCCGAGCCGGCACCGGCGACCACCAGCAGCGGCTCGACCGGCGCGGCGATGATCGCCGCCTGTTCCCGGGTGGGTGCGTGCAGCCGCAGCAGTTTCGCCAGCTCGACCGGGGTGTAGCGCGGGCCGGCGTCGGCTGTCCGCGACGGCGGCGGCGCCGTCGCGGCGAACAGTGACGACTGGCTCAATCCTGCTCTCCACGCTGGGTCGGCGGCGTCATCCCCGGCCGCCGGGCGGGCGGTTCGACCACCTGGCGGCCCTTGCCGGAGACCGGGCAGCTGGTCCGGACCGGGCAGACCCGGCACTTGCTGTTGGCCACCGCGGCGAAGGTCGAAGCGGCCATCGTATCGGCGGTACGCCGGACCATCGCCCGCGCCCAGCCGGCCTCGTCGGCCGCGGTGACCGGGGCCTGGCCCTGTTCCTTCGCGTCCTTGGTGCCGGTGCCGAGCTGCACCAGCGCCGCCCCGCCCGACTCGGCGCCGAACTCGGCGAACGCGCCCGCCTCGACCGCCGCCTGGTACGCGCCGAGCTGCGGATGTTCGGCCAGCTCGGTGCCGGTGACAGCGGTGGACTTGCCGGTCTTGAGGTCGATCACGACCAGCCGGCCGTCGGCGTCGACCTCCAGCCGGTCCACCCGGCCGGTCAGGTCGATCGGTCGGGTGGGGTCGTCCAGCCGGACCGCGAACTCGTGCTCGATGGCGAGCAGCCGGCGCGGGTTGGTGGCCAGCCAGCGGAGCAGCTTGTCGACCATCGCCTCGGCCCGCTGCTTCTCCGGGCCGGCCATCCACTGGGCGGCCAGGTCGATCACGTCGAAGCGCGCGGTGACGTACTCGATGAGCTGGCCACGGTCGGCGCTGGCGTCCTCGGCGAGCATCGCGGCGGCGTGCACCAGGTTGCCCACCCCCTGCGCGCCGCTGGCCGGGGCCGCACCGCCGTGCCGCTCCAGCAGCCAGCGCAGGCTGCACCGCAGCGCGCTTTCCATGGTGGACGGGGTGACCTTGACCGGTTCGCCCTCGTCCACCAGCGGCCGGTCGTCCGACAGCGCCCGCAGGCCCCACCAGTCGTCCGGGTGGGCGCCGGGCACCCCGGCGACGGCGAGCCGGGCAAGCTGGGTCGCGGCCGCCTGCCGCCGCTGGTCGGACGAGGCCGGGTCGATCACCACGGTACGCAGTTCCGCCACCAGCGCCGGCAGCGTGAGCGCCCTGGGCGCCCGCTCCACCGGCAACTCCCCCGGCTCCTCCCCCGCCTGCGACACCTCCGCCTCCGGTTGTGGCGTTGCTTCCGTCTCCGGAACCGGGACGTGCGGGCCATCCGGGGCGGGTGACGGGGAGGGATCCGGGCCGGACGAGCCGACCGGGCGGGAGCCGGGGTCGGCCGGAGGGGCCAGCTCGTAGAGGAAGCGGCTCGGCTGCTCCTCGTGGTCCATGCCGCCGACCGCCGCCGACGCGACCGCGCTGACCAGCAGCCGGCGCCGGGCGCGGGTGATCGCCACGTAGAACAGCCGGCGCTCCTCGTCCAGCAACGCCGAGGTCTGCCCGACCAGGCTGGCCGCCAGCCCGCTACCGTCGGCGCGGCCGGCGAGCACCTCGACCAGTCGCTCCGAGCCGAGCAGGCTGCCACGCAGCCGCAGGTCCGGCCAGGTCCCCTCCTGTACGCCGGCAACCGCGACCAGATCCCATTCGAGTCCCTTGGCGGCGTGCGCGGTCAGCAGCCGTACCGCCTCGCCGGGGTCGGCACTCGGTGCCAGGGTGTCGGCGGGCAACTGCTGACCGAGCACGTGGTCGAGGAACACCTCGGTACGCGCACCCGGCAACCGGTCGACGAACCGGGCGGCCGCGTCGAAGAGCACCACGATCGCGTCCAGGTCCCGGTCGGCCGCGGCGGCCCGCCAGCGGGGCGCGTTCTCGCCCTCGCCGGTGGCGGTCCGGCCCCGGCCGATAGCACCCGACCAGCGCTCGGCCAGCCCGCTGTCCTGCCAGACCGCCCAGAGCACCTGCTCGGCGGTTGCTCCGGGAGCGGCGGCGGCGGTCCGGGCGGTAGCCAGCAACCCGGCGACCGCCTGGGCCGGTGCCGCCCAGCGCCGCTCGATCGCGGCCAGCTCCGCCGGATCGCGCAACGCCTCGACCAGCAGTTCCCCGGACGGCCTGCGGTCACCGCCGGCCAGCGCGAGCGCGCGCAGGCCCTGCCGCAACCGCCGTTCGGCCAACGGGTCCGCCCCGCCGAGCGGCGAGTGCAGCAACGCGACCGCAGCCTCCTCGTCGAGCCGGGCCGGCTCCAGCGCGCAGCGCAGCAGCAGCAACAGCGGGGCCACCGCCGGTTGCAGGTGCAGCGGCAGGTCCTCGGCGTGTACGACGGTCGGCACCCCGGCGGCCTGGAGCGCCCGCTGCAACGAGGGCAGTTGCCGGGGCGCCGACCGGACCAGCACCGCCATCCGGGACCAGGGCACACCGTCGATCAGGTGGGCGGCGCGCAGCGCGTGCGCCAGGTACGCCGACTCGCCGGTGGCGGAGCGGAACGTACGGACTTCGACGGTGCCGGGTTCGGCGTCCGGCAGCGGTGTGAGTTGCCGGTGGGTGATCGGTCCGCGCAGCCGCCGGGCGACCCGTGCGGCGGCGCCGAGCAGACCCGTACCGCCCCGGTAGGCGGTGCTGAGCAGGACGGTCCGGGCCACCGCGCCCGAGGCGGTACGGAACCGCTGCGGGAAGGCGGCGACACCGGCCGGGTCGGCACCACGGAACGCGTACGTCGAGGAGTCCGGGTCGGCGAACGCGACCAGCGGCTTGCCGCCTCCGGCGATCAGGTTGAGCAGTTCGAGCTGGGCCGGGTCGGTGTCGGCGAGTTCGTCGACGTAGACGTACGTCAACCGGCGCCGCTCGGCGTCCAGCAGCTCCGGGTCGTCGACGAGCAACCCGCTGGCGGCCCGGACCAGCTCCGCCGGGTCGTACGCGATCGAGCCCCGGCCGGTCGCGTCGCGCAGCGCCAGTACGGCCACGTACTCGCGCAGGAAGCGGGCTGCGGCGGGCCAGTCGGCCCGGCCCAGCCGCTCGCCCAGCCGGGCCAGCTCGACCGGCCCGACCCCGCGTTCGGCGGCACGTTGCATCAGGTCGCGTAGCTGGCCGGCAAAGGCCCTGGTCCGCAGCGCCGGGCGGAGTTGCTCGGGCCAGCCGATCCGGTCGGCCGGTGCGTTCGCGTCGGCGGCTGCGTTCGGGTTGGCGGGTGCGTTCGGGTTGACGGCTGCGTTCGGGTTGACGGGTGCGTTGCCGTCAGGCGGGTTCTCCTCGCCGACCACGTCGAGCAGCTCACGGATGATCAGGTCCTGCTCGGGGCCGGTGAGCAGCCGTGGTGACGGCTCACCGCGTTCGGCGGCGGCCCGGCGCAGCAGGCCGAAGGCGTAACCGGGGAAGGTGCGTACCAGTGGTTCGTGCATCACCCGGGCGCCGATGCCGGTGACGCGGGCCTCGATCCGGTGGCGCAGCGCGGTGGCGGAACGCCGGCCGAAGGTCAGCACCAGGATGCGTTCCGGGTCGACGCCGCCGGCCACCCGCGCGGCCACGGCCTCGACCAGGGTGCTGGTCTTACCGGTGCCCGGCCCGCCGAGTACGAGCAGCGGCCCGTCGACGTGCTCGACGACCTGCTGTTGCCGGGGGTCGCCGACCCGCGCCGGCACGGCCTCGGCCGGCCGACGAACGAGCTGGTACGCCTGCACGCCGCCCATCACACCATGCCGCCCCGACGCTCCCGCGTAGGCAAGGGCGGCTTGTCACCGCTTTCGGCAGCGCCGCCGGAGCGAGGACCGCACGGGGTGACCGCGTGGTGACGGTGACGGGAGCGCGGGTCAGTCGAGGCGGGCTTCGATGGCGTCGAGTGCGGCGCCGATCGAGTCGACCACCACCAGCAGGTTCATCGCCCGCTGGTGGGCGAAGCGGGTGGGTGCGAGTCCGTACAGCCAGTCGATCAGCCCGGTGTAGAAGCCGTCCTGGTCGAGCAGGACGACCGGCTTGTGGTGCATGGCCAGCGTGGCCATGGTCCAGACCTCGAAGAGTTCGTCGAGGGTGCCGAGCCCGCCGGGCAGGGTCAGGAACGCGTCCGACTTGTCGATCATCGCGGTCTTGCGGCTGGCCATGCCGTCGGTGATCACCAACTCGTCCGCGTGCCGGTCGGCGACCTCCAGGTCGACCA
Source organism: Micromonospora sp. NPDC049523 (assembly GCF_040676775.1). Lineage (NCBI taxonomy): Bacteria > Bacillati > Actinomycetota > Actinomycetes > Micromonosporales > Micromonosporaceae > Micromonospora > Micromonospora sp. NPDC049523. Next base: position 5,592 of record NZ_JBFAPP010000004.1, on the reverse strand, counting down.
GCGCCTGCGGGATGATGCCGAGCGTGTGGCCGCCGGCCGCGCGGGCGCCGTCGGCGAGCGCGCCCATCATGCCGACACAGCCGCCGCCGGAGACCAGGGTGTGGCCGCGCCGGGCGAGTTCACCGCCGGTCTCGGTGGCGAGGTCCAGCCAGCGCTGGTCGAGCGTACGGGAGGAAGCGCAGAAAACGCAGATGGCGGCCATCGACTCACCCTTCGCGAGAGGTGGAAGCTGCCTGTTGGTCGGCTCCCGCCTGCGCGATGGCCGTCTCCTGGAGCGCTTCCTGTTCCGCGGCGAGCGCGGCGTCGGCATCTACGATATGCCCGACGGCGGTGGCCACATCATCGGTGACCAGTATCAATTCGAGATCAGCCGCTCCGATCTTGCCGGTTGCGGCGAGGGTGTCGCGCAGCCAGGCGAGCAGCCCGCTCCAGTAGTCCTTGCCCATCAGCACCACCGGGAAGCGGGTCACCTTGCCGGTCTGCACCAGGGTCAGCGCCTCGAAGAGTTCGTCCATGGTGCCGAAACCGCCCGGCAGGACCACGAACGCCTGGGCGTACTTGACGAACATGGTCTTGCGGGCAAAGAAGTAGCGGAAGTCGATCGCCATGTCGACCCAGTCGTTGATGCCCTGCTCGAACGGCAGCTCGATGCCGAGCCCGACGGAGAGCCCGCCAGCGTCGGTGGCACCCCGGTTCGCCGCCTCCATCACCCCGGGGCCGCCGCCGGTGATGACCGCGTAACCGGCGCGGGCGAGGGCGGCACCGAGTTCCTCGGCGAGCTTGCACTCGTCGCTGTCCGGCAGGCTGCGCGCCGAGCCGAAGACGCTCACCGCGGGCGGCAGGTCGGCCAGGGTGTCGAAGCCCTCGACGAACTCGGAGAGGATGCGCAGGGCTCGCCAGGCGTCCTTGGTCTTCCAGTCGGCCCGGCTGCGGGAGTCGAGTAGGCGCTGGTCGGCCGTACTGGATGGGATGGCGTCGCGGCGCAAGGTGACCCCGCCGCCGTGCCGCTCCGGCCCCCGGGCCCTGCCGTTGCGTCCCTTGCTGTGACTCATGCGTCCACGGTAGTGGGATGGCCGGTCCGCGTCGGCAACTCACCCCGGCAACGGGAAAAGTGCGCCGCTCAGGTGCAACCTAACGGCCCCCGTACGCGTCTTACTATTCACATACCGGGTATGCACGGGGTCCGGCAGCGCCGCCGGACACCTTTGGGGGGAGGCGCACCGTGATCAACAACAACGAGATCATCCGGCTCCGGCGACAGATGCACCAGCGAATCCGCGCCGTGGTGGCCGAACGCCGGGTTGCCCGCCAGCAGGATTCGACCGACGACACCACGTTCGACTCGACGATCGCCGCGGAGACCTCCAGCGGTCCCGGCGAGGGTTCGCTGATCGGCGGATGAGCCGGGCCGGCCAGGCCTGATCCGGCCGGGCCGGCCCGTGCTTCGACCCGGCCCGGGGGCCGGTGGTCGAAGCACGACGCGTCAGGCCGGCGCGAGCCAGCGATGCAGGGTTGCCGCCCCGTCGCGGATCTTCCCGATCTCGACGTGCTCGTCCGGCGCGTGCGCCAGGTTGGGGTCACCCGGCCCGAAGTTCAGCGCCGGGATGCCGAGCGCGGCGAACCGGGCCACGTCGGTCCAGCCCAGCTTCGCCACCGGCTCCTCGCCGACCGCCGTCAGGAACTCCCGGGCCGGCGCCGCGGTCAGTCCGGGCAGCGCCCCCGGAGCCACGTCCACCAGGTTCACCTCCAGACCGGCGAACACCTCGCGTACGTGTGCCTCCGCCTCGGCCGGCGACCGGTCCGGCGCGAACCGGTAGTTGACCTCGATCTCGCACCGGTCGGGCACCACGTTGCCGGCGACCCCGCCGTGGATGCCGACCGCGTTGAGGCCCTCCCGGTAGATGCAGCCGTCGATGGTGACCGTCCGGGCCTGGTAGCCGGCCAACCGGTTGAGCGCCTCGCCGGCCGCGTGGATGGCGTTCACCCCGCGCCAGGACCGTGCCGAGTGCGCCCGCCGTCCGGTGGTCGTCACGATCGCCCGCAGGGTTCCCTGGCAACCGGCCTCGACCACGCCGTACGTCGGTTCGAGCAGCACCGCGAAGTCGGCCGCGAGCCACTCCGGGTGCGCGTTGGCCACCAGGGTCAGGCCGTTGTACCGGCTGTCGATCTCCTCGGCCTCGTAGAACAGGTACGTCACGTCGTACCGAGGCTCGGCCAGGCTCACCGCCAGATGCAGGGCGTACGCGACGCCGGACTTCATGTCCGAGGTGCCGCACCCGTAGATCAGGTCGCCCTCGCGCTTCGACGGGAAGTTGTCGTTCAACGGCACCGTGTCCAGGTGCCCGGCCAGCACCACCCGCTGCGAACGGCCAACCTCGGTACGGGCCATCACCGTGTTCTGGTGCCGCTGCACGTCCAGGTGGGGAACCGACCGCAGCACCTCCTCGACGTGGTGCGCGATTTCCTTCTCGTTCAGCGAGACGGACTCGATGTCGACCAGGGCGCGGGTCAACGCGACCGGATCGGCCAACACCTCGGGGGTCAGCGGGTTCTCCATGTCCGGCACGGTACCGTCAAGATTGTGCGGGCGCGGACCGAGCGGGCGAGCTGTGCTGTCCATGACTCGCAGCGCCCGCAGCTCCCGAGGACAAGGATGACTCGATGACTTCCGCGCAGCCCGCCTGGGGTATCGGACTGGCCACCGTCACCGCCGATGACCAGGTGCTCGACACCTGGTACCCGACCGGCAAGCTGGGCCTTGGCGCACTGCCGCTGGTGCCCGGCGAGGAGCAGGCCGACGTACTCGACCTGCCGCCGGGAGCGGTCGGCGAGCGGGCGCTGCCCGGTCTGCGTACGGTGGTGGTGATCACGGAAATCGGCTCGCTGGCCGACCCGATCAAGGACGCCTCCGACGCGTACCTGCGTTTGCACCTGCTCTCCCACCGCCTGGTGCGGCCCAACGAGCTCAACCTCGACGGCATCTTCGGCCAGCTCGCGAACGTGGCCTGGACCTCGGCCGGGCCGTGCCCGCCGGACCGGGTGGACGAGCTGCGGGTGATCGAGCGCGCCGCCGGCCGCCACCTGGCCGTGTACGGGGTCGACAAGTTCCCCCGGATGACCGACTACGTGGTCCCGTCCGGGGTACGGATCGCCGACGCCGACCGGGTGCGGCTCGGCGCCCACCTGGCGCCCGGCACCACGGTCATGCACGAGGGTTTCTGCAACTTCAACGCCGGCACCCTGGGCACTTCGATGGTCGAGGGCCGGATCGTGGCCGGGGTCGTGGTCGGCGACGGCTCCGACGTCGGCGCCGGTGCCTCGATCATGGGCACGCTCTCCGGCGGCGGCACCGAGAAGGTCCGCATCGGCGAGCGCAGCCTGCTCGGCGCGAACGCCGGGATCGGCATCTCGCTCGGCGACGACTGCGTGGTCGAGGCGGGTTGCTACATCACCGCCGGCTCCAAGATCAGCCTGCCGGACGGGACCGTGGTCAAGGCCCGCGAACTCTCCGGCGTGGCCGGGCTGCTGTTCTGGCGCAACTCGCTGACCGGCGCCCTGGAGGCCCGGCCCCGCACCGGACACGGCATCGAACTCAACGCCGCCCTGCACGCCAACGACTGACGCGGACGAAGGCGGGGTGCCGGCTCGGTCGAGCCGGCACCCCGTTTCCCGTTCCTGCTACCTCAGGTTGTCGCGCTACTTCAGCTTGTCGCGCTACTTCAGCTTGTCGCGCTACTTCAGCTTGTACGCGCGGATCACCTGCTGGGTGACGGTGTCACCGGCGGAGTCGGTCGCCTTGGCGCGCAGCGACACGTACTTCGCCCCGCCGGGGTGCCGTACGCTCGCCACCCAGCCGGACTTCGTCGGCCGGACCTCCGCGTCCCGCCAGGTACGCCCGTCGTCGTACGAGACCTCCACGGTCAGCCGCCGCACCTGCGCACCCGGCGCGCCGGGCTGCCGCTGCACGTTCACCGGGATGTCGAACGCCCTGCCCGCCGGAGCGGCGTTGCCCGCGTCGAGCTTCGGCGCGTACCGGATCGCCATTGCCGGCAGCTTGACGAACTCGTCGCCCGGCACCTGCCCGGAGCGGAACGTCCACGCCGCCTCGGTCGAGGTGGCCAGGTCCGAGACGTCCCGGGTCGCCGACACCACCACCCGGTAGTCGGCCCGACCGGCCGGCACCTCGAACTCGCCGTAACCGGGATCCGGGCTCTCCCCCACCAGCTTGCCGTTGCGGTAGAGCGCGGTACGGGCGGTCGTGGTGAGCGAGCCACCCCCGTGCCCGGCGGCGTCGCTGTAGAGGGGCAGGGCGACCACGATCGTGTTCCCCAGCCGGGTGATGCCCGACTCCGGCCAGCGGGACTCGGGGAAGGACGGACCGTACGGCGCCTCGTTCCACACGTCCCGGTACTCCCGCCCGGCCTTGTACACCGTCGGCGGCGTCTCCAGCACGGCCTGGAGCACCGGCCAGCCGTCCTCGCCCGGCACGCTCAACTCCAGCGCGGACTCCCAGCGCACACCGCCGTTGGTGCCGAGGTACTCGACCCGCTGCCCCGGCAGTTCCACCGGCAGGACGACCGCCCAGGCACCCATGTCCTCGGGGAAGACCGGGAACAGCAACCGGTGCGCGTCCTGACCGGCCACGCCGCCCCGGAACTCGTTGCGCACCGTGGCGAGGTCCCGGTCCCGGTAGTGGCGCACGTACCCGTTCGGGAACCGGCCGGCGAACTGTTCGGCGACCGCGTACAGGTAGGGGCTGTCGGCGAAGTCGCCATCGGGACCCTGCTCCGCCCACTGGCTGCCGATCTGGCCGACGAAGCCTTCCTTCGCCGGGCCGGTACCGAGCGAGCCGGCGTAGAGGCCCTCGAACGTGTCGGCCAGCACGCTGGTGCCGTACCCGGCGGTTTCGGTCACCCAGGACGCCGTCACGTCGATCAGCGCCGGGACGGCGGAACGGTGGGGCACCGTCACCTCGACCGGCCGGGCCTTACGGGCGTCGACCGTGATGCTGGTGTTCTTGTCGAGGGCCAGCTCGGGCTGGACCAGCATGGTGGAGTCGAACTCCTCCTCGGCCCGCTCGCGGAAGATCATGCTGCTCAGGCCGTAGTTGCCCTTGGGCAGCCGTACGGTCGCGGTGCCGTCCTCGCCGTACACGCTGGTGAAGAGGAACCGGTCGAGCCCGACCAGCAGGCTGCTGTACTCGACGGGCACCCCGCCGATCTGGTCGATGTGGCTGATCGTCAGGTCGTAGCTCTCGACCTCCTTGTTCACCCCGACCGGGGTGGTCACCACGGTTGTCCCGGCGGTGGCGGTGAGCCGGCCGGACCAGTAGCCGTCCGCGCTGGCCACGCTCGTGTCGGCGGTCACCGTGACCGCTGCCTGACCGCCGGCCGGCACGGTCACCCGGGCCGCGCTGGTGGTGAACAGACCGGCCGGTGCGGCGACGCCCTCCGGTCCGGTCACCTGCACGGCCAGGTCCAGGGTCAGCTCGGTGCTGCCGGGGTTGCGGTAGGTGACGGTCCGGGTGACCGGGACGTCGTCCGCGTGCGGCCAGATGGTGCGACCGAACGAGAGACTGGCCGGGTCGGTGGT